>CAZRMQ010000052.1:0-13589 GCA_964601185.1 uncultured Pirellulales bacterium
GGATGTGCTGCAGGTTCGCCAGGGCCAATCCCTTTTGTACATCGCTGATTTTTTCGTCGTCCGGCCCTTCTATTTCCACAAATTCACCTAACAACGGCACCTCATCCAATGCCACAAGACAGTCACGATATCGCCAGGTTCCACGTTTTTTTTCTACAACCAATACCCTGTTATATCCCAGAGCAATAAGCATCTTCTCAGTCGAATCTGGGTCCTTGATTTCTATGTCGATTTCCTGTCTCTTTTTGAACTGATCTTTTTCCCTGGCACCTTTATAAGTCAAAAAAAACTTGTTACTGTCACCAACCACCTCCCGGCGCAGCCGAAGACACCTATCGGTTTTAGTCAACGCCCTGTCCCCGTCATCGAAATAGTAATCTTTCTGTAACTGCTCTGCTAAAAATTCAGCACCAAGACCATCCAACCTCTCTACTATTTCCTGTAGCGAATCAACCTTCAGCTTTGCTTCGATTTCGATATTCATCGTTTAATTACGTAATTCAAGCCAGCCCGGTTTATAGCCCGGCCTTTATCGTGTCCAGCCGTTTTTGCGCTTCCCCCTCTATATCTTCGGTATTAAAAAACTTGCTCAGTTCTTCGCAGGGATACTTATCACAATATGCACAATTCTCAAGACCCTTTTCACTCGCGCATTTCCTTATCCGGCACTTCTGACAGTTGAAATACAATCTTCCGCTTTGTGCCTTGCACCCGTCGCAGTCGTTAATGTCCTCTACCCGGAGTTCTTCGCCGAGGTATTTCTTGATAGCGATGGTAATCTGCTCCTTCATTTGCCTTTGTTTCTCAGTGTTTTTCTCTCTCGTTGCCAGGTAAATGGGGCACTTGACACAATTTAATCCACAATAAGCAATCATTTCCGATGCCATCTTTTCATCTGCTCCTTTTCTGGACTGATTATTACAGCTGGTAAGCACAACACCTCCAAGCACCAGTCCTGCTGCCATACCTGCGCCTCGCATAAGAAAGCATCTTCTGCTGCATCCACCGTTCATGGCAATTACTCCTTCTAAACGACAATATTCACTAACCGTGACTTGATAACGATAACTTTCTTTGGACTTTTACCATTTATAGCAGCCACTACCTTCTCGCTGGCAAGTGCTTTTTGTTTGATATGCTCTTCGTCTGCGTCAGCAGCAATAACTATCCTGTCTTTTATTTTACCATTAACCTGAACCGCTAATTCAACTTCCTTTTCTTTGATAAGCTCTTTGTCATATTCAGGCCACGACTCATAAGACAAACTATCCTGATGTCCTAATCTTTGCCAAAGCTCTTCAGAAATATGCGGTGCAAATGGAGCGAGAATAAGAACGAATTTTTCAACCACCGATTTGGGCCTGTCATCCTGTTTGCTCAAGTGATTTACAAAAATCATCATCGCGCTAATTGCTGTATTAAAATTAAATGTCTCGATATCATCACTGACTTTTTTGATAGTTTGATTCAATAGTCTTAGCGTCGCTTCATCTGCTTGCGATTCTTTTACTGCTTCGACAAGCTCGCCTGTTTCTTCATTAACAATCGTCCGCCATGTTTTCTGCAGGAACCGATATACACCCTGCACGCCCTGCGTACTCCAGGGTTTCATCGCCTCCAAAGGACCCATAAACATTTCATAAAGCCGCATCGAATCGGCTCCGAAATTAGAGACCACCTTATCAGGATTGACCACATTACCGCGGGACTTGCTCATCTTCTGGCCATCCTCGCCTAATATCATCCCCTGATTGACGAGCTTTTGGAACGGCTCTTTCGTGCTCACATAGCCTAAGTCATAAAGGAGCTTGTGCCAGAATCGCGAATATAAAAGGTGCAGCACCGCGTGCTCAGCTCCGCCGATATACAAATCCACAGGCATCCAGTATTCCTCTTTTTTCGAGTCCCAGCCCTGCTGAGTATTTTTGGGGTCGATATATCGCAGATAGTACCAGCAACTGCCGGCCCACTGCGGCATAGTATTTGTTTCGCGCCTGGCTTTTGAGCCATCGGGCAATGTCACGCCCACCCAATCATTGATATTGGCTAACGGCGATTCTCCTGTTCCCGGCGGCTTATAATTTTCAACCTTTGGAAGCTCTAAAGGTAAATCTTCTTCGCAAAGCCCTGTCACGCGACCATCTTCGGTATGCAAAATCGGGAACGGCTCACCCCAGTAACGCTGCCGGCTGAAGAGCCAGTCTCGCAGCTTATAATTTACAGCCTTTCTGCCTAAGCCTTTTTGCTCAAGCCAATTCGTGATTCGCTCTTTGAACTCTGCCGTCTGCAAACCGTCAAACTGCCCGCTATTGATTGCCTTACCATCCCCTGCAAAACACAACTTGCCCTGCTTGACAAGCTCCGCTTGCTCCTTGTCCGGCGGCTCAACAACAGGGATAATAGGAAGGCCGAATTTATTCGCAAACTCGAAGTCACGCTCGTCATGGGCCGGCACAGCCATAATCGCACCGGTACCGTAACTAATCAAAACGTAGTCACTTACCCAGATTGGAATCTTTTCACCATTGACTGGATTTATTGCAGAAGCACCTATGGGTTCACCTGTTTTCTCTTTGGCCAAGTCAGTCCTATCCAGATCGCTTTTGCGTGCAGCTTCTTCGCGGTATTTTTGAACAGCTTCTTTTCTATCCTCACTTGTGATCCTGTCTACAAGCGGGTGTTCAGGCGCCATTACCATATAAGTTGCACCAAACAATGTATCGGGTCGTGTCGTGAAAACTCGAATGTTTTCATCGAAACCATCGACTTTGAAATCGACATCAGCACCGATGCTTTTACCGATCCAGTCTTGCTGCAGTTTTTTTATCGACTCCGGCCAATCGACCTCCTTCAAATCTTCGAGCAGTCTCTCAGCGTATTTCGTTATTCGCAGCATCCATTGTCGCATCGGCTTTCTTATTACAGGATGGCCGCCGCGTTCGCTAAGCCCGCCAACAACTTCCTCATTTGCGAGAACTGTCCCCAGCGCGGGACACCAATTGACAGCCACCTCAGCTTCATAAGCAAGTCGATGGTCGTCTATGTACTTTTGCTTTTCGGCTTCGCTTAAATCGTCAGGAACCGGCAATTGTTCTATTGGTTTGGCTTTTTGCTCAGCTTCATCGAAGTAACTGTTGAAGAATTTCAGAAATATCCATTGCGTCCACTTGTAGTAATCTGGGTCGGTGGTATTGACCTCCCGGTCCCAATCGTAGCTAAAACCCAGTGATATGATTTGCTGGCGCATTCTGTCGATGTTCTTCTGGGTAGTTTCCGCAGGATGTGTGCCGGTCTCAATGGCATATTGTTCCGCTGGCAACCCAAACGCATCCCAGCCCATAGGATGCAGCACATTAAAACCGTTCATCCGTTTATACCGGGTTACTATATCACTTGCCGTATAGCCTTCCGGATGGCCAACGTGCAGACCGGCGGCGCTGGGATAGGGAAACATATCCAGCACATAATATTTCGGCTTGGACCGGTCGCAGTCCTTTGCTCTGAAAGTTTTATGCTCCTGCCAAAACTTTTGCCATCTCTTCTCAATCTCGCCAAAGTTATAAAGACCTTTCTGAGAACACATCTACACTTCACACTCCTTAAATTGGTAATTTCAACTATGCCGACGGCAGCTTAAACCACCGGTAAAATGCGGAGTCTTCACCGCCAACTATCAATTGTTAAAACACAATAAAACAAATATGTGGGAAAATCCACTAAAATCCATTGTGCATTCACGATAGAAAACTTTGGTTTTTTAAGGGAGAAAAACGTAGGCTATTGATGTGGGGACTTGCTTGGCTTGAAGATTTATCCGCCAGAGGTGGACCACATTCCATCGGGGCGTACTTTGAGGACACCGGTATCTCGGTAAAAATTTAGAGTGGCGATAGTATAATTGACCAACGCCTTTATGGCTTCATTTTGCGCTTCAAATAAGCTATCCTGCGCATCCAGAACCCGGCGGCTGCTGGCGCGTCCATATTGCATCAGCAAGGAAGTCTTTCTATAGCGTTCGGTAGCTACCGAAGCAGCTTCTGACTGAAGTTTGATACGCTCCACTGCTTCTGCAAAATCCCGGTATGCCTGACGAACTTCGAGCTTAATTGTATCTGCAGCTAAATCGTATTCCCGCTGTCGCTGGTTCAGCGTAATAAGAGCTTTTCGATAAATATTCTGTTCAGCCACACGGTCCAATCGCCAATTAAGTTCGAGATCTAAATTATAGTCCTCGGCAGACTGCATGGTTTGTCGGCTGCCCTGCTTCGGAGAAGCAACGTTGGTCATTCCTGTAACGCTCAAGTCAGCTCGAAGGGCATCTGCTGCTACATAGACCTTACGCTGCGCATCGAGAACCACATCGGCGCTGTTAGCAAGGTCAAGACGTCTAAACAATGCCGTCTCTACAGCATTACCTTCATCAAAATCCAGGTTGCGGATATCTTTGGTTTTTAGCTCCTGGAGCACACCTTCATCCAGCCTAAACTCCGCCGTGGTTGGCACGCCAAGTGTTATCTTGAATAAATCCAACAGCAGCTCATATTCTTTCCTGGATTGAATATATATATCTCTGGTCTTCAACATCTCCTGTCGTACTCTATCAAGCTCAAATTTGGGCAAACGCCCGACATTAACTAATTTCTCAACGTGATTTTTTAATCCGGCAAGAGTATTGTAGTTCGCTTCTGCGTTGTTAGCCAGCTCGTACAGTTCCAGCACCTGGTAGTATTGTGTGACGACAGAAACCACAAACATCCTGCGAAAACGATTGAAAGAGCGTATCTGGTAAAGTGTGTCACGCTCCGCCTGCGTGAGATTTTCCAATACTACTTTCTGGTCTCTGCCGCGAAATAAAGGTTGAACCACAGATGCAGTCAAAATAGAGGTCACCCCCCCTTCCATATTACCGGTTAGCACTTCAAGCCAGGCAGTCGAAATTTTAGCACTTATTTGTGTACCTGTTGCCAGCAGCCTGTTAAAACCCCAATTTGACTCGACTCCCAAGACCTCATCATTCCAGTCGGCATCGTATCCGCCGCTCGGTCCACCGAAATACTGTGTTTCAAACTGATGACGGGCCAATCTGAAATCTAATGCTGTTGTGTACAAAGTTTCCTTCTGCAATTGATAATCACGATTGTGTGCTGTTGCCATAGCTGCCGCTTGTGAAAGGCTCAACACACTACCGGCAGGTATAGTCTTAGATATTTGAATATCATCAGGCGATGAAGGCACATCGCTGATTCTATAGTTAGCTTTGGTACCGAACTCTTCCTTCCATTTCTGGTCAATGATACCATAGACTTGCTCATCCGCCTCGACTTTATAATTATGCTTGGCACAGCCTGATAAACAAAAGAGGACAGAAAACAGAAGACGGAAAACAGAAGACGGAAGACGGAAAGAAGAGATTCTGCCCTCTGTCCTCTGTCCTCTGTCCTCTGTATTCTGTCTTCTATTTACAGTGTTCGTATTCCGATCCTCTCACCGACAATCAACTGCATTTGAGGAGGTGCTTTAATCACGAATGGCCGACCCCACTCCGGGACGTTTGGATTTCGCCATAATTGTTGGGGTATTTGCTCCATGGTCGGCCCAACACGTAGTACCTGGGACTGCACCACCTGTGCTTTGCTCCGGTCTTGGGGGAGCTCTATCAGCTCCACAGCCATTCCCTCATGAATTAGATTGAGCTGGTTCCCTCTTGCATAAGCAATAATCTGTGTAGGCTTGCGCTCCGCTATGGTTAGTATGGGGTCGCCGGCTAAAACAACCTCACCCGGCCTGCCCAAAATCCCCTCACCCTGTCGCCGCAAAGCAATGTTGTTGGCGTTTGCCTGAATCTGGATGACAATACCATTGGCTGGTGCCTTAACCACCAATGAATTTCGCTGTACTAATGATTGCTCCAGCAGCTTTTCCTGCACTTTTGCTTCTTTGCGTATCACCTCCAGGGTACTATCTACCGATGGGTGCTGCAATTGCCGCTGGGCAAACTCGTCACGCCTGTGCTGGGCCTGCTCCAAGTTAATATTGGCCTGCTCCAACGAATGCTCATTCTCTTCTATTTTCTTTGCCAGGCTGTTGTATTGGGCCTTTACTCTATCCAATTCATAAGGAACAACAGCATCCTGTTCGACAAGCTCCTGGAGTATCTTGCCCTCCATAGCTAAATCTTCCAGGTTGATCCGGTCAGATGCGATCAGGACTCTTAATTCCAGTATGCGGAGCCTTGCGTTTTCCACATCCACAAAAAACCGCCTCTGATCCCCGATATGTGTTGTTTCCTGATTTGCAGCCTCGGCAATCAATTGCTCTTGTGTGGGAACCAATTGGGCCAACAGGTGTTCTATTTCAGCGGAAATGGTAGCAATTTGAGCCTTTATGAGCTCGTCATCGAGGGTAGCCAGCGTCTGTCCCTTTGTAACTTCATCAAACAAATCGACGCAGACAATTTTCAACTGGCCGTCACATGGAGCAGAGACCTCATGAACTCTACCTTGAACTATACCTAAGACTTCAAAACGTTGTGCACGTTTATAAAATAGGCCAACTACACATGCTAACACCGTCAGCCATACTAAGACAGGCAGTATATGGTGCAGACCAAAAAGAGTAAATTTATAACCTGTAGAGGTTTTTTTTTTCATATTTTAGCTAAACCTCAAGGAGCTGCTCCTGCATCGTCAAGCTAACATTTTCGATACCATCAATCTTTACCAGCTCAGCTACCATCTGCTCGTTTTTTGACGCATTTCGTATCATTAACTGGTAGGCGTACTCAGCCGGGCTGCCAAAGCCGGCATCCTGCACAGATATAAGAGTGAAATTGCCGCAGAAACGCCTAAGAATGGCAGGAATCGGATGTTCGGGTCCGATATGGCCTCTATAGCTAAATCGTAAAAAGCCGTTATGAGGACGGTGTGTGCCAAAACCCGTCAGATACAAGTACACCGCTATCGTGCTCAGAACAATAGTGCCAACAATAGCAGTGGCATATCGCTGGGAGCCGGTCGCCATACCCACAACCAGCGAACAGAAAATGAAGGCTATGTCACGAGTATCCTTGATAATGTTACGAAAACGAATGATTGCTAAAGCACCCATCAGCCCCACAGCGGTGATAATATTATTACCAATGACGGACATAACCATTGCTACCACCACGGTAATCAGAATAAGCGACTGCACAAAGGACCTTGAATATGAAAGACTGCTATGCGTAGCATAATAAACCCAGGCCAGAACCTGACCCAAAATAAAAGCCAGCAGCAGTGACAAAAGCACACTTTGAGGTGAAAAAGTTCCGCTGGCGAATGAAGTTTCCTCCAATGTCTGCCAAATTCTATCCATAATCACTCTCCCCAAATCTACGTATACATAGTCCCAGAGAGCAAGCATCCTGTATGGACGTGGCGTATTTTGACATTGACTGCTGCTGTAAGCTTAAGCATTCGACCATCCGGCTCAACCAGGCTGGATAACGATCGGTGAACTTTATCTCCAAAATTACCGAGCCTAATAAATGATACTGCCAGCTCCGGCCGTTAAGTGTTACTCTCGGCTTGGTGGTGACATTATAGGCAAGCTTTCGATCAAAGGTTACCCTCACTCTGTTCTCCGAATCGTCTTCATACGCCTGACGCATATAGCGAATTAAGATCACGGGTTTGGCTTTAATATTGTTCACATACAATTGAAATTGCCTCAGTGCCACATGGTCCGTCGCATAGTGATGATGAAGAGGCATGGACAATCCTGTAAACAACGCCGCGATGTCTTTATCCAACACGCGGGATCTGCTTTTGATGATAACATTGTTTACCCGGCGTTTGATCTCAAAAAACCGAGGATAATCCAGCTCATCGGTATAGCTGCGGATTCGCAGTTTGTAGCGATTTTTTTGGCCTGTCAGGCTTTCCCGGCAGAGGTGCAAATCATCTGAGTCCAAATAGAGACTAACAATAGGATAGACACTATTTCGTTGTAATTTGCAGTAACGGTCCAGTTGCACGTATGGCTTAATAAATTGCTTAATAGCCTCAGCTTTCGACTCGCAGATGATATATTTCATCTCGTAGCGGCGGGAGATAACCCCATCAACCCAGCTATCTGTGTGTTTTTCAACACCGGCATTTTTATCAGGATTACGTGAATCTATTTGCATCGCAAGATTTTCAACCTACGATTATACAACCTCAAAATAGCATTTTTATGCAATTCCTTCGACCTCGCTCAGGACGAGAGCGTAAGGTAGTCTGTTGCCTGGAGGTCTGTGCTATCAATTTACGTTCAAGCAAAAGAGCCTGCCTCCTAATCTGAATACCCCTTATTTATAAAATAAGAAATACTAAATCCGTTTGTTTTCAGCACTTATGGTTTTCGAACTCCGTTTTGCAATACAAAATCCCTTCCTCAATAAGTAGAAACGATTTCTACGTGGTTATTTATTGCAGAACTTCTTATAAAATATCATAATCTTGTTTATTTTAACACATTTTGGCCAATTAAGTCAATACATTTTCACATGATCAGGACGCTTAAAAGGTACGAAAAAATAAGAAATAGCCTATACTTATGAAAGAAATTGACAAACAGCAACGATGTACTGTATTTTACCACATAAATCAACCCCGACTTTTTCGGGACTGCAAACAGTTATGATGCCAAATATCTTATTGGTAAATCCGCCAATTTATGATTTCACTGCGTACGATTTTTGGCTCAAACCTTACGGCCTGCTGAGCATCGCTGGATATTTACGCGGAAAAGCGAATTTTGTTCTCTTTGATTATCTTGATCGCCTTCATCCATTTGTGACGACACAGAAAGGTCTTGAATCCGACCGGTGGGGTCGCGGGCGATTCTACTGCGAAAGAATTCCAAATCCTGCCTGTTTGAAGTTAATTCCACGATATTATAGGAGGTTTGGTTTGCCTCGCAGCATATTCAAAGATTTTCTACAACAAAAAGGATCTTTCGATTTCGCTCTTATCCAAACCACCATGACTTATTGGTACGAAGGGATTAAAGAGGTTATTGAAGATATCCGTCAAGTTTGGCCATCATCTAAAATTATACTTGGTGGAAATTACGTAACATTCTGCAAAAAACACGCTGAAAACCTGGGAGCAGATCTTTTAGTGCCGGGTACAAACCTTGAGCCGCTTTGGAAGTACATAGGAATCGAGCCGGACCTGAAACAACCTGCATTATGGCAGGCTTACGAAAAACTAAACGTCGGCATTGTGAAACTTAGCGAAGGCTGTCCTTTCAAGTGCACTTACTGCTCGGTTCCGAAGGTTTACAGCAAATTCAAAGCACGGCCTTTGGAACGCTCTTTAGCAGAGCTGGAGTTATTAGTAAATTTCGGTGTGCAAAATATTGCTTTCTACGACGATGCCTTGCTGTTTGAAGCGGAAAAAGTCTTATCACCTTTCTTAAATGAGGTTATAAAGCGTAATATAAAGGTGAATCTCCATACGCCAAACGGCCTTCATGCACGTTTCATCACTAAAAGATTGGCTGAACTGATGGTACAGGCTGGGTTTAAAACCTTCTACCTTGGCTTCGAGAGCGCTTCAATACAGTGGCAGCAGAATACAGGGGCAAAAATCTTTTGCGATGAGCTGACGCAGGCGGTTGAGCACCTTATTTCCGCAGGCGCGGAACCTGCAAACATCACAGCTTACCAAATCCTCGGCCACCCTCATATTGATACCCAGCAGCTCGAAATTACGATGCGCTTTGCCAACAGCTTAGGCATCCGTGGAACGTTAGCTGATTTTTCACCGATTCCCGGAACGCCGGACGGCGAATATTGCCGAAAATGGGTGGATATGCATGAGCCTCTTATGCACAGCAAAACTGCCTTTCCGATTATTATGCTCGGCTTCGATGAATCAAATCGCCTAAAAGACCTGCAGCGAAAACTCAACAGAATGCTAAGTAACCAAAAAGTACACTAAATTTTGTGAAACGATAAACGAAAAAAGAATCAGAATACTTAAAGAAAATCAAGTCAAATCATTCCTGAAGCACACCCGGTTTTACGCTCGATTAGAAGATGATAATTTGTATGATGGAAAAAATAAATAGTGGGGGGTTTTTTGGCGCCCCTTTCGAACGCGAAAATGTGTCTATAAAAGGGAAGGCTGATCCGGGAAAATCATGTGCAGCACATCAGAGAAAGAAGGTTTAGAAAGGGTACTCGCAAAACGGCAGCTTGCTCAGAAGCCGGATATAGCAATAGTCGAGGCAGCTATCCGCGGGGATACGGATAGCTTTACCGAGCTATGCAGGCGCCACTATCCGGCGATGGTCGCAATCGCGCACTCGGCGCTCGGCGACAGGCATTTGGCTGAAGACGCAGCACAACAGGCCTTTGCAAAGGCCGCTGAGAAATTGCCGCAATTGAAGAAAAAAAGCCAGTTTGCCGGATGGCTTGCAACTATCTGCAGAAATGTTGCACGAGATATAGCTCGGAGCACAAAGCTGCTCCACAGCAATGACATTGCTACTAAAACAGCAGCAACAGAACCGCACAACGATGGTGCGGGCGAGGCTGTCAAAGAGGCACTGGGTAAACTTTCAGCCTCAGCCAGGGAAGTGATTTTCCTGCGATATTACGACGGCATGTCGTATGAACAGATATCCTCGGTGCTCGGCATCTCGGAACAAGCGATAAACGGAAGACTGCGACGAGCAAAGAAAAAATTAGGCGGTTACTTACAGCGCAGAGGTTTTGGCAAGGTGTAATTATGAATAAAAAAGATGATAAATGGCTGGATGAGCTAATTTCCCGCACTATCAACACAACAAGACCACAGTTCGATTCCAAGAAATGGAAGCAGAAATATCAAAAAGAATTTCAAATGCTCGTAAGCCGTGCTGAGAAAACCTCGACTACCAAGGTTCGGCTGGCAGATATTTTGAAAAATCCAATCACGAAACTTGCAGCCGCAGCGTTAATAATTTTGACTATAGGTTTTCTTATGACTCACCTGGGCCCAGGTGAAAAAATCAATACTACCGATGTCACCACAGTTACAAAATCTCCGGCTGATATGCAGACGATTCTGTCACTAAATATTGCTTATCGCCGAGGAGGAATAGAAGCTGTCGATAGACAATGTAAGAAGGCTATAGAGATGCTGGGGCCGCGGCCGGCACAAATAACAATTAAACAAATACTGACAGAATTCAATGGTACATAAACAGGAAAGGGGAAATTATGAATACCGTTCACAGAATTAAATTAACACAGTGTATATGCGCTTTTCTGATATTACTGATGTCAGCTTCATTGGTTTGTGCGTATCCACCTGACAATGCGGCGGTTCTCTATTATCGAGCCTGTCTGATATATGATGCAAACGATAAAATGACAGACAAAGTGACTAACTTTGTGAAAGGTAATATCAGCATCGATAAAGAAATAAAAGACTATGTCCAAAAGAATGAGTTTGCGATAAAGTACTTCGTTGACGCCGGTGATGCACCAAACTGCGACTGGGGTCTGGACTATTCAGAGGGCATCGAACTGCAGATGCCTCGATTGGCCCCACTAAGAACCTTGTCGAGAATAGTGGTGGCGCAGGCAAAAATAGCTGCTGAGTCGGCAGATTACAAACAAGCACTTGATTTGTGCTTAAGCGTACACAAAGCCAGTCCTCATATCGCTGATAGCGGTGTGCTGGTGTCACATTTAGTAGGCATCTCACTTAATGTCATGGCTAATCAGTGCATCATGGATATTCTTCCACACATATCTGATAATCCAGATATGCTTATCTGGCTTAAGAATCGGGTTTATAATGTTTCAGAGAGATTCCCCTCGGTAAAGGCTTCGATAAACAGAGACCTTAGGATATGTGCACAGGACATACGCAAGGAAAAGGTCGATTGCATCCTTGAGATGGCAGGCGACATGATTCCAGAGAAACAAAGGCAGATAATCCGAAATGGAGATGAAGCATTCTTCAAGGCTAATAAGGAATATTTCCTGGAGTACCTTTCTGCCTGTCTTACGGCAGTGGACCTTCCATATCCACAGTCTTATGAGCAACTGGAAAAGTTAGCGAAAAAACCTGCGATCGATAGCAAAAAGAATCCTAACGCGATTATGGCGACATATCTTACCCCGGCTATTTCCAGGGTAGTGAGCACGGACATTAAAACCAGAACCCAATTCAATGCGGTTAAGACGGCGTTAAATCTGTACATCATTAGAGCCAAGATCGGCCAATTTCCAGATGCGCTGCCAGAGAATATGCCCAGAGATTTGTTCAGCGACAAGGATTTTAAGTACGAAAAAACCGACGATGGTTTTATTATTCGCTGTCAGGGCAAGGACTTGAGTAAAGACGAAATTTACGAGTACAAATTCAAGACCAAAAAGTAATCCTGATGTATCGGGACAGCCGAACCGGCCCCCCTGTCTCCGCCATAAGGCAAAAAGGGGGGCTTTTTTTATGCGCTTTTTATGCAAAATAATGGGAAAATTAAACTAAAATAGGTGGGTCATTCGTTATACCAGAGAGAAACGGCCGTTTAATTAATGTGGATACGTTAATTTGATAATCGAAGACAAGATACTTGTGTGGCGATTCAATCGCGGTAACAAAGATGCTTTTCGGCGTATCTACGAAAAGTATAAAGATGCCCTTTTGGGATTGGCTGTCACCATGCTAAGAGATAGAAGTCTTGCTGAGGACATTGTTCACGATGTGTTTGTGTCGTTTGCCGGAACTGTGGGGACTTTCCACCTCAGCGGGACCTTGAAAGGTTATTTATTGACCTGTGTCGGCAACCGTGTTCGTGACCGTAACCGCTTAAAGTCAGAAAGGGATATAGGGCTGAATTTTGTGGATACGATTAGTTCGAATCCTGATGGGCCGATGGAAGACGCTATCAGCCGAGAGGAATCAGGCCAGTTACAAGAATTACTTGCCCGCATTCCTTACGAGCAGAGCGAGGTCATAGTGCTGCATCTGCATCACAGGATGCGATTTGGCCAGATTGCCAAGGCCCTGGGTGTTTCTATCAATACAGTGCAAAGCCGGTACCGCTATGGCTTGAATAAACTGCGTTCTATTTTGAATAGTGTGGTGACCAAATGAGACCAGAAGAGGATATAGAAAAATTCGTAAGAGTTAGAAAGCCGCATGAGAAAACCAGCCAACAGATGGATAAGCATACTTTGCATGACTCATTTGCAGCTATGGAGCAAATTATCCAGGCGAAACAGACAAAGTATAAACCAAGTGCACCCAGGGTAATCATTCGAAATAGGATGATGAGACTTATCGCCGCTGCAGCGGTTATAGTCGTGGTAATCAGCCTGTTTATTTTTTACCAGGACTCGGATGAGCAGATTGATACTGCTATGGCCTCTATCTCCACAAAATCTCCGGCTGAACTACTGACAGTGGCGTCACTTAATATGGCCTATCGTCGCGGCGGAATAAAAGCTGTAGAGCAACAGTGTGAGGAGGCTGCTCAAAAGTTAGGTCCGCAGCCGGCTAAAATAACGATTAAAGAATTGCTTGCAAAATCTAATGGCACATAAAACAGAAAGGAAAACTATT
>CAZRMQ010000053.1:0-13437 GCA_964601185.1 uncultured Pirellulales bacterium
AAATGAAATTAACCATTACGCCAACTTGACAACAGGCACGCTTTCAGAGATGACATACTCAATACGATATACGAGAACAATGAGGATAAACGAGATTTTCTATTCGTTACAAGGTGAGGGATTTTTCGCTGGTGTCCCCAGCGTATTTGTGCGTTTGGCTGGTTGTCCTCTGCGCTGCCGATGGTGCGATGCAAAGTACACATGGGAGCAGACGGCTGGAACCACATACAGCATCGCTAAAATTGTCGAGATTGTTCAAAAATGGCCCTGTAAATTCGTGGTGATAACCGGCGGCGAACCGATGATAAATTCAGACCTGCCGAAATTAGTACAAGAGCTAAAAGCTTCTGGGAAACATGTAACAATTGAAACCGCCGGCATTGCATATATGCCGGATATGTTTTGCGATCTGATGAGTATAAGCTCGAAATTGAGTAACTCTGCTCCGGAGGATGCAAAACTTGCTGCGGTTCACGAGGATTCGAGATTGGATGTAGCTGTACTTCGAGAGCTGATTGATAATTACAAATATCAACTCAAGTTTGTGGTGGATTCACAAGACGATGTGCACGAAATACAACAGACTATAGAAAAAGTAGGAAACATCGATTCCAATAAAGTAATGCTAATGCCTCAGGCTGCTACGAGGGATGAGCTTTTATCCAAATCGCCTATGGTCGCTGAGATATGCAAAAGTACCGGCTATACATTCTGTCAGCGCCTGCAGGTTATGCTTTGGAATAATGAAAGGGGAATGTAACATCAGGGCATAATTTGAGCGGTCCTTTCAATAATCGAATCTCATCGAGCCGGGGATGAAAATATTTAAATCCTTTATATTGAACACGGGGTTTACTCTGTGAGCACTGCTACGGCTGCTCTACTATTTGGGCTGAAATATTTATTTTTGACTTTTTCTACATCTTCCGCCGTGATTTTGTCCATAGCACTGGAGAGCTGTTCGCTGTCAAGGCCGAGCTGCAAGCGCCTTCCGATTGAAAATGCCAAGCCATAAAGATTTTGCAAAGCCGCCTGGTCGGGCCAATCTATAATTCCAAGGAAGAAGCCATACATCATTTTTGTTGTTTGAATTTCTGTATGCTGAAACGGCCTGTCCAGTGTCTCA
The DNA here is from genome assembly GCA_964601185.1 of uncultured Pirellulales bacterium. Lineage (GTDB taxonomy): Bacteria > Planctomycetota > Phycisphaerae > Sedimentisphaerales > Anaerobacaceae > CAZRMQ01. Next base: position 1,127 of record CAZRMQ010000053.1, read on the forward strand.
TCAATAAAGGCATTCAGACGTTCGAGAACTTTTTCAGGACTTTCTCCAGCCTGGAGCGGCAGCGATAGGGTGAGTATTTCAGGGTCGTCGAGGATTGCATAGTTGACGGGGAAGAAACCCTGAATGGTGGGGAGCTTGCTGCTCGATGCCAAGAGCTTTTGTGCCAGGATAAGGAACGTTGGATAATTAGGGTCGTTCGGCAGAGGGACTTTTACCGAAACTGCGACAAAACCGGGCATGCTGGGTTGGATAGGTCTTACATTTATTTTTTCAAACCCGCCCTTAACACCAGCCTGGGCCGGCCTGGCAGGTGGGCATTTTTCTCCAGGTGGAATTTTTAAAAAGTGCTTTTCAACCATCTGCCTTGCCTCTGGGGTCTTGAATCCTCCCGCGAGTACGAGGATTGCGTTTGTTGGTTTGTAAAATCTATTCAGTGTTCCTTCAAGTTCTTCGAGCGTTATAGAATTGACTTGTTCGGGGATACCACCTTTCCTGCCGCCGTTCGGGCTCGGCCGGACTTTCTCCCTCGCACGGTTGGCGGCAGCCAATTGTGGCATTCTTTCGAACATATTGGCAAGCTCATTATCAACACGCGGCTTTTCACGGTCGATGTCAGCTTGAATTATGTTGAGGTTTTCCATTCGTGCGGCAGCGTCGGCAAGCTCCTGGTCTATTTTTTCTTGCGGGAAAACGGTCGCAATCACTGTGTAAGTTGAACCGGTTTGCGCGTTCCAGCCTGCTGGGTAGTTTGATATAAATGTCTGAATGTCACGGGCTGGGGTCTTTCCAGCCGCTGCTGTGACATATAGGTGCTCGATAAGATGCGTAAGCCCTGATTTGCCTTTTGGGTCGTGGTCGCAACCGATATCGTAGAGAACAATAGCTGCAACGTTATCAGTGCCGGAGACCGGCCTGAGAACAACTTTAAGCCCATTTTTCAGCGAGAACTTTTCCTCCGCTGATTGGCCGGGATTAGCAAACAAAGCTAACAATAAAGCCACGATGATAGAGACATTTTTTTGCATATAGACCTTTCTGATTGTGCTCTCATCACCTTAATACTAAAGTGGTCCCTTCAACAATCGAATATCATCAATCCACCGAGAGAGCATTTTGTACTTATGGCATTTTTGCTTTGCCTGAATCGATTTGGATAATTCACCTAACTCGACGAGTGCAGCTTCTTGTTGATCAAATACCATTTGATGGGAACAATGATTAGGCCGAGAATGCTTAGTCCCCAGACAAGGGGCAGGCCGAGCACAATGCCGGTCGGCAGGCCGATTAGGCAGATGACAAAGCCCGTCAGCAAAAGCCGCTTACGGAAGGCATACAATTCTTTTGTGAGCGGACAGGAGTCACCCTCAGTGGGGGCGCGGCTTTGTCCTGCGGAGGGACTCTGTAGTGCCGCGTGCAGTTGCTGGTATTCATCCTCGCTTATTTTACCTTCGTTGCGAAGCTGTATAAGCTGCTCTTCTGACGATATATTTTCCATTTTTTAATCTCCTGAGAGTTCTTCCAGTTTCTTCTTGGCCTCGGCTACATTAATTTCGTCGGTACGCAACTGTTCAAGAACAGCTTTTTTCTGGGCGTCCATTTTCTTTAGCGTTTCGTAGTTCACAATCAATCTGTCCAGCCTGGACCTTATTGCGGCGTATCCGAGCGGGCTGTTCTGCTCTAATGTTTTGATACTGAATCCTGCTAAAAGATACTGCTCTAAGAATTTTTGGTCTTCCGGAGCGAGCCTGTTGAAAAACGTCTCGCTGAAATTGCCTTCAATCTTAATCCCACAGGCTATGCAAGCCATCGCCGTTGTCTGCATAGGCAGCCCACAACAAGGACAAGATATTGAAAGTAGTTTCTTTGCCATAATTAATAATATTAGTATTTAAGGGCTGATAGTCAAGAAAAATTCGGAAATAACAAGGAAAATCACAATATTTTTCTGGTGAGCGTGCTGGATGCTCTGAAAATGGGCAATTATTCTGAGAAAGCTTGAGACTTACCGCGGTTTAATCCTTTATTCCGAGGTCGTTTTTAGTGAGGATGGACTCAAATTTGTAGCCGGCTTTTGTGATATTTTCCTCAGCTCCCTGTTTGCGGTCGATTACGCAGACGATTTTTTTCACCCTCGCACCTGCTTCGGCGATAACCTTGGCTGCTTCAAGGACCTGTCCTCCGGTGGTAGCTATGTCCTCGACTAAGAGAACCACATCGCCCGATTTTAGGACGCCTTCGATGAGTTTGCCGGTGCCGTAGCCTTTTTTACTGTTGCGAATGATTATCCAGTTCTTACCTGTTTGCATTGCCGTTGCAGCAGCCAGAGCCACGCCGCCCAGCTCTGCCCCGGCTATCAGAGTGACATCAGAGCTGACTCGTTTGGCAAATTCTTCACCGAGGGTCTTGAGAATATCCGGGCATGTCTCGAAAAGGTACTTATCAAGATAGTATTTGCTTTGCTTGCCACTGCGAAGAATAAAGTCACCTTCAAGGTAAGCGGTTTCTTTAATTCGTTTTATTAGTTCTTCTCGGGTCATATCTTGTATCTTGTATTGCGTATTTCTTTTTTACGCGATACGCATCACGCACGACGCATCACGCATTCTATACCTTCAATTCCACCTTTTTGTTAAGCTCTTTATAGTATTTTTTACGGATTGGTGTCACGATACTCCTGATAAATTCATCGACCTGCTGTGGCGCTCTTCCGATATAAGCTTTCGGATTCAGAACCTTTTCGAAATTAACTTTCCTAAAAGCAATATCCGCTCGCAGGCGCCCAATCAAATCATTAGGCTTGCCGAAATTTTTTACCTGTGCAGCGGCGGCATGTGAGTGCAGCCGAATCTTCTCATGTAATTCCTGCCTGTTGCCTCCGGCTATAACTGCTGCCATCAGGATATTTTCTGTAGCCATAAATGGCAGCTCCGCGGCAATCCGTGTCTCGATTACCTTTGGATAGACAACCAGACCATCAGTGACGTTGATGAGAATTTCTAAAATTCCATCGGCCGCCAGAAACGCCTCAGGGATAACAATTCTTCTATTGGCGGAGTCATCGAGCGTTCTTTCGAGCCATTGTTCCGAGGCCGTCATTGCAGGACTGCCGGCAAGGCTAAGAACAAACCTGCAAAGTCCCGTTGTCCTCTCACATCTCATTGGATTTCTTTTATAAGCCATCGACGATGACCCAACCTGCGATTTTTCAAAAGGCTCTTCAATCTCTTTGAGATTCGCCAGGAGCCTGATGTCGTTGCACATCTTGTGAGCGGATTGTGCCACCGATGCGAGCGTGTTTATCACTAATGTATCAATCTTTCGCTGATATGTCTGGCCTGTGACGGCACAGATTCTCTTAAATCCAAACGCCTCTGTAACCATCTTATCAAGCTGTTTTACTTTGCTGTGCAAACCGTCAAAGAGAGCCAGGAAAGAAGCTTGCGTGCCGGTAGTGCCTTTCACGCCTCTAAAGGGCAGCATCTCAAGCCGGTGCTCGATCTCCTGCAAATCCATTACAAACTCATAGCACCAAAGCGTCGCCCTTTTGCCAACGGTGGTCAATTGGGCCGGCTGAAAATGCGTAAAGCCAAGTGTCGGAAAATCACGATGCCGCTGTGCAAACTTACCAAGAAGGTCAATCACCGCCGCGAGCTTGCCGGCGACAGTTTGAAGCGCCTCACGCATAATTATCAAATCGGCATTGTCACCAATAAAACAGCTTGCTGCTCCAAGATGGATAATCGGTGCCGCTTTCGGTGCCGCTTTAGCGAAGGTGTGAATGTGAGCTACTACATCGTGCCGGAACTTCTTTTCGTATTCAGCCGCCTTTTGAAAATCTATATCGTCGAGGTGTCTTGCCATCTGGTCTATCTGGCCCTGTTTTATATTCAGGCCGAGTTTTTTCTGAGCCTTTGCAAGCTCCAGCCAGAGTTTGCGCCACGTGCTGAACTTTTTTTGTGCTCCGAAAAGCTCGGCCATTTCCCGCGATGCGTTCCTCTCTACGAGAGGGCTTGTATATATGTCTTTATCTTTCGGCATTTTTCCCTCTAAACCTTGCTGCTTTATCTAACACCTATTTTTAACTGATGCTGCGTTAATAGTTTTTCGATTTCATTAATATCTTTTTTGCTTAGATTCCAATCAGAGGCTGGGGCGGTTTCAGCAATCTGCTCAGGCCTTCGCGCCCCAACGATGGCAGCAGCGACCTCGTCCCTGCGAAGAACCCAGCTAATAGCTAACTGCGCCAGAGTCCTTCCGTTACGTTCTGCGATGGGCCGAAGCTTGTCAACAAGCTGCAAAGTGGCGGAAAACTGCGGCTCCTGAAAATCTGGATTTTTTCTTCGGTGATCGTCCAAAGGCAGAGCCGCAAGCCTTTCCTGGCTGAATTTGCCCGTGAGCAAGCCTCTCTGCATAGGACTATATGCTACAACGCCGATGTTATTGCGGGCACAGTAGTCTAACAGCTCATCTTCAGGCTCACGATGGAGCATACTATAAGGCGGCTGAAGCGATGACACCGGAGCAATCTTCCGAGCTCGTTTTATTTGCTCAACATTAAAATTGCATACTCCGATGTATCGAACCTTGCCTTCGCCCTTCAGTTTGGCCATTTCCTCCCAGGCTTCTTCGACATCTTCATCCGGGTCAGGCCAGTGCATCTGGTACAGGTCGATTGTTTCCACGCCGAGCCTTTTCAGGCTTGAGTGACATTCTTTGCGGATGCTTTCTCTTTTAAGATGGGGAACTTTTTCCTTTTTTTCATTCCATAGCAAGCCACATTTGGTTGCGATAAGTGGTTTAACGCTTGTTTGCTTCAGGGCTTTACCGACCAGCTCTTCCGAGTGTCCCAGGCCGTAGGCGGGGGCGGTGTCAATCCAGTTGATGCCTAATTCCAGGGCCTTTAGAATTGCTGCGAGCGCTTCGTCGTCGTCCTGGGGTCCCCAGCCGAACTGCCATGGCCCTCCCATCGCCCAGGTGCCCAGGCCGACCGTCGTCAGGTTCAAATCAGTGCCGCCTAATCGCCGCTTTTGCATTTTGCACAATCTCCCAAAAAACCGAAAGGAACCCCGCAATAAATTGCGGGGCTAAACCCGTCTCGAGCCAGGTTGAGATATTTTGTTTAGCCGTCGCCGGTACGGCGACGGTTTTTCCTCTATTTTCCTGGCGCTAGAAGATATACCCCGCCGTCTTTTGTCTCAAACCGGACAACAGCTTTTTCGGGGGAGTCGATCTCAACCGGCTTACCGTTGGAGGTAACTATCATTGGCACATCAGTTCGTACTTTGCACGTATTGCCGAGTTTGGAACGTATTACACTTTTGGTGAGCTTACCATTTTTCCAAGCGATGTCAACCTCGAATCCGCCACGGGCGCACAATCCTTTTATCGAGCCATTAGGCCAGGCAGAAGGTAGTGCCGGCAGCAGATGAATCTCACCCGCGTGACTCTGCAGCAGCATTTCGGCGATTCCTGCTGTGCCGCCGAAGTTGCCGTCGATCTGAAAGGGCGGATGGTCGTCAAAAAGATTGGGCAGTGTTGATTTTTGTAAAAGTGCTATTACATTTTCGTAGGCTTTCTCGCCGTCCTGAAGACGGGCCCAAAAGTTGATTATCCATGCTCTGCTCCAGCCGGTATGTCCGCCGCCGTGTGCGAGGCGATACTCCAGCGATTTGCGTGCTGCTGCTGCAAGCTCCGGTGTGCCGCTTACGGTAATCTGTTTTCCTGGATGCAGAGCAAACAAATGTGAAATGTGCCGATGTCCCGGCTCCGGCTCTGCAAACTCTTCGTTCCACTCCATTAATCGGCCATCCGAGCCTATCTTGGGGCCGGCTAAATTCTGGCGAGCGGTCTTGACCTGTGTGATGAACTGATCGTTGATTCCGAGAATTTCCGCTGCTTTGATGCAGTTGGTAAAAAGGTCATAGATGATTTGCTGGTCCATAGCCGGTCCCATGGTGAGGCTGGTGGGCCTGCCGTTTGGCGGGCGGAAACGGTTCTCCGGCGATATCGATGGGCCGCAGACTAACTTGCCGGTTTTTGGGTCTTTGACGAGGAAATCAAGGAAGAACTCAGCGGCCTCTTTCATAACCGGATAGGCCCTATTTCGCAAATATTCCTGGTCGCCGACGAACGCGTAGTGTTCCCACAGGTGCTGGCAGCACCATGCGGCAGCGGTGGGCCACATGCCGTACTGTACTCTTCCGCTGGGACTCGTCCACCACCACGGATCTGTCGTATATTGGGCGACGAAGCCGCGACAGTTGTAAACGTCTTTTGCGGTCTTTCTGCCGCGAGGCCGAAGACTTTCCACGAGGTGGAAAAATGGTTCATGGCACTCGGACAAATTGCATAATTCAGCCGGCCAGTAATCCATCTGAATATTGATATTGATGTGGTAATCCGAACCCCATGGGGCATTTATATGGTGGTTCCACAAACCTTGAAGATTCGACGGCATACAACCCGGACTCGCCCCGTTAGAAATGTCTATATTATCCTTTCCCTCGACTGCGCTCGGGGAGACAATCCTTCTAACGGGGCGAGAACAGCTTATCAGAAGGTATCGGCCGTACTGAAAATATAGAGCTACCAAAGCCAGGTCGTTTGCACCATCTTTGACGGCCTGCAATCTCGCGTCTATCGGCTTATCAGTGATTGGTGCCGTCCCCAGGTCTATGCTTACACGTCGGAACAACCTTTGATGCTCGACAATATGAGCGGTTCTGAGCTGGGCATAGGTTTTTTTCACAGCGGCGTCTAATTGTTCCTGGCAAACCTGGCCCAATTCCCTATTGAGCGGCTCAGAGGGATTGCTGAAATTGTAATCGGTTGCAGCGGAAAGCAGCAGTGTCGCAGCGTCGGCATTTTCCAGCCGTAAGCCTTTCTCGGTCGCCGTTAATTTGCCGCCTTCGGGGATAATCTTCAGCCATGCCTTGAACTTTACACCTTTCTGCTGGCCTTCCAACGCAGCCTGGCCTTTCATCACGATGCGGTCGGGAGCATCGGTTACAAGATTAGCCCCCGCACCTGTGGCGGGGGCTGCCTCGGCCACAAGTGCCGAGGCTAAAGCAAAATTCTCAGGCCTGGTCAGATTCGCATCGAATGAAATTTGCGCCGGCTTATCGCACGACAGACGAACAACAATGCACTGGTCAACTGGACTGGAAAAGACCTCGCGGGTGAAGGTGACATCGCCGCTGCGATAGGTTACGGATGCGATAGCAGTGTCAAGGTCAAGCTGACGGCGGTAGTTGCTTATGTTTTGGCTGCTTTGGAATTGGAGGAGCAAATCCCCAAGTGTCTGATAGCTGTAACGAGGCCCTGTGCCCATAAATTCTTTCTGTATCAGATTCTGAGCCTCGATATATTTACCTTCAAATATTAGCTGCCGAGCCTCGGTTAAATATTTATAGGCGCCGACACGGTCTCGCTCCTCCGGCCCGCCCGCCCATACTGTATCTTCATTAAGCTGCAATCGCTCAGTTTCCACCGTGCCAAAGACCATCGCTCCCAGCCGACCGTTTCCAACTGGAAGCGCCTGCGTCCACTCTTTAGCAGGCTGAGTGTACCATAGTGTCAGGGACTTGGAGGTTTGTTCGTTGTCGCCTGCATTTGTGGCTTGGCCTGTTACATCACCAGCGATAAAAAGAGTGCCTGTCAGACACGCGGAAAGAAAAATGAGTGTTGTTATTTTGGCCTGTTTACTTTTCATAATTGCACCTTTTCTTATTTCATTAAACTTGTCTGACGACAGTCAAGATTCGAGAATTTATGCATAATTTACTTTGTGATATAGAATTTGGCAAGGCTTGTTCCCTGCCGAAGCCGGTAACAGACATTTCCTGAAAAGATTTTTCTACGATATGTAACCTTTCCTAAAGAAGCGTCCACTATCCCAATAGAAAGCCTTATAAAAGGCATGTAAACGTGATAAAAACACATTTTTTATTGAAAGGAGCTAAAAAATGAACACGACAAGATATAAAAAAATAGCGATTTTGGTTGTGCCGGCGGTGGCTATTCTGGCAGTGCTTGTTTTATGCACGGAACTATCTGCCGCTCGCGGATCTGGACGTTACGGTGGAGGACGTGGCGGCTGGGATAGACCTGGTATGGGGCCACAGGTCAAACCTGAGCGTGATATGCGTACACCTCTTAGGCAGCGCAGCGCAGGTCCTAATAGCTCTGCCACAGGTATTATGCAGTTAGTGCGCAGGCTTGACCTGACGGATGAGCAGTCCGAACAAATCAAAGAAACTATCAAAACCAACAGAGAAAAGATTCAGGCTGCGCAAAAAGCGGTTGCTGAAGCGAGAAAGGCTTTGAATGAAGCTGTGGTCGAAGGCGCCGACGAGGCAGCCATCCGTGAAGCAGCGACGGCAGTGGGCAAAGCCCTCGGAGATGCAGCCGTACTTAGGGCAAACACAACAGCCTCTGTTAAGGCAATCCTGACTGAGGAGCAGCGCACAAAGCTGGAAGAACTTCGTAAAGAAGGACAGGAGCGGCGTGCTAATCGCACTGGTGAGATGCAGAGGCCGGGAGGTCGTGTAAGATTCCAACAGCGTGGACTGCGCGAAGATGCTTGGCATGATGGGGAGCCACCCTATGGCAGAGGTCAGATGTTTTATGGTCCTGATAGAGCTGGGCCGATGCGCAGAGGCAGAATGAGAGAACCATTGGACCAGGGGCCGAGGCAACCGTGGAGATGGTAAATGTCATATACGGATTGGTGATTGAGACATGTAGCGACTGTCTTGAGAACCAAGGCAGTCGCTACAGAATTTATCCGCCTACGGCGGATTAATATTGATGAATTGAGCATGGCGATATATCTTGCATGTATGGCTTTTTCGACTTGTTTAGATTGGTCTCTGAGCTTCCAGGCAGAGAGATGCTATGCTGGATGCTCGATGCTGGATACTCGATACTCGACGAGCATCGAGAATCTGGGATCGAGAATCGAGATGGATATCGAGGATGTCCACATGAGCCGCCGAGGTGACGGCGATGCGTACAGTCGTCTTATTGAACGACATCAGGAGTACGTAAGCCGGATTATGTGGCGCTTCAGCCGAGATCGCCGCCTTCATGAAGAGCTTGTTCAGGATGTATTTGTCGAAGCGTACCTGAGTTTGGCAACTTATCGGGAAAAAGCGCCGTTTGCCCACTGGCTTGCTCGGATTGCTACTCGTGTTGGTTATGCCTGCCTGAAGCAAAAAGTTCGACATCGTGCACAAAAAAACTTTACACTGAAAGAGTGGGACCGGTTACTCGATGATTCTTCACACCAGGCAGAGCCGAGCCAGGCGGCTGAATTTTTATACCGGTTGTTGGAACAACTGCCGCCTCGTGATCGGCTCGTTCTGACGCTGCGATATTTGGAAGACTGCGATGTAGCCGAAACCGCCCATCGAACCGGCTGGAGCGAAGCTATGGTTAAGGTTCAAACCTGGCGGGCAAGGAAAAAATTGCAAAAGCTTTTTGAGAAGGCGGGAAAGGAAATTATATGAAAAATCTTGATAATAAGCTCAGAATGCTGGCAGCTAAGGCCCGTGGTGAAATGCCTCCTCGTGTTGATGTTACCGATAGAGTCCTTGCAATCCTTACCACTGAAAAGTATCAGCGCCAGAGTGTCCCCGAAAAGCCTCTAATGTGGATGGCAGCGTTCTCCTCAGTTGCCGCTGTTGTCACTGTATTATTTGCAATTATTATTTATAACAAATGGACTGATCCTTTGTTTGAAATATCACAGGCAATTTTCTGGGTGACGCAATGAGCCAAATAGAAACAAACGATAGTACGATTATGGAATGTATGCGAAAGGCGCATAGCTGGCGTATGGCGTTTTTTGGTTTGGTTATCCTGCTGGCGGGTATAGTCATTGGAGCCACATCGGTGATAATTCTGCTGAAGCCCAAGCCGATAGGCCCATCCGCAGGGCCGGAATTTGTCAGCGAGACGATGATACGCGGCCTTCGGCGCCAATTGGGATTATCACCTGAGCAGAAGGAAAAGGTTGAGGCTATTCTGCAAAAGCACATGCAGAAGCTCCATGAGATACGTATGAATGCCAGACCGCAAATTAACGAGCAACTGCAGCTTATGAATGAGGAAATTTCTGCTGTGCTGACAGAACAGCAAAGACAAATCTGGCAGGAAAGACTGTTACCTCTCCAGCGACAGCTCCGACAACGCGGCCCCCGACGCGGAAATGGTTTGGAGGGGCCACCATTTCGCCGCGGCCAACGAGGACCTGGTCCGCCACAGTCCCCGAACATGCCTCATAGCCGGTAAAAGATGGTTTTATATAAGATAAAGAAAATCGAGCTATCTGACCATTACTTGGCCGGAGTCGGGAACGAGCACCTGGCCGGTTATGGTACGTGCTCTGTCGGAGCATAAAAAGACCACCGAGTCGGCGACATCCTGTCCCTTGATCTCGCGTTTGAGCGCGGTTTTATTTACATAGAAGGGAATAACCTCCTCCGGTTTTATACCGTACTTTTTAGCACAGACCTTTATATATTCGGGATTCCAGATTTTTGAGCCTTCAAAGACGTTGCCTGGTGCGATGCTATTGACCCTTATTCCATATTCGCCAAGCTCCAGCGCCCAGCCGCGGGCCATGTGTATTTCGCCGGCCTTTGTCGCGTTATAGGCAGTATTATTTTTGCTGGCATCCAGGCCGGATTTTGAGCTGAGGTTTATGATGCAGCCGGCCATTCCCTGGGTAATCATAATCTTGGCGGCCTCTCTTGCGCAAAGAAGATAGCCGGTCAGATTAACCTCCAGCGCAAAACGCCATTTATCGACTGGCATATCAACCAAAGGATATGCCGGTGCCACACCTGCTGCGTTGACTAAAATATCAAGCCCACCCCAATTCTCAAGAACGGCCTGGAACGCTCCTATGACATCACGTTCTTTGGTTAAATCACAGCGAAGCACTATTGTCTCGGAGTTCGGGATTTGCTTGGCAGTCTCCTGGATTGCTTTTTCATCAATATCCAAAAGCGCTACTGACGCACCTGCTTTTGCTAAGCCGATGGCGATGTTTCTACCTAAACCGCTACCTGCGCCGGTTACGACTGCAATTCGGCCTTGTAATTCGCCTGCCGACTGCCCGCCGGCTACTTTCATGCGGAACGCTTCCGATTCCCACTGATTGATAAAGTCGCGTTGCCTTTTAGTGAGTGTTAAAATCCCGCCCATCCGAGCCGCGTTTGTGCGAATGAACATTGAATATGCAGCGATGTCCCTGACTGTGGTCGCCATTTTCTTGTTGCCGGCCACGAAAAGCCCCACATTCTTGACTAAAAATGCTACGGCATGTCTTTCACCTTTATCTATCTGCGATTTCAATTGGACGGTGATCCTTCGGCTTTGCTCAGAGCTTGCCCTGAGTTTGTCGAAGGGACGGGTTTTCTGCGGTTCGCATTTATCCACCCACATCGCAGGTCCGTTGGCATATACTAATTCGTCCGGCGTCAAGACACCCGAAAGCAGTTTCTTGGCATCCTTTTGCCGAAGAAATGCTGCAATAGCATCATCATTGAAATAGCTTATCGCAGTGTATCGGCCGGTTGCTTCAAAAGAAGCCCTGCGGATACAAAGCTTGGCTTTGTTGATTTCTTCCTGTTTTACAGCTTTAATCTTTCCGGCTTTTGGTTGTTTTAGTTTGCTACTGCAGCGGTTTATAACCTGGTGGACTAAGCGTAAGGCTGTATTGGCGCTGCCGGCTGAAATCAAAAGTCCATGCTTTTCCATGAAGAGAATCGCCGGTTTTTTGCCGTATTGATTTTGATAATCGTCGACTAACTTTGCGATACTTTTTGCCAGCGTAAAGCCGGGGTCGGTATAAGGCACCCAAAGTAATGGCAAGTAATTTCCGATTTTCCGATTTTCGATTTTTTTAAAGAGTTTCTCCAGCTCAACCTTTCCGTTTTTAGCGTTTGCAAATGCTCCTGCTGTGCTGGGATGCAGATGAATTACGCACTTATCAAGGAAGGCGTGCAAATGTGCTTCCACTGAAGGACGGGCCTCACCGCTGTCTCTATCGTCACAAGCGAGCAGCAAGCGATTCACTACTTCGAGTTCTCTTTTATGAGTATCGAGCTTTTCTAATGATTTATCTTTTATAATTGCCAGGACCGGCTCCAGCCGCATCCTCCGCCAGCCTCTTTGTTCGTCCATATCTTTTAAGGCTGTGCCGCTGGCCTTTATATACATGAATTTACCATCTTCGGTTTTAACCGATGTGTTACCACCTCCACCTTGTACAAGCGTGCTGTCTCTGCCGACAGCGTTAGATA
>CAZRMQ010000054.1:0-13255 GCA_964601185.1 uncultured Pirellulales bacterium
AGATAATAGTAATAGTTATCGACAATGGCACCATGCACACAAGTCCCCACAAAGGTGAGCGGAATAGTATCGCCATCATTATAAACACAATGATGAAACTGCCCGTAAGTGACTGCAGCATGCCCCAGACCATCTTCTCCTGCCAGATGACATTTATATAGGTAAGTCCCGCCCAATTATAATCAAGCGGCATCGGCGGCGGATTCTTAGTGAAAAATTCGTCGATCGCCTTAACCACCTTCTGCATCTGTTTATTATCGCCGCTTTTTAGCTGCAGCCATATATTGGCTTTTCTGTAGTCGTATGTTACAAAATGCCATAAATCATCAGGAGTGTGACCACTCTGAAATTGTATCAGGCATTGACCCACCGCAGCCGACGTGTCAGGGATTTTGTAATTTTCACTACTGCCGTCAATAAGTTCCTGGTGCACTTTTTTAACGATGTCCGCGACAGAGTTACTCTTGCCAACAAGTCCTGTTTTGGCTGCGTGCTCCTGAAGTCTCGATAAGTAGCGCAACACTTCAGGATGTTTGAATAGTTTCAGCCGTTCTTTTTCAAGTTCGAAAAAATCAATAAGCTCATACCACACATCAGCCTCGACCTGTTTCGCAGAAGACTCTTTTTGACTTGCGATGTCGGCAAGCTTATTTAAAAACTCTTCTTTTGTCATATCTTTGGCTGCGCTTGCCAGCAGCAGCTTTTCCATCTCAGCAATAATATCAATCGCTTTGGGGAATTTTGCTTTAAGCTCGTCACCTTTCTCAAGGAGTCGCTTGCGCACTAAACCGATGTATTCGGTATCGGTAGTTTGCGGTGTCCGGTCCTCAAGCACTAAATAGGCCATATATGTCCCGCCGAAATGCTTGTTCAACTCGATGTCAGCCTGTCTTATGGGATGTCTTTTTGAGAACCACTTGATAGGATTATCGTTTATCTCGATTCGAGTGATGCCATAAACGGCAACTACAGTGACAATCGCCACCACAATGAGAATTGGCTTTGCGGCGTTATAGGTATATCTTCCGGTTGAGCTTAACAGTTTTGTAAGCCAGGTTTGCTTCTCTTCAGGCACCGTTGTTGCACCGAAATTTTCCAGCTGGCTTTCTTTCAGCATCATTATGTAGGCTGGTACAAAAGTGACCGTACAAAGCCATGCAATCATAATGCCGATTGCGACAAATAAGCCGAAGATCTGCACGGGTGGAATCGGCGTAAGTGCCAATGATGCAAAACCTGCCGCCGAGGTTAGCGAGGTATAAAGCATCGGCGTAAACAAATTGCCCATAACTTCGCGAATTGTGTTTTTTCTCCCCTTTTCTTTGTTGTAAAGGTCAAAAAATTCAGAAAGGATGTGCACCGAGTCCACTACCGATATCGGCATAAGAAAAATCGGTATCATTGAGCTCATGATGTGGACTGGATAGCCAAAGCCAATTAAAAGCCCCATCGTGGAAATCACAGAAACCAAAGCCACAATCATCGGTGATATGATAAGAACTAACTTGCGGAAAAATATTAGCATCAAAATAAATATCGTCAGCATTGCCAATGGTGCTGATATCGCCATCTGAACAAACATCTCATAGCCGAACGTGTCCTCAGCAACCGGCAGACCTGTAATGTGATACTCCTCATCTCCTTCAAACCCAGCTACTTTTTCCTTCAGCTTCGTGTATACCTTGTAGCTCAGGTCTTTGCTGGTCAGCGGCAGATAGAGACATATTGCTTTGCCGTCTTCTGAAATAACCGTCCCTTTGAGCAGAGGATTGGACATCGCTTTGTTTCTGATTTCCAATGCCTCCGCGTTTGTCTGGGGCGGCTTTTGCATCAGCCATTCAAATTTGACCACCCCCGGTCCACCCTGGCCAATATAGTCAACCGTCGAAGGCGCCAGTAAATCAACTTCAACGACACCGATTTCTTCATTGGGGTCTTTATCGTTCGGCCAACGCAATTTCTTTGCGAACTCCGTCAGCTCATAAATCTTCGACAGCGAAGATGGATTGAAGACACCGTTTGGGTCCTTGTTGTTGACGACGCCGAGTACTACTATGTCGTTTAAGACGAAGTCCTTCTTGGTCTGGTTATGAAAGATTCTGACCGGTTCATCTTCCGGGAGCATATTTTCAGGGTCGGTATCAACCAAAATCCGCGGTATTAGTGCCCCCAAGGCTAGGGTAAACAGTACCATTATTATGGTGGCTAATTTGTAGTGCCTTACCGAGTAACCTATGATTTTGTCTCTGAAATCCATTTTGTGTGTCCATCCACAACAAGCAGAAACAACAATACTCAATATTTAGCCCCGCAATTTATTGCGGGGTTCTTACCGAGTTAACTTGCAACTTGTCTCTACAGCTTGCAAACCAAATGTGCGAATCAACACAGCCAGAAACGCAGTCTGGTCGGAAGCCTGACTCCATTGGTCTTCCCGAAGCAGCATTTCTATACAAGTCCTGATATTTCGTTCAACAAGCTCTAAGGACTTGATACTCTCAAATTCAAATTTTCTGTTGTGCCTTGAAAAAACCTCTGTTATCTGCTTGTAGCTCTTTTTCGTCCTGACCTGACCGATTAAATCCGGCTCGCCGGTTTTTTGATTTACACCAAGCACTATAAACTCGATTTCCTCCCGATCAACATCCAATCCCCATTCCTCTTTGATTTCACGAATTAGAGCCGTTGTCGGATTTTTATCTTCTGGCGTGACCGCTCCACCGACAGAAGCCTGCCATGTATTAGGCCTTTCAAAAACATTAGAGCTTCGTCGCGGGACAAATGTAAATCCATCGGCGCTTACCAACATTGCCAAAACATTTAAGGGATTGGCAAGATAACATGATGCGCGAGATAAATCTCCGCCTACTAATTCCCGGATGGATATAGGAGGTTTATTCTTGTCCTGTAATGTTATCGGTTCATCCAACATAAGATTTGTAGTGCTGAACAATTTGTAACTGGTCGGCTGAAACGTTAGCAAAATCTTATTTTCGGGCGTTATTGACCAGTTGTCAAGCCGGCAGAGAGCACCGTCGGTCAGATTTTGTCTACTTTTACGGGTGTTTTGTGTAAGTCGCTCCCACCGCTCCGGAACGATTCCAGCTATCGGCTCTGAAGGCTTGAATTCCTCATTTAACCAGAGGACTTGTATCTGGTGCTCTTTAAACGAGCCGTCTTTCAGGTCACCTGCAAGAATACCAAAACCGATCTTCAGGCGGCCAATTGTTATGGATGTTTTGGTGATTTCCACAATATTTGCACTGTCAGAAAAATTATTACTTCTGGTTTACGCCGCGTAAGTGCCCTTTGTTCTTTACAGCCGTTCCCCAATAACAGCAGTATAGCCATATATTTACAATGCCCCAGGGCAAAATTCAAAAATCCAAGCGCAAATTTTACCTGCTAATCCGACAAATAAAAGGCGAAAGTCTGGGGAAAGGACCAAACCCGGGTGTGTGACTAAGTTTTATGGCAGATAATATCCCCCTATGTAACACTGTTACACAATGTTAGAGAAATTAATCACACGCTGATTTATTTGCGCTGTAGTACTAAATTTTCTACCTTATTTTCTTATTAGCTTTAATTTACCTGAATTACCCGTTTTATTTTATGCTGATTTCACAAAGACTGGTAATATAAAGATTATCAACGCTAATATGGGGAATTTCATTTTTTTACTCTTGACAACTAAAAGTTCTATAGTTAAATTGGGTCACAAAGGCAATATGGCGGCCTTTTACCAAAAGGATTTGGCTAAAAAGGAAGGGATGGAGAATGAAGGATTTATTTACGACCGGCGAAGCCGCTGAAGTTTGTAGGGTAAGTCAACAAACCATTATTCGCTGTTTTGATTCCGGTCGGCTGGAAGGATTCCGGGTTCCCGGCTCAAAATTCCGCAGGATTCCACGCCGAAATCTAATCAAGTTTATGAAGGAAAACAGTATTCCTCTGGACCAGATGGATTCCGGCAAAAGGAAGGTCCTTGTAGTCGACGACGACGCCGAAATAATAGAGCTGATAGTTGAGATTTTGTCTCGGGACGGCAGATTCGAAACAAAAACTGCGACGAGCGGCTATGAGGCGGGGATATCAACGCAGCAGTTTCGGCCTGATCTTATTTTACTGGACTATATGCTGCCCGATGTCAACGGCAACATAGTCTGCCAGACGATAAGAAAAAACGCCGAGTTTGAAGACATCAAGATTATTATTGTAAGCGGCGTGGTAAAGCAGGACGAAATCGACCAACTGTTGAAATCCGGCGCCGAGGATTTTCTAAAAAAGCCGTTCAACGTCGATGAGCTTATCAGCAAGATTACCACTGTCTTACAGATGAAATGAAAATGTTGCAACTGCCTGAGGCATTTTATAGGTGACTAAAGTTTGGAGTGCCTAAAGTGCCTAAAATTATGAATTGTAACTTTAGCTCACTTTAGGCACTTTAGTTCACTTTAGGCACTCTTAGCCCACTAGTTTTGAGTTGTGGACAATTATATGCAGGCAAAGAACGCTGACCCAACTGTTGCCCAACAGGTAGAGCTTGCTATTGGTCGGCTTGATTCGCTTTCGACCCTGCCCTGCGTTGCCGTACGATTCTGTCCCCGGCTTTCGGAAAGCCAATTTTCGCCGGCGGCTTTAGCAGATATTATAGAATCAGAGCCTGCTCTTGCCGCTAAAATTCTTTCACTTAGCAGTAAGCAACGTACCAGATTACCAGATGAGAGGTTTTCGCTTCGTCATACAATTGACAGGCTGCCTGCTGACGAAGTTCGTAATGCCATTTTGTCGGTTAAAGTGCTGCCGGTTTTTGAAGCCGGCCATCAAGCGGGGCAGAGAATCCCTCTTAGAAAAGAGCTTCTGCTTCACACCTTAGGTGTAGCCTGTTGCGCAAAAGACATCGCCGAAATAACGTTGCCTCAAGTTGATCCACACGTAGCTTACTGCGCAGGTCTGCTGCACGATATTGGAAAACTCGCGCTCGAGGAGGCAATGCCAAAAAGCTTTGCCCGCATTTTTGAGCAGGCACGTCAGGAGCAAAAATGTTCCTGTACCATCGAACAACAGAATCTTGGAGCCGACCACACGATCTTAGGCAAGCATTTAGCTGAAAAGTGGCGCCTGCCGAGTCAAATTGTCGTTGCCATCTGGCTGCATCACAGTGACGCTGCGACTATTTCCTGGCACGTGCCTGAAGCACGAATAGCTCAAATCATCCAGTCAGCCGATTCCATAGCTCGGCACTGCGGCATTGGCCAGTCCGGCAGCTTCGATTTACCGGCGCCGCTGGAGAAAATTGCCCAATCGCTTGGAATCGATATTGAGCAACTGCGGCAAATCCAACAGAAGCTGCCCGAAGCAGTGGAGGAAAAATCCGCAGTCTTAGGCCTGGATTTACCGGATGCCGCGTCACGCTACAGCGAGGTCATCCACACCGCCGCCGCTCAATTCGCTCGCAAACAAATGGATTTCTCTCTCGAAAATCGCCGGTTGCAGACCGATTCGAGTCATCTGGATTTTGCAACAGACTTTTTATTCAGTATCAATTCGAGCACCTCAGCCATTGATATAGCAGAGAGCTTTGCAATTCGCTGGCAAAGGTTTTATCAAACGGGTATGGTTTGTCTTTATTTAATCCCTCCGGGCCCGCCACAAGCGGAGCAATCTCTCGAAGCTGTTGTTGTGGAAAGTCTTGGGCAAAGCAGGATAGTTTTTGTAAATGTCCCTGAGGATTCTGCAGCTATACCTGAAACTATAGCAAACAACTTTGCGATTTTAGATGCTGACGAGCAAGTCGATTGGCTGTTTGAGCAATTGGACGCTGACTTTAACAAGCAGCAAACTAAGTTAGTGCCGCTGCTTTCGGACGGCAGGGTGGTCGGGGCTATGGTTTTTGAGCTTCACTGGCCGATAGATTCATCCGCCACAGGTGGACTGGAGGAAAAATTCAGAAAGGTGGTTTCTATTGCCGGGTCTGTTTTGGATTCTGCCTTGAAACGGCAGAAGCAGGAGCACCTTGCCGAGTGTTTTGCCCAGCTTATTTGCGGTCCTGCTTTGTCCGAGTCCGCAGAACCAGTGACGCCGCAAGCAAAGACTATCTCCGATACTTCTCTTGAGGCTCTGGCTGAGATGGCAGCCGGTATAGCGCATGAGTTGAATAATCCGCTATCGGTCGTATCCGGTCGGGCACAGTTGCTCGCTGATGCTGAGACCAGTCCCCGAAAGAAACAGTCTTTGAAACAAATTCAGGAAAACGTCCGTGAAGCCTCCGCAGTTATCGAGGACCTGATGGGCTTTGCTGAGCCTTCTCAGCCGAGGCCGACCCAGGCGGATATAAAACAGATACTCGATGAAGCCATACAATTAGCCAGCCAAAAAACAAATGTAGAAAATATCAACGTCCATATTCACGTTGCCGAGGATGTCGAGAACGTTTTTGTAGATTCAGCCCAGCTTGCATCTGCCATTGCAAATATCATAAGCAATTCTATAGAGTCATACACAGGCGAGATAGGACCAATAACAATTGCTGCTGATACTGAGGGTGACGAGCGTGTGAGGCTGCAAATCAGTGACACCGGCTGTGGAATGGACGCGGAGACCCTGCGAAAAGCAATGCAGCCGTTTTTCTCAGCCAGGCCGGCCGGTCGCAAAAGGGGGATGGGCCTTGCTCATGCGGCAAGGATGATTCAATTAAACAAGGGCACATTGGATATGAAAAGCCAGCCCGGCAGCGGAACCACGGTTACAATTATGTTGCCCCGCAAATAACCTCGTAAGCGGTCGCCGTGCGGCTCGACAGAGCTCGCCGAAGTCCGGCGACGACTAAACTTTAAAAAAATAAAGGGGACGAGTCAAACCCGCCCCCTTTATTATTGAAGGAGGAGCATGGATGTGTTTGTAATTTATAATACGTTTAACCGAAAACCTGGTTCGCAAATTCAGGCAAGAAATACTTTATGGTTCTTAATTTTCAGCCCTTTTTCTATAATCAATACAATTGCTAACCGCCTGATGGCCAATAAGTTGAGTAGAAATCCATTAAAGAGCTTGCATTAGTATAAGGATTTGTGTATTTTGGTCTACAAGTGGCGGGTTACTAACAAAGGGGTGCAGTTAAGCATCCGTCACGCAGAAAGGTTGGATACAAGTAGAAAAAAGTAGTCTGAATATGCTTAGTTGTGGATTTTGGCTAAATATTTTCGCACTATAATTTCCTTTCTGCGTAGTATTTAATAAATTGAGTAAGAATGTGTAGAATATATAATAATTCTATATACGTACGTTCAAATAAGTAATTGCCGGCGATGGAAATAAAACGTCACGAATTCTTGGTAGCGCGCGTACCTGCCGGCCTAACAAGGAGAAAATAATCATGAAGCTTAATCATGATTTTGCAATGTCAGTTGAAACAATCTTTTATCTTAAAGATCGGGAGCCTAACAACTTTATTCAGGCTAAGGAAATCGCAAAGACTCTGAATTTCTCTGTTGGGTATCTGCAAAAAGTTGTTCAGACACTCAGCAGACACGGCATATTAGAATGCAAGCGGGGAAGAATCGGCGGCGTCAGGTTAAGGGCCAAGATTGTGACACTGCTTGATTTGTGGCAGGCAACCTGCGGCGGATTGGAATTTACGAGTCCCCCTCTTGCTGTGATGGAAAAACCGTTAAAAGCCTTCAGAGATTCATTAAGTAAGGTCGTAATCTGTAAGAGAAAATAAAAGGCAATATGGCTGCTCCCTTGATTCTCGATACTCGTCAATCACCCGTCGAGCATCGAAGAATCGAGTATATAGTATCGCAAACAATAAGTCCGAAAATACAAATAAATCCTCTCTGACAATTCCGGACACAATTTAGTTGGTATCAACCTTTAATTAGTCTTGACACCTTGGAAGCTGATAAGCGGTTGTTTATAGGGCTACTTTTCTGACCCCCCAAAGGCAGATTAAATATCCACATATGCCTAAAGCCAGCCCGCAACTAAGCCGAACCTAATATGCAGAGGAGACCACAAACGCAGTTATTAAAAAACAAAAACTAATGAACCAAAACCAGCGACACAGAAGATTACGACTGCTTATAAGCAAACTCAATAAAGAACGCAAAAAGCAGGCGAAGAAAATAGACATGCTCTGCAATGACCTCATCGCTGCGCAACGGGACTTTATCAGAAGGCTAAATACCATCAGTTTCGCGGCGGATTTCTACAAATCCATCATCGGAATTACCGATTTGGACAGGCTTTTATCTACCTCCAGAAAACTTATCAAAGACGAGCTTGCCAATGCAAATATCAGCTTCTTTTTGCGTAATACAAACAGCACCGCTGTCCCGAGCGGTTTGTGGGACACGCCTGAAAGTGACAAACCAACTGCTTCTGCAAAGAAACGTTTGGAAAAGTATTTCACTAACGAGGTCATAGAAAATATCTGCAAGTCCAACAAAATGTGCTCTATCGACGGGATGTTCGCTATGGGTCTGCAGGGCAACCTGGTTGAGCTAAATAAAATCTCAGCCTGTGCGATTCCACTTGGCCATCTCGGCCAGGCGGTTGGCTTTATATTGGTCTATCGCTCGTCAGAAAACAAATTAACAGCCGATGAGCTACACAAAATCTCCGCTGTGACCTGCGGCATGTCCCGAGCGTTACAATCATGCCAGGCGCCCTCGCATATCGGTGGTTAAAACAACATTGCCAAACCGGGTTTCTTAAGAGGAAGTGTTGGCTCTTATATCGATACTATCATCAAGCCGAGCAGCTTTTGCGTAGTTCTTTGCGGTTACATCGGCAGCTCGATCTTCTTCGCTGATATTGTCTCCACAGAAGCAGGAATCAATAGCGTATCCTTTGACTTGGTAAAAAAGGTAAGTCCCTTATAACTTGTGAGGTACTTATATTTAGTCATAAGGCCGGCCGGCGAATGAACAACAAGCGGTTTTTCAGTCCTTTGTAGAATGTCCAGGAAGACCTGGGGCTCCACAACAACAATCGGCCCCATAGCTTTGATCGCATTAGCAATAGCTGCAGCCGCTCCCGCTGCTCCTGCTGCGCCATTAGTCATTGGTTTTCTCCCATTGTAATAGATTCAACTTATCGGATTTCTTTGACTAAGAAACTTATTTAAGAGGTATGCAAAGCCCAGCCATAACCAGACTAAATAATATTACCCAAACAGTCTTCTTATGTCCTCGTCCGTGATTCTCTCATCAGGCCTTATCGGCTCTCCTCTTTGCCTTCTGATATGCTCAAAAAACTCCTTTACATTTCCTGGGGCCGATTTGATTACCAGGCCTAATGAATATCTCATTAGCGAGATATCCGCACCCTCCAGGACACCTTTTATAAGGCCTGTCTCTGAGTCCTCCCGGTGGTCCATTTCTTTATCAAATCTGTCTAATACGTCCTGCAGCCCGCCATATTCGATCAGCTCTTCAGCGATCAGCTTGTTGGTTACGTGAGAAAAGGGGAGTTTCATCGCTCTAAAAAGGTAAGCAGCCTCAGCAGGAATTGCATTTGCATGCTCAAAACCTTCCTTAAACTCCAGCCCCTCATAGTAATACGGCAAAAGTATCTGGGGTTTCTGGAACAGGATAATACCCCTTCTTACGAGGGTTCTATCCTTAAATCGGCGGTGTTCAGCAACGAATACATAAGGCAGGTCCATATCGCCGAAGGTATAGAGCATCCGCTGATATTCTCTGATTACCTCGGTTCTTTTCCAGTACTCTTTAAATTTGTCCTGGTCGAATTCAGACATGTTTTTGTTCTCAGCACCAACACCAGGCTATCAACAACTTATTAAACTTGGCATTCAGACCCGTTCTCCCCGCTCCCAAATGTATCCTAACAAGACATAATAAGGTTGTCAAATGACTTATGTTCTGATAATTGCCCTAAAGAGACAGAAGAACATTTCGGAAATACCTGATGTGGTTGCTCAAAATTGGTTTAGTATTGGCTCTGAAAGCCAATATAATAGATAATAGTAGGAGGGTCACTCATTGACTCTCCTATGCCAGCCTCGCTCGGCCAATAGATTCATTTTCTGTTACATTCACAAATTACATTATGCAGGAATTTTGAGTTCTTGTGTAACGTAAATTTCGAGCACTATATGCCAAACTTATCCTATGTTTTTGCTGAATAAAGTGGAAGTGAACAGATATTTACACCGGCGGTATGAAATAGCCTTGTCCTATTAATTGATTGCCTACGGGCTGACCAGCCCCATCGTAGTAGCTTGTTTGACTAAGTCAACTATATTATCTACGCCGAGCTTGCGCATAATATGTTTGCGGTGCACCTCGACAGTACTTATGGAACGGTGGAGTAAGTGGGCTGTTTCCTTGTTAGTTTTTCCATCTAAAATCATATTCAAAACCCTCATCTCCGCACGGGTAAGCCCTTTGCACAAAAGTGGATCAGTTGGAGCGATTTCTTTTATTGCGTATTCCACAGCCGAGAGTAAAATCTGTCTTTCGAGAGGTTTTTCGATAAAATCAGCAGCCCCTGCCTTCATGACTCTGACAGCCATCGGTATATCACCGTAGCCGGTAACAATCAGAACCGGTAAGGAGGGAGCAAGTCGTTTAGCCTCTGTTAATAGCTCTATACCGCTCATTCCGAGTAATTTCACGTCGGTAATAAGTAAATCGCAACAGTCAGCACGCAGTTGTTCAAGACAATCAGCAGCGCTGGCAAAACAGCTAACTCTAAAACCGGCTTGTTCAAGGGTTCCGCCGACGAGCTCTCGTACTTTTGGCTCATCGTCAACAAAAAAAATGTGGTTTTTTGAGATATTAGTTATTGCTGCGTCAGTCACAAACGGGCCTTTATACTAAAATAACGAGCAGTCCTTAACGCCTCAAGCTTAAACGATCTAAAAGTGATGTATCACGCCTCCACAGTTCTCAAGGCTTTTGACTACACCGGATTTCAGATGATCTATCTCTTCATTTTAGTTTTTTTGCCCTCAAAGGATACTGGGGAAAGTGGGTATTTTCTGTACCTTGGTGGTTTTAACCGCTGATTATTGGCCTTGTCCTGCTAAAATAGTTAAAATAGCAAAAAATTACAATAAAAAACGGGTTAATTAACCTGAAAACTGAGTCATTATAGGAGTGTTTAAGCCTCTCTCCGAATATTTTCTTACCGGAACTTGGTCACCGATATTTAGGATAAAACTTTTCATGGCTCTTAATCGGCAATGTAAAATAAAACGTCGTTCCTTTGCCCAGTTTGCTTTCGACGTGGATTTTACCGCCGGCCCGCGAGACGATGTGCTCTGCAATGCAGAGGCCCAGACCTGTTGCCGCACCTATAGGCTTGGTAGTGAAAAAAGGCTCAAAAATCTTATCGAGATTCTCCGGAGCAATACCGCCGCAGTTGTCAGAAAACTGTAGCTCGACGTAGTTATCTTTTACTGCGCCACTAATAACAAGCCGGCAATCCTTTTCGACGTCGGCTGCATGTATGGCGTTTTCAACTAAGGCAAAAAATAGCTGCTCTATCTTTTCCTCGCTCG
Source organism: uncultured Pirellulales bacterium (assembly GCA_964601185.1). GTDB lineage: Bacteria > Planctomycetota > Phycisphaerae > Sedimentisphaerales > Anaerobacaceae > CAZRMQ01. The sequence continues at coordinate 11,534 of CAZRMQ010000054.1, forward strand.
AATATATATTTGGGAGCTTGTCAAGACCCGTAAGGTCCAAGGTAATCTTTGCTTGCCGGGCACTTTCATTAAACAATTCTATTGTTCTCTGAGCAACAGCCTTCAAATCCACCTGCCCTGCGGCTCTTTCTGAGGATTTCCTGACAGCACTGCGAAACTTCTTCGTAATTGATGTGACTTTTGAGACTTCTGCTAACACATCCTTAAGCTTGTTATCAACAGTCCCCGGACATGGTGCTTTTTCCAGCTCCGTCAATACATTCTCGATTAACAAAGTAATGACGGTCAGAGGTTGAGTTAGCTCATGGGCCAAACCTGCACCCAAAGTGCCCAGCGAGGCTAATTGTTCGGATCGAGCCATTTTCTGCCTGTAATCATCGAACTCTTTCTCTCTTTGTTTTAGCTCGGTGATGTCCCTGGTAACTGCGAGAATTCCGGTAGGCTGTCCGTTACTATCTTTCAATAAGGTAACGGAAATATATGTAGGAAACGCTGTTCCATCTTTTTTGACATGTCCTATTTCATCCGCCCAGAAACCCTGGGTTTTTATCTGATGTATACGAGCCTTTAATGTATCCGTCTGCTCTTCGTTATGCAACTTCGCAACCGGCATTCCAATCATTTCTTCAGGAGTGTAATCGTGCATCCGAGCATAAGCTTTGTTGACGTACAACAGCCTTGGTTCTAAGTCTCCTATTGCTATACCGTCAATTGACTGTTCGATTGCGGAACTAAGCGCTCGTATTTTTTCCTCGGTCTTTTTGCGTTCTGTGATGTCTCTTATCACTCCACAAAGGACTCTTCGCCCCCTAAGCTCGAACGTGCCGGCAGATATCTCGACAGGGAACACAGTTCCGTCTTTTTTTCTGTGATAGCGAACCGGGATTCTGTGGAGTTTTCCTTCAAGTATTTGGTTAATAGACTCGTTCGTCTTTTCAGGTTCAGCAGTGATGTCTGATTGTTTTAAGTTGAGAAACTCTTCTCGGCTGTATCCATAAAGCTCTTCGCAGGCTTTATTAATCTCCACAAACTGTTTTGTTTCAGTGTCAAAGAGCCATATCGCATCCGTTGTTGTTGAAACAACCTGCCTGTATTTTTCTTCTGATTCTTGCAGCTTCTGCTCTGCTTTCTTATGCTCGGTAATGTCCCAGAAAATGCCTAATACTCCAATGATATTACCTTGCCTATCTTTGACAGGCGTTTTGACTGTATGGACGATGAATTCTTGGCCTTCTTGGATGTATTTTTCTTCGATGTCTTTTGTCCAGCCTAATTCGATAATTTGCTTATCGTCAGCCCTGTACTTCTCAGCCAATTCCTTGGGGAATAAGTCGTAGTCTGTCTTTCCGACAATTTCCTCGGCCTTGATCTTGAAATCCTTGGCGAGATTCTCGTTGCAGGACAGGTATACCGAGCTTCTGTCTTTAAGGAATATCTTCTGAGGGAGATTTTCAAGAAGTGTTCTGTTCTTATCTTCGCTGGCCCGGAGTTTCTGCTCTATCTTCTTACGTTCTGTGATGTCCGTCCAGTATCCTATGCATTCAAGTGGCTTGCCTTGCTCATCACGAATCAGCCTCACTTCATCATGCACCCATCGGTAGTGGCCGTCTTTATGTAGGAATCGATATTCATGGACGTGAAAATTACTATCAATTAAGCGAGACAGCTCAGCAAACACACGCTGTCTGTCATCTGGATGGATATGTGCAGGCCAGAAATTTG
>CAZRMQ010000055.1:0-13016 GCA_964601185.1 uncultured Pirellulales bacterium
GGATTGCTATTTACAAGAACGACCTTATAGCCTTGTGCTCTTAATACCTTGCACGCCTGCGCACCGGAATAATCAAATTCACACGCCTGGCCAATCACAATCGGCCCGGAACTGATAATTAGTATTTTCTTTATTGATTTATCTCGTGGCATTACAACCTTCCGAACACCGTTATTTACCCCGTGAGATAACACTGCGTTATCTCACGGGGTGAACCCGTACCGATTCCCCATTTATATACTTAGCGCACAAGGAATCGTGCATAATATATTGACCGACAACCCAATTTGCAAGAGCAATTTCTGATGACCTGTACTACTCTGCGAAGCAGCGCTTCGCTGCGAAGTACGAGCTCGCAATCCTGCGAATCCCCATCTGTCGTTGCCTGCCTACGCCGAAGTTCATCCTTCGCAGTGCTACGGAGAATGGACGGCTCCTGCCCGCCGTACACTATGGGCAGGCGGGACGCGCAGGCAGGTCATTGCGAAGGAGTCCCGACTCGTCGGGACGACTGCGGCAATCTCTTTTCCTGTCATCTCGACCGGAGGACTGCCAACGGCAAGCCGGAGCGGAGAGATCTGCCTGCGAATAGGAAGCAATTATTATACGCAGCCAGATGTCTCGATTGTGCTCGACATGACAAAAAAAGATGTCATTACGCATTTGATGTTTAATCCAAACGTAAGATATATTTCTTTAGATACGAATTAACCACAGGGAACACATTCCCAAAATGTTTAGCCAGCACCCCTGCGATGCCGGTTTTCGCTGCGGAAAAATACCAACCTACCAAGATGAAATGATAAACAAATTTCGTTGAATTTCGAAGGATAAATGATTTAGCTGCGCTGGGCAGTTGTATTTTTGGTGGAAATCCCTTCTATGCGATTGCAATTCTATGTTACATTCTTAATATCTAAGTGGTTATATTTTTTAAGGAATGATTATGCAAACTCGCAGATGTCTTTTCTTTCAAGAAAGCGATAACTGTAATAATGACTTTAAGGAAGAGCACATTATACAAGAAAGTTTAGGAGGCACTCTTTCATCTAAATATATTATATGTGCTAATTGTAATGATTTCTTCTCTCACGACCTTGATGTTTGCCTGACTAAATTCTATCTGCCTATTATTGAGATTTTATCTCCTTTAATTCCAGGAAAACTTAAACGTAAGAAAATGAAAACAAAATTGGTTTCGGGAAAGGAACAAGTTAATATAAAGTATATCGGAGGAGTTGTCAACCTTGCAGAAATTAAATATAAGTACGATTCCAAAGGTCAACTTGTGGAAATTATGGCTCCTTCTTCTATACCTAAAGAAAAGCTTGAGGAAATCGCAAAGCATAAAGGAGCTAAGCATATGTCCTTTGAAAAAAGGCTTATTACAGAACAATATCCCGACGGAATAGAGAAAAGCTATTTTGATGTAAATACGGATTTAATACGAGCAATATTATGCGATATTCTCGAACTTGCTCATTATGGGTATATCATCAAAGAATTTCCGAACATAGCTATGCATCATCGCCTGAATGAATTGCGTTTTTGGATAAGAACGGGCAACTCAACCAATCGATTTCCTCCAAAGTATATATGCTTTGCTTTTGCTCCAATTTCTGATATTCTTGATGTGTTGTTTGAACCAAGCACATTTTCTCATAGGTTGGTTTTTTCATACAATTATAAAGCAAAATCACTTATCCTTGTTGCACAATTTGTAAATACAATGCCATGGGTTTTTATCTTCGAAAATGTTGTTGCACATTCTAACTCTGTTTCAATTCTATATAAAAAAGCTTTGCTCGACGGAAAAGACAAACTTTGGACCACCAAATATGCAGTTTTTGATATTCATGATATCAAATGGAGGAAATTCTCCACATCCACACGTTATGCTATCGAATTTGCAATAAAAAAGTTTGAACAAGAGTTTCAAACACAGAGAGCAAGGGCACATTATGAATCTGACTTACGAAGCGATGATTATATCAAACAAAAGATTGCATACTACATTAATGATTTTTCCAGTAAAAGTGATACACCAGAAATAGACGCTATTGTAAAACGTATACAAGAGCAGTATCAGAAAAGTCAATACCTTAAAGATATTTTAGAGATGACGAGGGAAAAAGCTCTGGAACTATTGACCAATAAATATTTTGCTGGCGATCAGAGCGACCAAAAAGCTTTATTCGTATATCGAGAATGTCTGAAAAATATTAAAAACACATTTGGTTTTCCTGATATTTGTGTGGATACGAGGGACAGCTGCTTGTTTCTAGAGTGGAGGGATTAGGGCCACATCTTTTTTTACAACCTCGCCAGCCTATGGCTTGTCGCTCGCTGCCGCGAAGCGCTTTGGCGTAGCGGGGCAGCAGGTTATCTATTTGACCTTATTTAACCTATGAAGATTGAATACTTTTAAGATTTGCTGATTAATTTTCAAAGAATACCTAAGTATCTTAGGTATTATTCTTATAAATCTTTACTTTATAATGAAAGTGGATTATTGTGTCAGTGCGATTTCATCGCACCCCACGTTTCTCTAGCTCTGCCACAGGTAAAATCCTTGATCCTTAAATCACTCCATAAGTATATACGCATATACTTATATAGTGCTGACCCAATTTTCAAACGGTAAACAAAACACTCATCGTTAACGCAACCATCATACGATAGACGAAACAAGAGTCGCTACCGTCTTACGAATAACTTATCTGCTGCCAAGAATGCAAAAGAGAATTTAGGGATCAAATCTTTTTTTACAACATCGCCAGCCTATGGCTTGTCGCAGCAGGTTATTTATTTGACCTTATTTCACCTCTGTTCCGTCCTCCACAGTAGCCCTGCTACTAAGGGTGGAAGCTGGATCGGTGCGATTTCATCGCACCCTACGTTTCTCTAGCTCTCCGTAAGGAGTCCCTAGGACTGCCACAGGTAAAATCCTTGATCCTTAAAGCAGTCCATAAGTATATACGCATATACTTATATAGTGCTGACCCAATTTTCAACGGAAAACAAAACACTCATCGTTAACGCAACCATCATACGATAGACGAAACAAGAATCGCAACCGTCAGACGAATAACTTATCTGTTGCCAAGAATGCAAAAGAGAATTTAGGGGTCACATCGCGGACCGGGCGAGATGGCGGTCTGGCTGCCGAGAAAACCTTTATCTGAAACCAAATAATTCAATATTAAAGAGGTGTAAATCACCGCTAAAAGGCTGGGGTTAAAAAAAATTTATATTTCTGACTTTTTTATTGATTTTTCCACCCCATTTACGTCTATAATATTACAGGAAGGCTGGATACTCCCGAAACGACCGTGGAGATTTTAACGGGCTAATATATAGATAATGCGATGAAGCGGAGGTTTCATAGATGGCGAGCTTTGGTTTTTTCAAGTCCTTAATTAAACATGGTTTATTTGTTATTTGAAATACTCATAACTTTATACACTAACTTTTTTAAGGAGGTATTACAATGCGAGTCAAAAAAATTAGAGGATTGTGTGCAATTATAGTGCTTTTAGTCATGGGTTCGCTCTGTTTCGCTGATATAGAGCCGGAGGTGACAGTTGTCGTGGTTGAGCCTAATGACCCAAACTGGACGCCGTCGGACTGTTTTGAGCTGGCGTGTGCAAGGGCTACAGTATATAATTTATTATCTCCTGTAGAAGATATCAATGACGGTGGATATGTTTCCAACCAAATCCTGTCGGTAAGCTGCTGTCTTTGCGAGGCGGACATCCGAAACTTAATCTCAATCCCAAGCCGCCCAAGCCCTTTTGATTTAGCTTCTGTTGTCGAAGCCCGAGTCATTGATGATCAAAACAATGTGTACACATACGAGAGTCAGTTCATCCATCTATTTGCTGATACGATACCATCATACTGGGCTTTTGCGTATAGTCCGGCACATATCAAGCTTGATTTTCCCTTGGATCCCAATGTTGGTTGCCCCGTATGGCTAAAAGAGGTAAGCTGGAGCATTAAAGGCCTGTTTACTCATGCGATTCTAACAGCTAAGGTTCCATTTCAAGCATCGGACCAGTGGATTGAGCTTCTGCCCGGCTACAGCATTATGATTGAAGAGGCTGTGCTTAAAGAAAATGAGTGCAGCTACCGCATCAAAGGAAGGTATGAAGACCCGAATTCGCGTCCCGGGAGTTCTTTAATTCTAAGAGATGGTGAGCCTGAACAGCCTATACCACAATATATGGATATGGGCATGACATTTCTCGATGAAAAGGGAATCGATGTAAGAAGTTATCTCGGAAGCAGCTCTGGCGGCTCCTCTAGTTCATACTCAGGTAGCCTTTCAGAGTATACAAGGACGGGCAGAAGCTCCTGTGTAGCCTGTGGCTATGTTAAAACCATTCAATTTAAGTTTGCCGTTGATCCATACATTGCAGAAATGTTCTACATGCTAAACGATATTCCGGTTCCTACGTTTTAAAACGCACCATTCGGGTCGTCTGAATGGAAAACTACGGGACTGTGGAGCTTTTGAAAAAGCCGGTGTCGTTATTTTATGTCTGCATGGTATTCCTGCAGCGATTTAACTTCACCCTGCTTTTTCTTAAAGGCTTCTATACCCTTTGCCGCCGCGATGGCTGCGGAAGCAGTCGTAATATAAGGTATCTTATATTGAATAGCCGATTTACGAATATAAGAGTCATCATATTTACTTTGTTTGCCGGTGGGGGTATTGATAATAAGCTGTACTTCTTTATTTTTAATACTATCAACAATATGTGGCCGACCTTCGTGCATTTTTAGAGCCATTTCCGATTTCACGCCATTTTTAGATAAAAATGAATGTGTCCCTTCCGTAGCATTAATCTTAAAGCCGAGCTTCTGGAATTGCTGAGCCGCAATAAGCACAGCGGATTTATCTTTATCCGATATAGTAATCAGAACAGTACCGCTCGAAGGCAACGGCAATTGGGTTGCTTCCTGAGCTTTATAAAAGGCAAGACCGAATGAATCCGCCATGCCGAGGACTTCACCGGTTGAGCGCATCTCAGGACCTAATAATGGATCTACCTCAGGAAACATATTAAAAGGAAATACAGCCTCTTTTACCCCAAAATGGGGTATATTCAATTTCTTCATATCCATATCTGCAAGGCGCTTGCCGAGCATAAGCTGCGTGGCAATACGCACCATCGGGATATTGCAGACCTTGGAAACAAGCGGAACGGTCCTTGATGCCCGAGGATTTGCCTCAAGGATATAAACAATATCATTGGCAATGGCATACTGAATATTCATCAAACCGACTACATTAAACTCAATGGCGATTCTACGATTATATTCATATATTGTTTTGAGATGTTTCTCAGGAATACTAACAGGCGGAAGCACACAGGCCGAGTCTCCTGAATGAATACCCGCAAGCTCGATGTGCTCCATAATCGCAGGCACAAAGGCATCTGTACCGTCGGCAATAGCATCTGCCTCCACCTCGATAGCGTTCTGAAGAAATTTATCAATTAAAATGGGCCTTTCCGGCGAAACATCTGTCGCCTGTGCAACATAAAACTTTAGCATCTCTTCATCATGTACTACCTCCATAGCGCGACCGCCAAGCACATAAGAAGGCCTGACCATCAACGGATAACCGATTTTCTCTGCGATTTTGAGCGCCTCATCAAGGGTGCTTGCCATGCCGGATTCAGGCTGGGGAATGCCGAGCTTTTTCATTAGTTTGCGAAATCTATCTCTATCCTCTGCAAGGTCAATTCTTTCCGGCGAAGTACCGAGGATTTTTACTCCTGCTTTTTCAAGCTCAGAGGCAATATTAAGAGGCGTCTGACCGCCGAACTGGACGATAACCCCCTCGGGTTTCTCTTTATTGTAAATACTCAATACATCTTCGACTGTAAGCGGCTCAAAATATAACTTGTCAGACGTATCGTAGTCGGTTGAGACGGTCTCCGGATTGCAGTTGACCATAATAGTTTCATAACCAAGATCGCGAAGTGCAAAGGCCGCATGCACACAACAATAGTCAAACTCAATACCCTGGCCGATACGATTGGGCCCACCGCCCAATACCATTACCTTTGGCCTGTCACTGACTTTAACTCTGTCAGGTGCGTTATAGGTTGAATAATAATAGGCGGCATTTTCAACACCGCTTACAGGAACAGCATCCCAGGCCTCAACGACATTAAGAGCGGTTCGTCTTTGGCGTATTTCTTTTTCCGGAATACCCAGTAATTTGCTCAGATACTTATCTGCAAAGCCGTCCTTTTTCGCCTGGGTCAGCAGTTCATCCGGTAATTTCTTGCCTTTGTACTTCAAGATTTTCCCCTCGAGCTGCACAAGCTCCTTCATCTGCTCAATAAACCAGGGCTTAATATATGTCCTTTCATAGAGATCATTAACATCCGCACCTTTGCGCAGGGCCTCGTACATAATAAACTGGCGCTCGCTGGTAGGCTCTTTCAAAAGCTCCCAAAGCTCATCCAACGTTTTCTTATTAAAATCCTTGGCAAAGCCCAGGCCGTACCGGCCTATTTCGAGGGAACGAACAGACTTTTGAAAGGCCTCTTTGTAGGTCTTTCCAATGCTCATAACCTCTCCAACGGCGCGCATTTGAGTGCCGAGCTTATCTTGAATGCCTCTGAATTTTTCAAAAGCCCAGCGGGCGAACTTCACCACCACGTAGTCCCCCGAAGGAGTATACTTTTCAAGTGTGCCGTCGCGCCAATATGGGATTTCATCCATAGTTAGTCCTCCTGCGAGCAAGGAGGAAACTAATGCGATGGGAAAGCCGGTCGCTTTTGAAGCGAGTGCAGACGAACGCGAAGTTCTCGGATTGATCTCGATGACCACAACTCTTCCGGTTTTCGGGTCGTGAGCAAACTGAATATTGGTTCCGCCGATGACACCGATGGCCTCTACAATATCGTATGAATGCTTCTGCAGTCTCGCCTGAAGCTTCGGGTCTATGGTTAACATGGGAGCAGTACAATAGGAATCACCTGTATGAACACCCATAGCATCGACATTTTCAATAAAACATACTGTTATCATCTGGTTCTTGGCATCACGGACCACCTCAAGCTCCAGCTCTTCCCAGCCGAGCACGGATTCTTCGATGAGCACCTGTCCGACAAGGCTAAAAGAAAGACCCCTGCTGACAATAGTACGAAACTCTTCGATGTTGTAAACCAGCCCGCCGCCGGTTCCGCCTAAGGTATAAGCCGGTCGTATAACACAGGGTAGTCCAATTTTGGCCACCACCTTTTCAGCTTCCTCAAGGCTGTTTGCAATCTGACTTCTCGGCATCTTGATTCCAAGCTGGTTCATCGTATCCTTAAACGCCTGGCGGTCTTCCCCGCGCTCAATGGCGTCGGCCTTAACACCAATAATCCGGACTCCATATTTATCCAGGATTCCCCTGCGTGACAGCTCTGCAGCGAGGTTAAGGCCTGTTTGCCCACCGAGGTTTGGCAGTAGTGCATCCGGACGCTCTTTTGCTATAATCTGCTCTATGGTTTTGACATTGAGGGGCTCAATATATGTTACATCAGCCATGCCCGGATCGGTCATAATCGTTGCGGGATTTGAGTTGACAAGCACGATTTTGTAGCCTAATTTTCGAAGCGCCTTACATGCCTGTGTGCCTGAATAATCAAATTCACAGGCTTGACCGATCACAATCGGACCTGAGCCTATAATCATTACCTTATGAATATCTCTGCGTTTAGGCACTATTCATCTCCTTCTATTTGCTTTTGTTAAGAGAACAGAGGTCAGAACTTCCATTGTCTGCCTTCTATTGTCTGTTTTGGACGTGTCTTGTACAGCAGATATGCCTTATTGTCAATTGTTATTCTCGTGCTTCGCAGAGTAGCAACAATTTACCAACTCTTGAATTCGAATAACATTTCGTCTGTGTTCTACCGTTGGAGGACAAGGCTGGATTCATAGCTTATGGAAATTGGTGAATAGAATTGATTTCGGGGACAGTCACGTTGTCATATCCACATCATTGACGGTCGGCCCTTACATTTGTCGCCAGGCCCTTATCTTTTTCTATTTTAATTTTTTTAAAAATTCTTGACAGCTTAAAAAACTATCCATAGATTATACCGTGAGGTGACATTGCCAGGACAAAAAAAATGATTTTGCCACTTCACCATTTAATGAAAGGAAGCGTAAAATGGCAAAGAAGAAAAAAACCAAAAAAACAAAAAAAGCGGCAAAAGGACTTTGGGCAAAGGCGGATGTCAATCTGCTCAAAAAACTTTTCCCGAGTAATCCCACAGCTTCTATAGCCGCCAAACTTGGTCGGCCCACCGAGGCGGTAAAAAAGAAAGCCTCCAGGATGGGACTTCGCAAGTCAAAAAAATATATGAAGTCCCTCGGCAGAGCTTAAATTAGCAAGGGATAAATCTAAGCACGGGGGCAATGTAGTTATCTACCCCGCAATAGCTGCTCTGCTCAATTTCGGTTGAGCTTGAAGCTCTGTGGCCTCATCTGAGAAAAGAAGTTGGTTGCGGATACGAACTACATTATGAAATGTTCTTTAAACAGTCAGAGTGGTATGTTTTCGGTAAGGCTGTTGTATCCTTAAGCATTTGCTTAAGAGTGTACTATATTGATTTAAACTCAATTTGGCTCAGCTCTATCTCACAGCGAGGTCACTCTCTACTTATACTCAATACGTGATAACAGCTTTGTTCCACTCCGGAGCAAAAGCAACAGAGCACATTTGTCCATGTTGCCATTGAGGGATCAGCTCCATCAGTTTTTTAGCCATCCTTAATATTAAGACCGGCAGAGAATCCGGTTACAGTGAAAGGATTAAAGTGATGAGCAAGGTTATTGTTTTGGTTGCAGCGCAGCGATTCGCTCGATAATGTCTTCTCTTATCATATCGATTCAATTCTTTTCCAAATCCACGAAACTACCGTCCGGCATCATAGAATCGTCGTGGGGTATCGACTTTTCTTCCATTTGATATCTTTTGCACTCTTTCCAATGTTGTTCAGATTCGCAATAATCTTTTCGCCATCGTAAATCGATTATACGATTTTTTTCTAATCGTCTAAGCGGGCAAAGCTCCATCCATTTACATGTCATAGGACTTATCCAATAGTTTCTCTAAAATAATATTATTCAATACTCTCCAATAGAAAGAGATTCTACCAGAAAAAAAGTCAACGACAACCAATGGTAATATGGAAAATCCACATTTAACTTCATTGATACAAAATACTTGACATTTGTTGTTGCCACCATTATTGTTACGCTAACGGTTTTAGTTTTTTTCTTTTGTTTTTGTTATTTGTGTCGGAGGTTAATTTGAGAGTGCTTTCAGGCATACAACCGTCTGGACGTCTCCATATAGGCAACTTTTTCGGCGCCATTCGCCAGCACCTGCAGCTCCAGGCTGACAACGACTGCTTCTATTTCATCGCCGACTACCACGCCCTGACGAGTAATCCAACACCTGCTGATGTTACTCAGTACTCGCTTGACGTAGCGATGGATTATATTGCATTAGGCCTCGATACCGGGAAAACTGTCTTCTGGCGACAGTCTGATGTACCGGAGGTTACTGAATTGACCTGGCTGCTTTCCTGCGTAACGCCTATGGGTCTATTGCAGCGGTGCGTCAGCTTTAAAGATAAGGTCGCTGCCGGTTTCAGCCCGAATCACGGCCTGTTCGCGTATCCCGTACTTCAGGCTGCCGACATCCTGATTTACAAATCCGACCTTGTTCCCGTCGGCGCCGACCAGAAACAGCATATTGAAATCACACGCGATATTGCTATTCGTTTCAACAATAGTTACGGCGAAATCTTCACCTTGCCGAAGGAATATATAATCGAGTCTGTAGCTGTGATCCCCGGTATCGATGGGCAAAAAATGAGTAAAAGCTACGGAAATACCATTGAGATGTTCGAGCCGGAAGCCAGCATCAGAAAAAAAGTGATGCGAATTGTCACCAACTCCACACCTGTCGAAGAGCCTAAAGACCCCGATAAGTGTAATGTCTTTGCGCTTTTAAAACTTGTTGCCTCACCAGATGAGTTAGCCGAGTGGGAAAACAAATATCGAAGTGGCGGCACAGGCTATGCCGAGGCCAAAAAACGCCTGGCCGAGCTGATTATAGATTATTTCAAGCCTTACCGACAAAAAAGAGAGGAGCTTGAAAAAAATATTGTTTATGTCAAAGAAATATTGACCAAAGGTGCCGAGCGAGCGAAAGCTGTAGCAGCAGAAACTCTTACCCAGGCCCGAAAAGCCGTAGGCTTAGGAACATAAGGATGGACGAAAAACTTGTTAAAATCGCACAATTTGCAGATTATATTGAAGCGGCAATGGCCCTGCAGGTGCTCGCCGATTACGGTATCAAAGCAGTTGTAACGGGCCAGAATGCTTCAAATATATATCCGATACCTGCGGTGGAAGGGCCGGAACTGCAAGTCCTTCAGAGCCAGGCCGAGCAGGCACGGCAAATTCTGGAATCTCACAAACAACAGGAAACCTTAGAAGATGATAACGATTCTGAGGAACCAGAGGACAATAACTCGTTTCTAATGGATCAGGAGCAGTAATACCGAGGGCATAAATTGACTGATTATCGCGTAAATCTTGACATATTTGCAGGGCCTTTGGATTTGCTTTTATACCTGGTCCGTAAAGAAGAAGTGGATATTTATGATATCCACATAGCTAAAATAACCGACCAGTACATAAAGTACATCGAAATACTCAAAAGCCTTAACATTGACCTGGCCGGCGATTTTTTAGTAATGGCTGCAACGTTGATGGAGATAAAATCTGCAATGCTCCTTCCAAAGGCGTCACCTGCGCAACTTGCGGAAGATGGTTTGGCCGACCCCCGTGCAGAGCTTATTCGCCAGCTTCTCGAATACAAGAGATTCAAAGATGCAGCCAATTTGCTCAATGCCGCTGCAGATGAGCATAGCCAGCGTTTTCCGCGTCCTGATACTGTTATCGAACAATTAAAACCCGAGGCCGAACCCCAGCTTGACATTGAACAGGTAAGCATCTGGAACCTGCTCGAAGCCTTTGACGCTATATGCAGAGCTACCGGTGTTGTCCGGGATATAAGCCACATCAAGGATGATACGCCAATCGATTTGTATCAAATAGAGATTCTGCACCGCCTGCAGACGGAAGGCCCAATGACTTTTGAACGTGTTTTCGAGGCCAAAGCCAGCCGAGCCGTGATGATAGGATTGTTTTTGGCACTTTTAGAATTAATTCGAGAAAAATTAGTTTGGGGTGAGTCCGCCGAAAGCGGTTCCTCATCGCAACTTTATTTACGCGCTCTAACTGATGAACCTGCCGAACAAGTTGTCGAAAAGGCCATCATAGCCATTGGCGGGGCCGTCAGCGATACCACTGCCGGAATCGAGCAGCGACAACAACCCCCTATTCCTATCGCTGAATTACCCCCAAAAACGAGGCCGGCAGCCTCATTTGGTAATCAGGAGCAAGAAAAAATAGGTTCCGCCCTGGAAAACCAACGGCAAACAGCAAATTAGTGTTTGACAAACCACCGATTGATAAGTAGCATATCACTTTCCTTTTCGGCAAATATAAATTATGCTTCCTTTCGCGACCTAAACTTGCTCTTGCTAATCGGCAAGACGATAAAATAGTAAGGATTAAATAATGGCTGGTAATATAATTGAGCTAACAGATTCTACTTTTGACGAGGTTGTACATAAATCTGACGTGCCGGTGCTCGTTGATTTCTGGGCGCCCTGGTGCGGACCTTGCAGAATGATGGTCCCAATCGTAGAAGAGATCGCAAATGAGTACGCCGACAAGGCCAAAATTTGCAGGCTCAACACCGATGAGGCCCGTGATAGTGCGGTAGAATTCAGCATAAACGCGATACCAACAACTATTTTATTCAAAGACGGCCAGGTGCAAAAGAAATGGGTGGGTCTCACCGGTAAAAAGGAACTCACTACAGCTATCAATGGATTGCTCTGAAATACACAAGGTTTTGTGATTAGACTACAGGAACAATGCCACACAAAATTCTGGCCAAAAAACAACTTTCGGATGATGTATTTGTTGCTGAGATTGAAGCCCCGCTTATAGCACAAGCCAGAAAGCCAGGCCAGTTTATCATCCTCAGTATAAACAATGAATACAGCGAGCGAATCCCTCTGACTATCGCTGACGCCAATCCACAAAAAGGCACCATCAGCTTGATCTGGCAGCGTGTCGGCAAAACTACTGCTGAGTTAGCTGATTTGAAACAAGGCGATGAAATTGCCAATATATCCGGCCCACTGGGTAATCCCACACATATCGAAAACTTCGGCACTGTTGTCTGTGTAGGCGGCGGCATCGGCAATGCCCCCCTGCTGCCTATCGCAAAGGCCCTGAAACAAGCTGGAAATAAAGTCATCAGCATTATTGGAGCCAGAACAAAAAAACTACTAATCCTCGAAGAGCAGTTTGCCCGGATAAGCGATGAGCTGATTGTCACAACCGATGACGGCTCATACGGACGCAAGGCACTTGTGACTGAGCCGCTAAAAGAAGTTTGCCAGCGAGAACACAAGCCGGCCCAGGTCTTCGTCATCGGCCCCGCGATAATGATGAAATTTTGCTGCGAGGTAACGAAGCAGTTTGGTATCCCCACGCAGGTCTCACTCAATACGATAATGGTTGACGGTACCGGCATGTGCGGCGGCTGCCGGGTTGAAATTGACGGCAAGCCAAAGTTTGTTTGCGTGGATGGCCCGGAATTTGACGGCCATAAAGTAAACTTCGACTTGATGATCAAAAGACTAAACGCCTATAAAGAACACGAACAGAAAGCACACGAACAATATTTAAAGCACCGATGTAAAATAGGTTTGGACAAATAAAATTATTATTGATTATGCTTTGTGAAAAACAGTGTATCTTGTCATTTCCACCGATAGGTGTCCTGTGGAGAGCGAACCGAAGGTGAGTCGAGAAATCTACTAATAGTGGATTTCTCCACTTCG
>CAZRMQ010000056.1:0-13014 GCA_964601185.1 uncultured Pirellulales bacterium
TATTTGTGAAAATGTTTATTCGACCGGCCAGCTTGGAATGTTGATAAAAGAGCAGTCGTTGATTATACGAACAAAAGCAGGCCTGATATTAATAACCGGCTGTGCACATCCAGGCATCGTAAAGATACTAACTGCGGCGAAAGATTTAATGAAAGACGATGTTCTTTTAGTAATGGGTGGCTTTCATTTAGAATGGGCAACCAGAGGTAAAATCGAGAAAATAATTTCGGCTTTCAAACAGCACGGCGTGCGATATGTAGGGCCATGCCACTGTACCGGCGAAAAGGCTCGCAGCTTATTCGAAAAACACTTCGGCAAAAACTATATCAACATCGGTGTAGGAAAAACAATAACCTTGACCGATCTACAATAAAGAAGGCATATTGCACTTCTACTTCGTTGGTAATGAGGAATCCTTAAATTTAATATCGGGCATTTCTCTGCCGAGCCGTTTGTAGGTTGCTTCGAGTTCCTTTAAAAATGCGTCCGGTTTCATTGCCTCAACGTGAGAATCTACAAACAAAACATTAATATTATCACTGCAAAATGCAGGATTCTCGTAAACGAGAATATTGCCTGGGTCCATCGTTACATTCTGGCCCGAAATATATATGTAGCTGGGGCCATCAAAACCCTTCGGCTTACGCGGCGATTCAAGAGTCTTGAGCGACAACTCCTCTTTCTCAACAAGCTCCTGCAAATTCGGCGGGAACTTGTCGCCGTAGTCATTTGCGTATATCAAGCAGGTCTTGCCTATCCCCCTCAACTTCATAGCAGAGGCCTGATCAGCTTCTATTGTTGGTCTTTGTTGCTGTTGCATCTTTTGTCTCTGTTGCTGTTGCATCTTTTGGAAGAAGCCTGATATTTCCATCAAATGCTCTTTCGGAAGGGCAACATCAACGGCCATTTTGCCATCGCCGGTCCTGCCGGCAAACACAATGTTGCTTTTAGTAGAAATATCCATTTTTGGCAACGGGATAGGCATAAAAGCTGTGATTATTCCAAAGTACCGCAAAAAGTTAAATGTCCCAACGCAGTCTGCTTTACTTGCCTGTGGTAGAAGCTCTAACACTGCCTTCATTTCACTCGAAGCCTGTGGACCGCCTGCTTTGACCTCATCGATAAGCTGGCGTATCGCAGAATCCGGATCACCTGAGACAGCGCATACCCACAATCCATCAGCTACCGCCCATCGGTAATTGAAGCCATCACCAAACATCATATTCAACATCTGTCCCTGCGGCGAATTAGAATCAGCAAATTTCATCACTAATTTTGCCGAATCTATTGAAAGCTCTTTATAAGTGTCAATGTCCCGTTTGAATTCAAAACGCATCTCCATACCAAAGCTCTTATAAAAAGCGGCAATACTGCCAGTATTCATCATCTTCACAGCTTCTTCGATGACCTTGTTAAACTTATCTGCGTCCTTAATCTCAGCAACAATTCTAAACGCAAAGGGCGGCTTATTTGTCGCATCGACCGAAAATGAGAACGCTGCTAAGCCGCCAAGAGAGTCAAGCGCATCTGTCGCCAGTTTTTTCATTTCCGTTATATCTTCAGCGGTTACACTTTCACCAGCCATAGCTGCAATTAAATCCATCCTCTTGACATTGAACTGTCTGAAGAAAGGTGTATTCATTTTGTACCCAAAATTCATCACCGCCCCATCTTTCAGATAGCCCAAAAGTTTATTTTCCTGCTCTGCTGAAGAATCTGCAACAAACATTTTCGCCATATTAGAATCAGGTACCGCTGAAATGCCGATATTCAAATTGCATACACTCGGCTTCGGTCCAATAGTTAAACTTAACGACTTTGTTTCCTTCATCAGTGTCTTAAGAATTTCGGCATACATATCCATTATCACTGCCGGATTTGCCATCGGCCCCTGCCCCCCTGCCTTCATGCTTTCCATCATTTTTTTCATCTCTTCAATCTTACCGAGCAGCATAGGCCCAAAGGTCTTGGAGGCCAATTGGACGTTTCCGTATGCCCAGACAGGCTCTGTGACAGCCTTTTTGGCTTCATCGGGATCGAGAAGGTCGGCTAATCCTTTTGATTTACCGGAAGAGAGTGATTTTGCAGCTTCGATTATTGTGTCATAACTATCCGGTGATTTTACCAAGGCGAAATCGCCAACCCGTATAATCAGTCCCTCTATGTCACCGGTGATTTTAGAAACGCCGTTCGCATCCGGCTGGGTTACATTAGGATTTTCGCTGACCAATTTTTGGTAATCTGTAACCGGAACAAGCAGCGAAACGAAGTCGTCTCCGAGTGATCCATCGGGGTCGATAGTCCCGGATATGGTGAAACTACCGCTCATATTTACGCCATTTACATCCGGACTACCCAAAAATTCTGCGAGCTTCATACGTACCATGGCTGATGTTGCAAGCGGCACAGGCGAAACACCCGTCAAAAACTGGTCTATCTGACCGAGAGTATAATCAAGATTATTTACTCGAATACAAAATAGACTTTCCGCCGGAGTCATCGCAAGCAGCTTATCGCCTTTCGGCTCTGCTGCTTTTTCTGCTGCTATCGCAGTAAAGTTAAGCAGAATCAATGAGGATACAATAATTGCGCTTCTTACATATTTTAAGTTAAACATTTCTCGGTTCTCCTTTAATTAAACCTAAAAACCCCGCAATAAATTGCGGGGCTAAATATTTAGTCCCCAAATTTATTCGGGGTTTTTTCAACGTCTTTTATATTTGCCCATTAGTTGTCCCTGGCCGAGAATATGCCCTTCCATCGCCTTGAGCAAATCTTGTTTTATTGCGTCGGCCTGAAGGCTAAGCTCTGTATCGAGCGCATAAATCTTAAAAAAGTATCGGTGCATGCCCCCTGGGGGACATGGACCGCCGTAGCCGATTCTGCCAAAGTCACTGGTACCTTGCTTTGCTCCATTGGGTAAAGTTTTATCAGGTGGAATATCCTCCGGTAACTGCCTCGTATCCGCAGGCAAATTAAACAAAACCCAATGTACCCATGTACCCATCGGTGCATCCGGGTCATCGGATATAAGAGCGATGCTCTTGGTGCCTTCGGGAACCGCGTCCCATTGTAATGGCGGTGAAATGTCCTCACCATCACAGGTATATTTGGCCGGAATCATACCTTCATTCTCAAAAGCCGGACTTGTAATTTTAATATCCATATTTATGCCTCCATTTGCTCCACAGCCAATAGTCCAGATTTATCGGGATCAGAACACTAACGCCATCTGCCCGGTGCTATTGAGCTGGTTATAAGGTCAGCTACTCCGTTTGCTTTTTGATCCCTCCTTCCTTGGTTGTATTAGCTGGTCCGCTTGTGTATCCACGAGCGGCGCCGCCGTAAGCTCCAAAGCCACCACCAAAACCGCTGACAGGCATCTGCCCCATCCCACCTCCGCCGAATCCGGCAGTTCCGAATCCAAAGGGACCAACAGGCATACCAAAGCGATAATTGGCTGGTTCAGCAACCAAGTCGCGGATATCGTAAACTCGCGTCACCATCTTAACAGGCAGAAAGCTTTTTGTAGCAATAATGATTGCTCTGCCCTCAATCACATAGCCCAATTCTTCTGGACCGCTCACGGCCGCCCTCAATAAAAGCTCCAGGCCGGTACGAAGTGGAATCCCCGAAAGACCATCCATGTAGATCGGCGTATCCCGCTCCACCGTGGCATTTTCGCTCAAATCCCTCCAAAGCACTATTATATTCAATGCAGGGACCGTAGAATTACGCAAGATATCGATTGCCTGGCTAAAAGGAGTATGAAACTTAAGAGCGGAGAGGTCAACAGTCTTAGCCAATTGTCTGTAAACGATTGCAGCATTTAGTCTGTTCGGAGTTGCCCTCGTTTGGCTGTTGCGAGCAACTTTTACCGGTCTTTTCCGATAGCCTCTTTTCTCAGCAGCCAAAGCATCATCCGTCCACAAGGGGAGCAAACAGATAATCAGCGTTATTGCTCTTAAAATTCGGCTTTTGGCTATATTCATAATTATAAGCTTTGGAGTGATTTTGTTCTAATACCAATTGTAATTAAATGTTGCGCTTTGCATAAACGACCAGAAAGCCATCCCCAAGCTGCGCTTGAGGCTGCCACCCATCTGTTCTAAACGCACGAAGCGCAGTAATTTAATGCAATTGGTATAATTCATCAATAATGGAAATTGTACCACCATCAACGGGGCTGTCAATAAAAACAAGGGACAAACCGGCAAATTGCCGGTTTGTCCCTTCGCAATGCAAAAAGCATGCGGGGGAAGGAAGTCAAATTTTATCTTACCCGGTTTTTTCTGGTTATCGAGATCTCTGTTTTTCAAGTTCAGTCGACAACCGTTCGAAGAAATCCTCCTGTTGCTCTTCAAGTTTTTTTAAACGATTCTGAAACTCGCTCATCTGCTTTTCTATCCTGTCAGATATCTTGTCGTCTGGTCCGAATGACGGTACTGGACGATCGAAGGGGAAATTCGGTTTTTTATCTATATTACCTTTTTGCTCTGTTGTTCTTTCTCGTGAGGTTTTTCGTGCCTTCTCCAGAGATTCCTCCACACTGGCACGATATTTCTCGGGCAGTTTATCTATTGCTCCAACTTCTGTCTTGTACTCGGTTTCGCCGACGCGAACAGCGATCTCGGTATCATCCTTGTTTGGACTGCCTTCAATGGTGATGGTGTAAGTTTCACCGCCTTCGGTAAAGTGATAAACGTACACCTCCTTAAGTAATTCCGACGTGCCATCTCCAAAGGGCATTGTTATGTTAAATTCTAACCTGCCTGGCAGCTCTTCAAAGGGGATTTCTACCCAGTTACCTTTGTCTGGCTGGAGCTTATATAATTTTCCGGGACGCCAAATGTTAACCATTTCCGGCTCAGGTGGATATTTCAAGTCGACCTTGCCGTCAAAAATGCCGAGCTTTACTACGACGGTTTTGTGCTTACCTAAATGGATAATTTCAAGAGAGATTTCTGTGCCAACGCCGGCTTTATGCACTGCACTGGTAAACTCATTAGCGTCTGTTACATATTTGCCCTGAAAACCGATTATAATATCATCTTTTTCAAGGCCGGCTTTATCCCCAGGAGCCTCACGATTCACATTCATTATCCTTATACCTTGATTGGGCGAAAGGCCGAGATGCTTTCTTAATAAATCAGGCAATGGTGTTCGGTCTAATACTATACCCATATAAGAACGTTCGCCTTTTTCTTGTTCCGATGCCGCTCCGACTTCGGCCTTCTGGCTACGGTTTGGCTCTTCGCGAAAACGAGTCGCCAAGAGGAGTTGAGCAGATAAACCTGTACTGCACGCAAACAAAGTCACAAAACATATCGAAATAATTCTTTTTATTCGCATAACCATTTACCTTTCTTGAATCAAGTCGATTATACGTACTTATATGGCTTCTTGAAAAGCAGCGGTTCTTACCGTATTTTCTCGCAATCCTTCGATGAGCCATTGGTCTCCATTTTCGTCGGTAAAAGTATACCAGTCAACGTTACGGATTGTATTTTGTGGAGACGGCAAATTTTGTCCGTTTTTATCTGGTGCATTATCCGGGCTTATCGCAGCAACAGTGGATTCATGTTGAATATTTGGCGTCGTTGTACGCGTAAGGACAGTAAAATGTAAAGCCAGTCCTATCACTAAGCCGGCAGCTATTCCTGCTGCGAGACGCAGACCACCGCTTATTTTTATAATTCCAATTAAAGGATACTTTCTATGCTGCTGCCACGCTCGTTCAAAGATTTCTTCAGCATTTTTGCCGCGGTCGAGAACTTCAGAAGCAATAACTTCCCGGCTGCACTGGTGCAAATCCTGCAATTGCTGGAGAAACTTTTTTGCCCGGAAATTGTTATCCAGCTCAGCTTCCAATACTTGCTGTTCGCTGTGTGTTATCTGGCCATCGAGGTATTTTCCAATCATTATTTCCAGCATATCTTCTTTCATATTGACTCCCCTTGCACCCTGTTTGTCTTTTTGCTTTTAATCCGGTTAAAAATCATCCGCCGAGCCCTCACAAGTCGAATCTGCACGGTTGTGATGGGTATATCCAATATCTCGGCGGTTTTCGCGTATGTTAAATCTTCTAAGTGTGCCAGCACAAATACCTGGCGGTATATTTCAGGCAGTGATTTAACCGCTTGCAGTATTTGCTGGTACTGTTCCCTTAGCTCCAAATTCTCAAGTAGCTGGCCAGCTTTATAGTCGCACTGCTGGCCAGCTACTTCCTCATTATTTAGCGAAATGACCTTCCTTTGTCTTTTTCGCTGGCTATACCTCAGAGCCTGACGTCGAGCTAAAACCGCCATCCATGGCCGAAAACGCGCCGGCTCACGTAACGTATTGACTTTTCTAATGACCTGAACACAAATATCCTGCATAATATCATCCACACTATCGGCGTTAGCTACAACGCTGTAAACTAAGGCTCTAAGCCAGGTCCAGTTTCGTGTCAGAAGCAAACGAAAGGCCTCTTTTTCGCCCTTTTGGGCATCACGAACCAGTGCCGATTCGTTTTGCTCTTCTTTCCCTGTCATATCACCTCTTCTTAATATTTAGATTCTCCGCAAGCGAAGTTCATACACAATTTTCTGTTTTTCTATAAAAATTTGCGATTATTCTGCTGATTGGTAACTTTTTCTGTGTTTTACTCTACAATTTGACACAAACTGAGCGAAATTACTTCTCGAATCTCCACATATTGACGGTAGTATTCTCTGCGGCCACATACTCAGCATGCCCGTCAAGAAATCCCGCACCAATTGTACTGTCTTGATATATCCAGTCTTTCTTGTAATCTGGTCTACCCGTAAGGGTTCAATTGGTGCGGGACAGCCGAGTCTATGTCGAGTACGTGCCAGGCGTCGGCCAGTGGTAATGTCGTGATTTTCTGAGGTCGGCAGATGTACCGGCTGCCAGACATCACATCTATCTGTATCAGGGCCATACGCTGCTCTGATTATACTTCTGCACGGACCATCCCCATTGTTGGTGAAAAAAAAGACCTGCATCTTTATTTAACCGATAATAATCTCATCTAAAGAACGCTTTGGCACATGATGGACACCTTCAGCATCTCGCCAGTATTCGATTTTATCTTTCGGCCCAACATGTTCTATCACAACTTTTTCTTTGGGTTTGCCAAGTGCCAGCACAAGCAGTATCTCATAATGGGCAGGTATATCTAAAGCCTTACGAAGCTCTTGTCTTTGAACGGTTCCGATCATGCACCCTCCCAATCCCTTTTCTGTCGCACCTAAGAGAATGCTCTGAGCCACTATTCCGTGATCACAGCCGAAAGACCGGCTTATCTCAGTGTCCCCAAGTATAATTATATATGCCGATGGTCTTTCTCCTTCAGCAGGTCCTGCCCAGTTTTTAAGGTAACCGGCCCAGCCAAGATGTGGAAAGACGAGAGCATTCCTTTCAGGCTCACAGCAGAGCATATATTTTAGCGGCTGCAAGTTGGCCGCTGAAGCTGAAAGCCTGGCGAGGTCAACAAGCTCTCTAAGAGCCTGGTGTTCTATTGCAAATTCCTGATAGAAACGACGATACGTCCTGTTCTTTATTATCAATTCCCTTAACATTGTCCCTGTGTCCTATGATAAATGTAAAGTTCTCATAGAAAGATATCTTATTATAACAGACTATTCAAAACTGTATGTTAATAAAAAAAGCTCCTCGTAGCCAATGTGTAAGATAAAAAATAAACCACATTGGTACTGAGGAGCTTACTTCCATGAACCTGTTTTTCCAAACGATTTAAAGTCTTACCAACACCTTCGTTGGTTCTGCCTCATCAGCGCTACCTCTGTTTTTAAGTGTTGGTCCTGAATCTTTATGTTCTGTTTGTCTCTTAGCCTCCTGCTCCTCCTCGTTGCGGCCTTGGCCCTTCGCCCGGCTGACCCCGCCTGCCGCCGAATCCTCTCCGGGGCGGTTCGAGCAGCCCTTTAATGCGCTCGGTTGTTTCCGTGGCTTTCTCTTTCGTTGCCAGCTCCTGAACAGCCTTCAGGTCAGCAGTATTTACTAAGACATATCGTTCACCTTCTGCCGGCTGCGGTTGACGTTGTAGAATCGCAACTTGTGCTATAATCGTGTTTATCGATGTCTGCCATGCCTCGCGAGCTTTCATACGCTCTTCTCTAAATTTTTCTCTTTCTTCGTCGGACATTTCCCGAAAACGGTTTGGGTCAAAAGCAGGTGGTTGCTCCATGCCTTTCTTCAGTTCCGCAACCTGCTGTTGAATCGCTTCGATTGCTTTCGATTGCGCCTCACGCATTCGGGCCATACGTTCCCTGAAGTCACCTTGCGGCTGGCCAAATGCGATCAATGCCACGGCCAAAACCGTCAGAACCACAACGCTTGAAATTAGGTACTTTTTCATAAATACTTACCTCCAAAACATGTTAAAAGTAACATTTAACCAAATTCCAACTATAGGAATTAGCGTCAAATTATATGTCAATTAATGTCACCCAGAAAAGACGTAAACAAGCAGATTTTTATACCGACAAAGAGATCTGCTCGGCTCTGCGTCCATAAATTGAGGTTTTGGCCAGCCTTATTTTAGTTAGCATACTTTACGGTGCAGCCATAAGGTTTTGTCTCTTTTAGGCTAACTGTTTTGCCCGCGGTCAATTCTGTCAAGGCCTTATCAGCATAGTTAATCAGCTCTTGACCTTGTGGTGTATTGCCCATTGGTGAATTATCAATAGCTCCATCGTACGCGATATAGCCTTTGGTATCTATGATAAATATATGTGGCGTGTTCGTTGCTTTATAAGCCCGGCCTATTTTGCCGGTCCTGTCATCAAGTATCAGATACGGCAGTTTATGTTTCTCGGCAAAGGTTTTATTTGCTTCCGGAGTGGTATGGCTTGTGCTGTTTACTGCAAGCCAGACAATCTTGCCCTTGTACTTGTTAGCCAGAGCAACCATCGTAGTGGCTGTGTTGTAATGATATTGAACAAATGGACACTCGAGATTAAACCACTCCAGCACCACAATTTTACCTTTATAATCGGAAAGACTTACGGTTTTGCCGTCGAAGCTGGTTAGCGTAAACTCCGGTGCTTTTTTGAGTCTGATCAGCTGCTCTCCGAGTCTGTCGGGTCTTTCAGATATGATCAACCGCTCTTCTTGTCCTCTCTGGTACCTGGTAATTAGCCTTTCAATATGCTCAGCTGTCTTTTCGGCATTTTCCTTTACCGCTGTCTCATGGATCGCTTTAAGTTCGTTAAGGAATAGGCCCGGCCTTTCTATTCTTGCTGGCGGTCTGGGTCCTGCCAGTTTTGTGAGCTGCTGTTGAATAACGCTAACCATCTGTTGTTGTTCTTGACGTGTCTTCTGCCATTCTTTTCTTAATTTAGCCTGCGCCTCAGGCGAAGCCTCCGGTAATTTTCTAAAATCTTCGCGGTCGGGGGCTTGTTTTATAGCCTCTTTGAGCTTTACAAGTTGCTCTTCAATGGCTTCAATCGTTTTCAGTTGTTCTTCACGGCCAAACACTATACCTCTGCCGGCAGCTCGTCCAGGCACGCGGGCCCTGAACTGTTGCATTTCCCCTTCGGAGAGAACCTGCCCATCTTTTCCGCCTTCGCGTTGGCCAAGAACGGGCCAAGCTACTGCCAGAGCCATCAAGATAACAAAGGTTGTAATTAGGTACCTCTTCATGATATTATCCTCCAAAAATTCAATAGTCACGATACCGTAAAATTACGCTCATAATGCTGTATTAGCTAACATCTTTCTTGCTAAGAAGCAAGCAAAAAACCTTGCAGATGACTCTACGATGCAAATGACATACACTCGGTAAATTGTCCAATATTGACTGTAATCAGACAAGTATCCCCTGATATTCTACTTCTCTGGTGATAAAGCAAGTCTGCTCCGATCCGTTGAGGCGGACCGAAAGCAGCTTACCTCACTAAGCCCTACGTTAGCTACTATGATTTATCGTGCCGCTTAAAAACCTTCACCATAATTCTGTCACGACGTAGTGGACCAGCCAAATCTTTAACATCTCATTATCTATCAGACATCTCCACCTTGAGCTTCAGCACCTTGTTGCTGTCTTTGTCTGTTTCCTCTTTCGCTTGGCTGGTCTTGCTGGCCCGGTTGTCTCATTTGACCTTGGCGGCTTCTGCCACCTCTCTGGGGCGGTTCAATTAGCGATGCGAGACGGTCGGATGTTTCCTTGGCTTTTTCTTTCACAGCCAGTTCCTGAATTGCTTTCAGTTGACCGGTATTTATTATGATGAATTCTTCGCCTTCTGTAGTCGGCTGCCTTTGGCCTTGCAGCATCGCAATCTGTGCTATAATCGTTCGCAGCGCTGCCTGCTGTTGTTGACGGGCTGTTCTCATCTGTTCTCTGAACTTGGTTCTTTCTTCATCAGAGAGGTCTTGAAATCCCTCAGGTCTTGTTTGGGCTTTGATGCCTGCTTTGAGTTTCGCCAGTTGCTCTTCGATAGTTTGGATGGCTTTTAGCTGCTCTTCGCTACTCATGCGCGGCCTGCGAGCGCCGAATCTTTCGCGCATTTGGGCTCTGAGCTGCTGCCTTTCCTCCTCAGACATGTTCTGCATTCTTTCCCGCATCTTGGCTCTTTCCTCTTCAGAGAGTGCCTGTCCCCTCCTCTGACCTCCTTGACCTTGCTGGCCCTGCCCACTCCCTTGGCCTTGTCCTTGGCCAAATGCTGACCAAACAACCACCAGAGCCATCAAGATAACGACGGATACAATTAGGTACCTTCTCATGGTAGTAACCTCCCAAAATAGATTAAAATTAAAAGTCAACTAATTCCCACAGTAGCAATTAGTGTTTCTTTATACTTTTTGAATCTATTATGTAAGGACGCAAGCGTACCGTCTTTTATTGCGGTGGTCTGAATAATCATTTAAAACAACAATAAAACGAGGCGCATAATTTTCCAAGTCCTAAAATCGAATTGATGTGATTGATGTGGTATTTATACCCAATGCCGAACGGGCGATTATCAGTTTAAAATATTTTTAATACCCCTGCTTATTACTGGGAGATTAGAGAGCACTTTTGACCTCGGTTAAAAAAGTTGAAATTTCAGCAAGCATTTTTTCTCGGTTAGCCAAATTATGCTCGATCAATTCCACAATTTTTGAGCCGATTATTACTCCATCAGCGCCTGCCTGTGCGATTGCTGCTGCATGTTCGGCTTTGCTGATTCCAAAACCCACACAAACAGGCACATCGGTCAGCTTTTTTAATCTGCTAATTAGCTCTTCAACCATTCCGGATAGCTCATTTCTGCTGCCGGTAACACCTAAGAGCGAGACAGCATAAATAAAACCGGTTGTCTTGGAGGCAATCAATTTCATTCTTTCAGGCGCTGTGTTTGGCGTTACTATAAAAACTGTATCGAGCCCTGCAGAACCGGCGACAGGAACAGTTTCGTCCGCATCATCAATACTCATATCTGCAACAAGGACGCTGTTAACTCCAGCTTGGTGACAATCCACAAAGAATTTTTCTACTCCATACTGATATATCAGATTGTAGTACATTAATAATCCGATTGGGACATCCTTGTAATCTTTTACCTTCCGGATGAGCTCCAGAGCCTTTTGGACAGTCATCCCGCTTCTCATCGCCCGTATATCAGCTTTCTGGATAGTCGGCCCGTCCGCTATTGGGTCAGAAAATGGTATACCCAGCTCCAGAATGTCCGCCCCTGCATCAATAGCTGTTTTTATAATTGAAAGACTTGTATCAAAATCCGGGTCGCCGACTACGAAAAACGGTATCAATGCTGTCCTGTCCAGTTCTGAAAAAACTTGTTTATATGTTTTCATTGTTTATTGCCTTTGTTACCAAATAATCATTATTTCAAGGGTCTGTACCTCTCCACAATTGAAACGTCTTTATCACCTCGACCAGAAAGATTTACCACCGCTATTGTCTCGGGGTCCAGTTTACCTTTTTGGCTGACAAGATATGCCAAAGCGTGTGCGCTTTCCAGGGCTGGCAATATTCCTTCGTTTTTGCACAGCAACTCGAAGGCATCGAGCACCTGCTCGTCTTCCGCGGCAACATATTCTGCTCTACCGGTATCCTTTAGCAGACAATGTTCAGGCCCCACAGCAGGGTAATCCAGGCCTGCACTTACTGATTCTGTTTCGTAGACCTGACCTTCTATATCCTGTAGCAAATAGGCTTTTGCGCCATGCAGGATGCCGAGTCTGCCGGCTACCAGCGATGCAGCATGCTTTCCACTACTTAAGCTCCTGCCGCCGGCTTCAACGCCAATTAACTTAACGTCCTTGTCATCTAAAAAGCCTGAAAAGATACCTATCGCGTTACTGCCTCCACCAACACAGGCAACAACCATATCGGGCAATCTACCTATTTGCTCAAGACACTGCTGTCTTGCCTCTTTACCGATACAGCTTTGGAAATGCTTTACGATTGTAGGATACGGATGGGGTCCACAGGCTGAACCGAAGAGATAAAAAGTATCCATAACGTGAGCCGTCCAGTAACGAAGTGCATCGTTGATGGCATCTTTTAATGTCCCTGTCCCGCCTTCGATTGGTATAACCTCCGCACCGCATAGTTTCATCTTGTGCACGTTGACACTTTGTCGCTCAATATCGGTCACTCCCATAAAGATTTTCGTTTCCATACCCAAAAAAGCGCCAATCATCGCGGTAGCCAATCCATGCTGACCCGCGCCTGTTTCAGCAATGAGCTTGGTTTTACCCATATATTTGGCCAAAAGGCCCTGACCGAGTGTATTGTTACCTTTGTGAGCACCGCCGTGCAGAAGGTCTTCGCGTTTTAGGTACACTTTACAACCGGCATATTCGCTGAATCTTCTCGCATAATAGAGCGGAGTTGGCCTGCCATTGTAGTCTTTCGAAAGCTGCGCCAATTCAGTTACAAAACGCTCATCCTGATAAAAGCGATAAAAGGCCTCCTCTAACTCCTCCAGTACCGGTATTAAAACTTCCGGCACATAGAAGCCGCCATAGTCTCCGAATCTGCCT
>CAZRMQ010000057.1:0-10893 GCA_964601185.1 uncultured Pirellulales bacterium
GGGCGCAATAACGCATCGCTGCCTCAACAGCAAGGGCGTGCTTAATCAAACCTTCATTTTTGTTGTATTCTTTTAGCAGCGACAAAGCGAGCTGGCGCGTTGGTTTCACTTCGTCCATAATCTGTTTCCTCATTGAACATTGGCCATGTTTTTATTATGCGCAATGCTATAGAGAACTACCCAAAATCGCTCCAAAGCTTTAGGAACCGCTTTTAACTAATCTAAAGGCAAATTCATAAAATTGCAATTTCTATTTTCAAAATCCTCGCCCTGTTTTTATCTGCTTATGGAGAAAACTTTTTCAGCAAATGCCGGAATATGCCGAATAATATTATTACCGGCGATAAACAGGTTAGGAGCAGGAAATGAACAGGTTATGTTGGCTCATTGGATTGTTGTCGATAGCTTTCTCTGCGGGTTGCAATTATGATATTGTTACCACTCCACGCTTAAAAACTGTTCTACTGTGCTGCGAAGTCGGTAAAAAAAAAGAAAACGAGAAAAGACCAAAACAGAATTGATTTCAATATTTTACGATTTTTCCCTTCCTCCATCGCAATCTCGACCCTTTGGACTGTGTGCCGTTCCGCTTTTCAAGGTCATTTAAGCAGTTTTGGGGACCATATATAGTCTTGAAGGGGACACCTGTTAAAATTTCCAAATGACACCTGTACCAACTCCCCAGGCATTGCCGGTAACCTGGTACTCTGTGTACCAGGAAGTTCTTTCGTCAAAGTCCCACTTGGCACCACCGTAAGCACCAAATATCGATTCTTCCCTTATATCAGCCGATGACTTCATAGCCGGCGATGCACCTTTTATATTCCAGTTTCCTTTGACAAAGTGTATGAAAGGGCCTCCGTAAATTGAAAAACTGTCTAACTGAAAGGTTGGTCCAACCGCGACCTGGATTTCCCAGAAGTCAAGCTCGACATCGCCGGAGAAAGTAGAGTCACCTCGCAGTTTTACACCGCTGCTACCGGGATTTGACCATGTCATCTGGAATAATCCGCCCCAGGTAAGGTTGTCGTCCTGGTAAAAGGTTGTCCTCGTTCCGAATCCCCAGGCAAATCCATAATCACCACTAAATCCGTAGTATCGGTTACCCGACCCGCCACATACGAGAGACTCTGCGATTTCGTCCCGGGCGTCAGCTATGCCGAAATGCATGAATGCGTCCCAATTGTCGCAGATACCATAACCTATACTACCCAAAAACATATTCGATTTAAGCGATTTGATTTTATATTTTGTGTAATCGTCCACCCAGGTCGAATTGACCACCTCTGAAACCTTACCATCCATTTCTAAATCCATTTCCTGGTAAGCATACTTAAAATCTATCGCCCGTTGGTTTTTTTCAAGTGTTGACTTTGGTGGGCCCATTGGTGGCAGAGCGAGAGCTGGCAAACTGTACACACCTGTGAGAATAATAACAACAAATAACTGTGTTTTCTTGCTTTCCATAAATCACTTCTTTCTTCTCAAAACATCCCTTAAATTTCTTAAGGTCATTTTTCACATAGAGATATATAGCACCTACAACCTATGCCTCTTAGGTGTATACGATATATCGACCTACATACTATAGGAGTTTTGTTTGTTCGCGGTCCAAACTTAAACCCTTAGCCGCGATGTGAAATCTTCGAGTTAACTAATGCCCCATTAATCCTGCTTGCCGAGAACAAGCATCAAAGAATATTATTCTATCCATAGCCCTTCAGAACAGCAGACAAGCACAGGTATTGCCACTTTAGAGCCATTTTCGTTGCTTTACGCTGGATTTCTTCGAAGTGCACAGCAAGAAAAGTCTGTAAAGTCAGGGGATGCCTTAAATCGTTTTGCTTGGGCATACGCGATAATGGTATAGCATTCATAAGCATGAAAAATTATTGTAATAGGTGAGAAAGGGTCCTATAAAGTTGTCATATTGAGTAGGTCAGGTCTTTGGCCATTTCGACGTGATTCCCCTTTTCTCGTCGCCAAGGCATATACCTCACGACGGCTTTACGGCCGAAATCGCGGTTATTGCTCCAATAAGCAGTTTTACCGGCCGTTTAACTTTTTATCGCCGATTTTTGAAACTGCTGACGACATCCAGGATTCAACGCTAATAGCGTGTTTTCAGGCGGAAAAAGCCGTTTTATTCGCCTTATTCCCAAACGGGTAATCGCGAGGCCGTTTCTTCTTGACAAACTTATATGATTTTTATATAGTTATAATTAGTTTTTAGGAGGTATGGTGAAAACGGTCCTTCTTTTTGGGGCAAGTTTTACCAGGTCGAGAATCGGATTTCCTCTCATGCAAGCGCAGAATGAAACCTTGAGGTTAGTATGCGCTTTGTAGTAAAAAGCAAAGAACCAAAAATTAAGTGAGGAGGATAGAGTATGAGAACTAAGGCCCCGAAGAAAATTGTCTGGACAAATACCGCTTTTTTAGTACTACTAATAGTGATATTGACGTCCACCTTCATAAATACCGCAAGTGCCAAGTCGCTGTACGTAATTGCCGATATAGATGGGCGTCCCACTCCGGTTCAGGCATATAATATTGCCATTAATGGTACTTTGAGTTTCCAAGTCGAGCACAATATACCACGTTATAGTTGGGGGGCTGTGGGCCTGGCGATCGATGGAGATTCAAAATCACTGTTTGTCACGTATGAAGAGTCGAACAGGATACAGTTGATCAACGCAACGACGATGACAGATATAGGATTCGCGTTAGCCCCAGGAGCCAAAAACTTGGCTGGTATCGTATACGACCTTAACAAGAAACTACTGTACTGTGTTGACCGGAGGACGGAAAATTTGTATGTGTACAACTGGGATGCAAACAACATTACGCTTACTCCGGTATCTGGCTCACCGTTCACCTTGACGGGAGCTACCGCGTATGGAATTGCTCTGGATATGACTAACGGTTTGCTTTATGTAGCTAACAACAACAACACGGTTAGAGTTTACAATACTTCCGATTGGTCGCTGGCAAGTACCATTTCACTTAGTCGCATCGCCGTCAGTATTGCGGTAGATGTTCGCAGAGGCTTTCTTTATTTAGGTGGAGGCTATGTAGCCGATGACGACCTTGTTACCCGGTTCAATCCCTACCTTACCCAGTACAATTTGGCAACAGGTACTGGGACAGCCGTTCAAGTGGAGCCTAATGGCGGCGTGATAGGGCTGGGAATAGATATAGCCACTGGTTTTATCTACATAACTACCGGCAGAAATAATGATACCGGGGGGGACAATCTTAAGGTCTATGATATGGCTCTTAATCAAATTGATGTTGTCTCTATTATTGGAAATCCTACGGGCTTAGTCATCCCAAGAAGAGAGGTTGGTTACAATCCTTTAAATTTTAGCAAGGATATTGATTGGTCTGCAATGGATGAAGTTGGAAGCGTGCCTATAGGTGGTACTATTGTCTACAATATTTGCTTTGAAAACATAACTGGTGTACACACCTTAGAAAATATATCTATTATTGAAAGCCTTCCGGATGAATTGAGCTTTATAACTGCTGATGGTGATGGTGACTTCGGACAATATCACCCTGATACACACACCTATGTTTGGTCTTATCCATCTCTGCCACCGGATTCGCCAGCTACTTGTTTACAGTTAATGGCACAAGTCAAACAAAATGTAGTTCCAGGCACAGTTATAAATAATTCTGCAACTATTCTCAGCGATGATACCGGGCCAACAACAGCAAGTATTGATGTTATCACTACCGGAAAGGCTATCAGCTACAATCCCCTTAATCTGAGCAAGAACATTATTAGAGGTATTGTCGACGAAACGGAAGTTAGTCAAGTTAAGAATGTCGGTGCAGGTGATACTATTGTCTACGGTATATGCTTCGATAACATGGGAAACGATTACGCAGTAAACTATGTATCCATTCTTGATATACTGCCAAAGGAAGTCAGTTTTGTAAGAGCTGACGGTGATGATACCTTTGGACAATATGATCCTGTTACCCACACCTATACATGGTCATACTCCTCTCTGGCGCCAGGATTCAAGGGAGATTGTTTGGAGTTGGAAGTACAGGTGAATTCAGATGCAGCTCCAGATACGACAATCACTAATTCTGTGGTTATCGACAGCGATGAAACAAGTACAGCAACAGCGAGTGTTGATATTGTTACAGGAGCTATCAGCTATAATCCCCTTAATCTAAGCAAGGAAGTTATAGGGGGTACTTTTGAGCAGAATAATAGTAGCAAGATTACGTATGTGGAAATAGGCGACACTATTATCTATGGTATTAGCTTCGATAATAAGGACAATGATAATAGTGTAACCAATTTGTCTATCATTGATACCCTTCCGAACGAGGTAAGTTTTGTAATGGCTGATGGCGATGGTGGATTTGGACAATATGACCCTATTACGCATACCTATATATGGTCATACCCCACTCTGCCGGCGACGTTTGAGGGTACTTGCTTAGAGCTGGTAGTTCAAGTAAATGAAGGAACAGCCCCAGGTACGACGATCACTAATTTTGTGGCTATCGACAGTAAAGAAACAGAGCCAACAACAGCGAGTGTAGATGTTGTTACAGTCAGCTACAATCCCCTTAATCTAAGCAAGAATATTGTAAGCGGTACTATTGAGCAGAATGCTACTAAAGGGATTGGGCATGTGGAGGTAGGTAACAATATTGTCTACAGTATCTGTTTCGATAACGAAGACAATAATTATGCCGTAAACAATGTATCCATTGTTGATATACTACCAATGGAAGCCAATTTTGTAAGAGCAGACGGTGATGGCATCTTTGGACAATATGATCCTATTACTCATACTTATACATGGTTCTACCCATCTCTGTCGCCGGGATTCCAGGGTGCTTGCTTAACATTAGTGGCTCAAGTGAATAAAGGCACAGCCTCAGATGTGACCATCACTAATTATGTGACTATCGACAGTGATGAAACTGGGCCGGCAACGGCGAATGTTGATGCTGTTACACGCACAAGTCCTTTAGGAGCTAGTCTAAGTATACGTCCCAGCATGATCAGACGCAATGGCTGTTGTGAGAGTATACTGGCAATTGTGGGATTACCACAAGGCGTAGGAGAAGATGACATCGGAGACGAAGCGCTTATCCTCAATCCGGGCAGTATTGAAGCGAGCTATCAGCTTGTGTACGTCACGACCGATAGAGTAGAGATACACGCCTGGTTCGATGCGGATGAATTGAGGGCTGCCGTGCCCGGCTATGGCGAAGTCAGAGTGCAAGTTGTTGGCGAACTCAAATCAGGCCGAACTTTCATTGGCGAAAGCATTATTTACATAACTAAATTCGTTGGCAATTGATTCGCAGCGTGCGTATTAAAACTTGTGGTGAGCTTGTCGAATCCATTCGACTATGAGGTATCAACTTGACGGCCCACTGTTAAGTGGCCTAAAAGAAGGTGCATTTGAAAATTAGGACTCAATCCCCGTAAAGATTTTTCGCAGAATGTTTATTAGCGTCTTTGGCTCGAAGTAATTTACCGGCAGGCGCAAACAGACTGTCTTGGAATCAACAATTCTTAACTTGCCACTGATATTTGTGAACAGAGAGACTGTTTTACTGTCAGGTTCTTTCGCAAACGAAAAGGCCAAATTCTGGCTCGAAGCAATAATGCTTTTTATATTGTACCTGCTCGCTTTTATTCTCAGTTCAGCCAATTCCAGCAACAGTTTGACCTCTTCCGGTACCGGACCATACACATCGGCTAATTCGCTTTCAATCTGTTTTAAATCCTCGCCGGTCTTTGCAACGGCAATTTTGCGATAAACATCCATTCGATGTCGGTCAAGTGGTATATAATTTTTTGGTATATATGTAGTAAAGCCCAAATCGACAGTTGCGGTTGGTATAGGTTCGACAGGCTCGTTTTTTAATTGCTTAACGGCATTTGTTAAAAGTTCGCAGTACATCTGATAGCCTACAGTTTGTATGTGGCCGGATTGTTCAGGCCCTAATATATTGCCTGCTCCGCGAATCTCCAAATCCCGCAGGGCAATTCTAAAGCCGGCTCCCAGATGTGAATACTCTTCGATTGCCTTCAGCCGCCTGGCTGCTGTCGGCGTAATCGGCCGTGACACGGGCAGCAGCATATAAGCGTACGCCCGATGTTTATATCTGCCTACCCTTCCGCGAAGCTGATGCATCTCAGCGAGGCCGAACCTGTCTGCATCGTTTATGAAAATCGTATTTGCATTTGGGATATCCAGGCCTGATTCAATGATGGTCGTACACACGAGCACATCTGTTTGGCCCAGAACAAAATCAATCATCGCCTTTTCCAGCTCGCTTTTAGGCATTTGTCCGTGCGCGATGGCGATCTTTGCATCTTTTGCAAGTTTTTGTATTTCCCATGCCTTTTTCTCGATGGTCTTGACCCTGTTGTGCAGGAAGAATACCTGCCCCTGGCGGTTTAGTTCACGGTAAATGGCTTTTCTAATAAGCTCGTTATTATATGGTGACACTATTGTTACGATGCTGCGTCTGTCCAACGGTGGTGTAGCCAATGAGCTTATATCGCGCAGACCCAGAAGTGACATATGCAGCGTCCTGGGAATAGGTGTGGCGGTCATCGTAAGAATATCAACATTAACGCGCAGCCTTTTTAGCTTTTCTTTGTGTTCTACACCAAAGCGCTGCTCTTCGTCAATTATCAACAGGCCCAGGTCTTTAAATCCCATATCGCCGCTTAAAAGCCGATGTGTACCTATGACGATATCGACCTTGCCCGCCTTTGTCCTGGCGATTATGTCACGTGCTTCTTTTAGTGTCTTGAAGCGATTTAGAACATCGATACAAATTGGAAAATCTGCAAACCGCTCAGTGAATGTTCTGCCGTGCTGCACGCACAATACTGTTGTCGGCACGAGCACAGCTATTTGCCTGCCATTTTCTACTGCCTTAAAAGCAGCACGCATAGCAAGCTCCGTCTTGCCGTAGCCAACGTCACCGCATAAGAGCCTATCCATCGCTATAGGCTCCTGCATATCTGTTTTGATTTCTTCGGAGGCCTTCGTCTGGTCAGGCGTTTCCTGATAAGGGAAAGACTGCTCAAATTCAGCCTGCCAATTAGAATCCTTGCCGGAGGCGACTCCGCCCATTGACTGGCGCTTCGCCTGAAAGTTGAGCAATTCTGCAGCAAGGTCACGAACGGAACGGGTGACTTTTTCTTTTTGGTTCTGCCACCTCTTCGAGCCGACTTTGCTTAGC
Source organism: uncultured Pirellulales bacterium (assembly GCA_964601185.1). Classification (GTDB taxonomy): domain Bacteria; phylum Planctomycetota; class Phycisphaerae; order Sedimentisphaerales; family Anaerobacaceae; genus CAZRMQ01. The sequence continues at coordinate 7,243 of CAZRMQ010000057.1, forward strand.
GCCGGCCGTTTAGGGCTTGTCCCTATAAACTTTTGAACCAATGCAATATTACGGACGGAAACCTGGATTTTCACTCCGTCGGCGTATCCAATCGTAAGGTATTCCGATTTGCCGGTTTTCTCTTGTATTGTTTTTATGCCTAAGAATTTGCCGATACCGTAGGAGGCATGCACAACATAGTCACCTTCCTGCAGGTCGCTGAGCGTATCTAACGGCGCTGTTGCACGCACCGGTCGCACTGTTCTTCTAAGTGCAAATTGGCCAAACAGCTCATGATGACTTATTACAATCGTGTTTAGCGAGCTTATAACAAAGCCCTGATGAATGAATCCTAAAAGCAGCTTAAAATTTGCCGGGATTTCCGTGCTTATCTCCCTTATAATTTCGCCGACACGTTTGACCTCCGCGGCGCTTTCGCAGTAAAGCAGCACCTTTGTGCCTTGTTTGGCCTGTTGTACCAATTCTTCCAGTGCTGCTTTATGTCCCGCCCAAACTGAGGTTGCCTTGTACTCGAACCGCTGCACACTTTTAATGTCTATCTTAAGAACATTGTCTGTTTTTGTGGCTGCAAATCTGGATATATGAAGCTGAGTGAATTGAGAAGCAGCGGTATAAATGTCCAACCAGTTGTAAAGCTGATTCTTTGTCTCGATCCGTTCGAGAAACACATGTGCCACTTCCTCGATGTCAACCGGCTCTTCAAGAATTATTATGGTGTCTTTTGGAAGGATATTTATGAAAAGCTCTTTTTGTTCTGCCGTTTCTCCGCATAAAGCTGAGATAATATTGATCCCTTCTAACTGTCGGCTGGAGCGCTGCGTATCCAGATTGATTTGGCGGATGCTCTCAATAGTATCACCAAAGAATTCAACACGCACCGCCTCGGCTGTTCCTTGTTGATAGTCCGACGTGTCACTAATGACGATGGACGAAAGCAATGGAGCATAAATATCAACGATTCCGCCGCGTCGAGCAAATTGACCCGGCAGGTCAACCTGCTCGACCCGCTCAAAGCCGTTATCCACCAGCCAGCCCCCAAGGGACTCCGGCGATAGCTCCTTATTAGTTTCAAGCTGAAGTGAGCTTTCCCATAGAGCTTGTGGCTTGGGTATCGGCTGACAAAGTGCCTGCACCGATGCGGGAATAACAAATCCGATTGACGATTGGCGATTGACGATTGACGAACGCTGGTTAGCCCTGCCACCTGTTGGCAGGGTTTTTAGTGCCGACGAAATATGAGCGACGAGCTTGAGTCTTTCGGTTCTGGTCTCATCGGTGGCGTCTGCTAATTCTTCTTCGCCTTCCCAGGCAGCCAGAACCTGGACTTCTTTGCAGCCGAAGGTCTGCAGGTCGTCAGCAGCCTTATCGGCGTCTTCGATATGTGGGCAGATTAGCAGAATTGGCCGGGATAGCTTTTCTGATATGTACGCCGCCAGCAGGCGCGCAAAGGATCCCCATGTCCCCTCGACTTTAACTGCCCCCGGCTCGACTGAACTCGCCGAAGTCTTGCTGGGATGAGTAAGTCGGGAGATAATCCGCGAAACTACTTTGTTGCATCCCAGATCCATCGGATGATCTACCAACACAGCATTATAATCTATCGGCAGTTTATAGGGGATGCTATTTTTCTGGTATTCTGTATTTCTGATTTTCTTTGATCGGTTCAACGTATGATTTCTGAAATGGCACGAAAGAAGGCAACTGAGCCGCGCTTGAGATTGCGGAGGTTATAGCCACCTTCCTGTACCACAAGCATGGGCAGCTTGAGCTGTGCCAGACGCCGAGCGACCTGCCGAAGCATATCAATCGACAGTTTGAAAGTCCCGGTCGGATCACCTTTTAAGACATCAAAGCCAAGACTCACGACGAGAAAATCGGGGCGGAAACGTTCGATATAAACAATGGCCTTATCGAAGGCTTTTAAATAAACGGTATCGGTTGTGTTTGGGGGCAGAGGAAAATTGCGGTTGAATCCCAGGCCGGGGCCTTCGCCTGCTTCGCCGGCAAAGCCGCTAAAATATGGAAATGAATAGTCGGGATGGCCATGAATAGAGACAGTCAGTACATCTGGACGAGTGTAGAAGATGTCCTGTGTGCCGTTGCCGTGGTGAAAGTCTATATCGAAGACAGCCGTTCGTCCGTGGAGGGAGAGCTGATGAGCAGCGATAGCGGCGTTGTTAAAATAGCAGAATCCACCATAGACTTTCCGCTCGGCATGGTGTCCCGGTGGACGGCAAAGAGCATACGCAACGGGGACGCCGGCGAGTATTTCTTCGGCAGCCGTCATTGCAACATCGACGGAAGCTCGGGCAGCGAAATAGGCATTACGATATAACGGCGTACAGGAGTCAATACAGTAGTAGCCTGCCTGTACGGGAAGGTCACGGGGTCGGCGGTCGGGCCTGCGAATGGGAAACGTATCAGGATAGACGGGCCGACCGGTTTCGAGCTTTGTGCATACGATTTTCAGGTAGTTGACGAAGTGCTTATCATGCACGGCCATAACGATACTTTCATTGAAGCGTTTCGGTGGCACCACAGTGAAGATATTCAAAGGCAGAAGGGCGTCAAGCAACGCTCCTACCCGGGCAGGTCTTTCGAAATAGCCTCTGCTGCGAACATGATGAATAGCATGCTTCTGGCTTGCCACAAGAGCGAAGAGTTTCTGGATATGTCCTTTTGTAACTTGCCTCACCTGGTCGGCTTTCTGCAAGTACCTCGCAGGGCGGAGACGCACAGGGTCATCGACGAATGACTCGACGACGTGGTGAATATAGTACTCATCCACAATGTGTCCAAAACGGTGCTTGAGAATGGCTCTTACGGCACTTTGAATATCTATCCGCGATAGGGGGGATGTCCTGCTCAGCGGATCGAACAACAAATAAGCTGTGGTGGGAGGATCGCCAACCGGCGTGTGGTAAGCGGTGTTGATAATAGGGCGGACGCCGTATTGTTCATAGAAACGCATACGTTTACGACTTTTCGCCAATTCAGCCGGGTCTTTTATAAGTTCGGGATCATCGGGCTGGACCTCCAAATATAGACTGCGAGAGGACAGTCCCTCGCAATATTCACGAGTGGCTTCGTACAGAGCACTGCCGAGTCCTCCACCCCAACGCTCCTTACGCACCGCGATAAAATCAAGAAATGAGTAGTTAATATCAGGAAAGTGCAAAAGCATGACGAATCCTGTGACTTTGCCTAATGTTGTCTCGGAGACTATCAGGGCGGTCTGATACTCGTGCGTGAATGGATTAGCTAAAAGCTCCGGTATCTTATCGGCATAATCGGCCAGCTTTGGGAAATTCTCTCTAAAGATTTCCTCAACCTGTGTTATGCGATCCCGCGCGATGGGTAGTGCAGGACTTGTAATACAGCGGGTACGAATCAAACTTTTTCCTCATCTTTCTGCTTTTTAACCCCGCCCAGTGCTGGGCGGGGTCGGCCTCGAATCGGGAAAGTAAGTTGATTAGCGAATTAGAAGATTTAATTGATAACTAATTTGCTAATTCACTTTTTACTTCTTCTTTCTGTCCTCCGTTCTCTAATAACCGTAAACATTCTGCTGCCTATGCTACTCTGCGAAGCACGAGTTATTCTATTTCAGTTCTCTTTTAATGGCGTTGAGCAGGTCTTTAGAGACTTCGG
>CAZRMQ010000057.1:10993-12826 GCA_964601185.1 uncultured Pirellulales bacterium
TTATTCTATTTCAGTTCTCTTTTAATGGCGTTGAGCAGGTCTTTAGAGACTTCGGCCCCCAGTTTTTTTGCAATATTTATATGCTTCCAGGCCAGTTCATATTGTTTTAGTTTATATAATCCGACGGCAAGTCCATAGTGTGCATTAACCATTGCTGGATCGATCCCGACCGCTGTGTAGTATTCAGTTACCGCTGGCTCGTAATTACCTTTATTAAAGTATGCTGCCCCAAGATTGTAGTGGACCCAGCCGTCATCCGGCTTTATTAGGATTGCTTTCTTATAATTTTCAATAGCTGAGTCATATTCTTGTTTGCCGAAATAGGCATTGCCTAAGTTTAATAAAGCAGCCAACATATCCGGCTGAACAGCTAAAACTTGTCTATATGCTTGAATTTCTTTATCAACCAGGCCTAATTTGTTGTAGCAAACACCTAAACCGTAGTAAGCCTCGGCGAAATCCTGTTTCAGCGTCACGGCCTTTTTGTATTGAAACACTGCTGCTCCATAATCGCCCATCAGGTAATATACTTCACCCAAATGACTATATAAGCTGGGATTTTTCGGCTCCAGATCGATTGCCTGCTTCAATTGTACTATCGCTAATCCAAACTTTTCCTGCTTGCTGTAAGCAATAGCTATGTTCTGATACGCGTCCACGTAGTTTGGATCCAGATCGAGTGATTGAGAATACTGGTAAACCGCATCTTGCAATCGTTCCTGTCTGAAATATGCGTTTCCAAGATTATTGTGTGTCTTGGCATCGACTGGATTTATTTGAAGAGCTATCTGGTATTCGAATATTGCATCTTCTATCTGTCCTTTTTGCAGATAAACATTACCCAGGTTGGCCCGAGATTCAGCTAATGTTGGATTTATCTGCACCGCTCTTTGAAGCACGAGCAATGCGGTTTCAATATTGCCCGTATCAGTGTAGCTGTTGCCTAAGTTGTTGAAGAAGCAGCCCAATGTCTGTATTTTGTTTAGATTCTTCAAATATATGCTGTCACCATCTGATATGGGAACTTTAAATTTATTTATGTAATGTTCGTCGGGAAGGCTTTCACCTCTGCCTGCGGCTTCAATATTAAAACGTACTTTGCCGTCATCGTATCGGACGAAAAAGTGCCCAGGCACTACAACACCGTACATGGGCATACCCAATCGTTCAGCTAATGAAAGATAAAGAATTGAAAGGCTAAGACAGTAGCCTCGCTTATTATCCAGCACGGAGTGCAGGAATAAAGTATGCGGATTCTCAGCCTCTGGGACACCCTTGTATCCTAACTCGCGAAATAAATAATTATTTATGACAGGAATTGCTTTATAGTTAGGCTTTAACCACTTTTTCTTCATTCTTTTCTGAATCTCGAAAGCCATTTCATCCAGCCGTGATAAGTAGGTGCGACCATGCACCATATCGCTCCACTGTTCAGAGACAATCAAGGCGGCCGTGCCCAAATCAATTTCATCATCCGGCAGCCGCAGGACATCCTCAATCGACCTTGCATACAATCCTCTCTTGCCCTCATTTGCCAGCCGGTTTTGTTGGCTAAAAGACAATTGCGGCCAGAGGAACAGAACGCAAGTTATTAACAGGAAAATCTTTTTCATTCGTCCTCCGGTTTTATTTAATCGTTTATTACCAGTGCTATTGTGACACCCTTTTACAAGAAACGTTACATAAGATAAGGTTCTTCGAAAGCATTCCTGCTTACGCATTTTATCGGCAGTTAGTTCCTTTATATTTTGTCTTTTTCCAGGATTATGAGGCCGGAATCGCCTGATCTGGATAAATCTTCGTTGCATAGTTTAAATTCCCAGGTTATTTTAA
>CAZRMQ010000058.1:0-12707 GCA_964601185.1 uncultured Pirellulales bacterium
CCATCGATCAGTTTTATTATTCGCCCTGCTCTTTTTGCGATTCCTTCGTTATGAGTTACCATTATAATGGTTTGGCCGGCTTTATTCAGTTTTTCGAGGACATCCAAAATACCATTTCCCGTTACTGAGTCAAGATTTCCCGTCGGCTCATCAGCCAAAAGCAGCTCAGGCTCGTTCATCAGCGCCCTTCCGACAGCAACCCTTTGCCTTTCTCCGCCGGAAAGCTGGTACGGCTTATGATCGGCTCTTTCGTCCAAACCAAGCTGAGCCAGCAGCTCTTTAGCTCGTTCTTTTGCCTGTTTGCGGCAGGCGAGCCAGCCGGCCACACTTTTCGATGCCATTGTCGGCAGATAAACATTTTCCAGTACACTTAATTCGTCCAATAAATGGTAGAACTGAAAAACAAATCCCACCATTTTGTTGCGAAACCTGTTTAATTCGCCGGCACTAAAGCTGTTTAAGTCCCTGTCTTCAAACCTAACCACCCCTTTATCGGGCCTATCCAGCGCACCTAATATGTGCAATAGTGTGCTTTTACCGCTACCCGAAGCGCCGATTATCGCCACAAATTCGCCTTTTTCCACAGTCAAATTGACGCCCTTGAGCACATTTACTTTGGTAGCTCCCATCCTATAAGATTTATATATTTCCTCGGTTCCTATCATCTAAAGTCCTATCCTTCGACCTTGCTCAGTCCTAAGGACTCCTTACGGAGGACATGTTTACAATTGGCTTACCTGCAAAGTCTCCACCGGATTCAGCCTTGCCGCCTGTCTACTCGGTATAAACGCACCAGCTAAGCAGGCGACAATCGCGGAAAGGATTACCACTGCTAAAACAGTGAATCTCACCTGGTTCGGAATATCGCCAATAGCATATATTGTCCTGTCCCAAAGTTGAAATCCAAAATGTTCGAAAAGCCACTGTTCGATCTGATTTATCTGGCGTAAAAACAGCCACCCGCCGAATGCACCTATTGCGGCCCCTATCAGGCCGACCGAAAAAGCAAAGCCCAAAAACAGCGTAATAATATTAGTGTTTGAAACGCCGATGCTTTTCAGTATCCCTATATCTTTGCTTTTGTGGCTGATAATCATATAAAAGACTACCAGGATGATAAAAACTGTCGTAATTCCTACAAGCCCAAACAACACCGTCATCATCGTCTGTTCCTTCTCCATCGCTGCGATATTCGCTCGTCTGTATTCTTTCCAGCTTTGCACAGTTACCGTATCTAAAAGGTATGCCTGTTCTTCGTCGGCTTTTTCCTGCTTAAATCTCTCCAGGAGCAAGGCGACTTTTTTGCATCCTGTTTGCAAATTGACGTCAGGCTTGAACTTTATATGAATGGCGTTGGCTCGTTTCAAAGGACCGTCCATACCGCAAAGCCATTGGGCCTGGTCAAAGGGAATATACACTAAGGAGCCATCCACGCGGGCTAAGCCACTGTTGGAATAGTCACTATAGTAGAAATTCAGCGTATTAATCAGCCCTAAGTCGGCCTTGGCTGGAGCGCCTCTCGCAGTCAGAGGAACACAACTTACAGAAACAGATGACTCGTCAAAACGGTCACTGTAAAAATATCCTCCTCTCGGACCTCGCTGCGGCGCCAGAGAGTTTCCCAACCTGTTACCAACCTCGACACCTAACACGCATCCCGGCAGGTTTGGCTTAAAGACCGGCTCAAATGCTTTCGATACATCATTTTTGTGGTAATACAGCGTCTCGCCGAAACCTGTGGTTATGCTGTGCCTGACCGGATCGATACCCATAATCTCCAAGCCGAGCCCCTGCTCCGTCCAGTTCGGACTGACCAGCGCATAGCTTTTTATCACAGCAGAAGCACTCTCAATAAAATCAGCTTGCTCCAAAATCTTGCTGAGATCTTCGTAGTAGGTAAAACCGACTAATGTCTCGGTTCCGACGACACAATCTCCCGTAAACAGGTGGTTTTTCAGCTTGAAGTCACTTACCAGGCCGGTCAGTACGGTCATAACCACTAAAACGATAAAAACACAGAGCGCAACCGCCAGCACCGCAAAATACGTTATGTGGCGCCTTATCAGGTATCTTGTTGCAATAAGAATCTTGTACATAGCTCAATAAGAAAAAATCCGAAATTCTAATATCGAAATCCTAAACAAAATAAGTGAGCTAAAGTTTGGAGTGCCTAAAGTTCCTAAAATGACACTTTACGTGTCATCCTGAGGCGAAGCCGAAGGATCTGGCCAACGAAAAAGAGATTCTTCGCTTCGCTCAGAATGACAGCCTTGCTGTCACTTTAGGCACTTTAGCTCATTTTAGGCACTTTACATTTTTCATGCTTCGTATTTATTCCTGGCTATTCATATCTCAGGATTTCCACCGGCTTTGTCCTGGCAGCGACAATCGCAGGGATTAATGTCCCGATAGTCGCCGCTATAATTGCAAGCAATACGATAGGCAAAACAGCCCACCAGTCAATATTATTCGGAATTTTACTAAACATATATACACTGCTTTTCCATAGCTTCATCCCGAAGATTATTCTAATCCACTCCTCGATTGTATTGATATTTTTTGTAATAATATATGCCAAAACAGCTCCGATTCCTGAGCCGACTGTTCCGACACAGCAGCCAAAACCGAGAAAAACAAGAGCCACCGAACCGCTCGTCGCCCCACAGCTTTTTACTATGGCAATGTCCCGCTGCTTGAGCTTGGCTATCATGTAGAATATACAAAATATCAACACTATCACACTAAAACTTACCACTCCAAAAATCAGCAGTAAAACTCCCATTTGTTTTCGCAGCTCACCGGCATACTGACTCTGCATCTCTTTCGCTGTTTCGATATCAGTATAGCCTATAAGATATGGATTATCGTTAAGGTGCTGTTTAACAAAATTTTGCCATACGCCGCGGATTAGAGCAATTGCAACCTCTGTCCGGATACCCTCGGTGAGTTTAATTTGAATCTGGTTGGCAAGCGACTCTTTCTCATTCGGATATAAAACCTCCTGTAACGTTTCTATAGGAAGATAGATAAACCCTTTATCAAGGTCGTAAACACCGGTTTGGACGATATCTGCAATGGTTAATTTTAAGGTTCTTCTTTTAAATCTGCTGCCTGCCTGATCATTTGATGACGTATCTTCGGCTTCTATTTTTGCACCTGTGGTAAGAATAACATGCTCACCAATCATCCGGTCGATCACGCTGTAATCATATTCATCGGTCGTTTCGTTAGGCTCAGCTATCACAGCAATTCCTATAAAGGCGCCGACATCGTTTGGCGAATCCGATACTTCAAAAGAAGGTTCTTTATCGGATTGTCCTTGTCTGCGTAAAAACTTTTTAAATCCGGTTACCTTTGTTCGTCTGGCAGGCTCAATCCCCCAGATATGCACAGCTCGTACATCGCCTTTACCTAAATGCAACAGTCCCTGAGACGATAAAGTGGCCGTGGCCGCGACAACAGCAGAGGTCTTTTCGAGCTGCTCGATGAATAGAGGATATTTTGCAAAAGTAATCGGTGCTGAAAGAACAACGTCACCTATTGTCTGAACCGCCGTTTGCTCGAGCGTATTGATGAAGCCGGTGAACAGGCTGGCAACCACTATCAATAACGTCGTTGATAATGCAGCGGCAGCAACACTCAAAAATACAATTTTTTTCTTACGCAGGTATCGAAACCATAAAAATAATTTCAACATTTAAATGCTTACCCCCCAGGTTTATTTGGGAGTTTTTCTCCGTGTTCCATGCAGTTAGTCTTTTATGGGTTTTAAAAGTGGAAACAATATAACATCACGAATACTCAAAGCGCCGGTCAAGACCATGACCAATCGGTCAATTCCAATACCTAATCCGCCAGCCGGCGGCATGCCATACTTCAACGCCGCTATATAATCAAGGTCCATTTTGGTTAATGACTCTTCCTGGCCACGAAGCTGCGTAAGAAAATTCTCGTATTGTTCCGCAGGGTCGTTCAGCTCGGTATATGCATTCGCCAGCTCCATCTGTGCGACAAATAATTCAAATCGCTCGGCGAATCTGCTGTCGTCCTTTTTGCGTCTGGCTAAAGGACACATTACCGCCGGATAATCAATCACAAACGTCGGAGAAATAAGATGTTCCTCAACAGTGGTTTCAAACACCTCATTAGTAACTATCGCATCGTCCAAAACTTCCTCGTCTATGTCGAGCTGTCTTGCCTTTGTCCTGATAGCTTTTATATCGTCAAAACTACAGCCGCTGTATTGCTTTAAAAGCTCCACGTATCGGGCTCGCCGCCAGGGTCGGGCGAAATCCACCGTCATTTCGCCGAACTTCACCTCGTTAGAAATTTCTCCGTGAGAGGTAATCGCCTTCTTTTCGTTATTTCTAACGGGGTGAATCTGTTTGTCCGTACAAAGTTTTTCCACACATAAAGAGATAGTTTCCTCCGTTAAATCCATCATCACATTGTAATTGGCGTATGCCTGATATGCCTCAAGCATTGTGAATTCCGGATTGTGCTGTCTGCTTAGGCCTTCGTTGCGGAAGTTGCGATTTATCTCGAAGACCTTTTCCATTCCGCCGACCAGCAGTCTCTTGAGAAACAGCTCCGGCGAAATCCGCAGGAACAAATCCAAATCCAGACTGTTATGATGTGTCATAAAAGGCTTTGCCGCGGCTCCACCAGCTATAGTCTGCATCATCGGCGTCTCAACTTCCAAAAAGCCTTTCGACGTAAGGAACTGTCGGATTATAGTAATGATTTCACTGCGTTTCTTAAAGCGTTCCATCACCTCAGGGTTGGCCCAAAGGTCAACATATCTCTGCCTATAGCGCAGGTCTATATCAGCCAGACCGTGAAATTTCTCCGGCGGCGGACACAGACACTTGCTCAAAAGAGTAAGGCGGTCGGCCCAGATGGTTATCTCTCCCGTTTTGGTTTTGCCTAACTGACCAGAGGCACCAATTATGTCACCCAGCTCAAGCAGCTTGGCGAGCCGCCATTCGTTCGTATCGTTACCAACAAGACTTTTGCTCAGCCCGACCTGGATGGTACCACTGCTGTCACGCAGGGTAATAAATATCAGCTTGCCGATGTCCCTCAGCAGCACAATTCTGCCTGCGCATTTGGCCTTTTGTGTTTCGTCGCCGTCTTTGAATCTGTGCTTGACACCTTCAGCCGGCTCCGTGTCCTCGAATCTACCGCCGTAAGGTTCAATGCCCAACTGCTTAATCTGGTTGAGCTTTTCCTGTCTCTGCTGTTCAAATATATTTTGTCCGATATCCTGCATTTTGGTTAAAGTGCCTAAAGTGAGCTAAAGTGACAGCAAAGCTGTCATTCTGAGCGAAGCGAAGAATCTCTCTTTCGTTGGCCAGATCCTTCGGCTTCGCCTCAGGATGACACGTAAAGTGTCACTTTAGGCGTTCAAAACATTGGCTCACTTTTCATAATTGAATTAGTTTAGTCTTAATAACCAGCAGGGCAACCGCTAATTGCGGGTCTGCAGCCACGGTTTCTCCAATAGTATGTCTTTTCGGCGATTCTCTGCCCGTCCCACGATCAGACTGTACCAGCACGTCGTTGTCCCGTTGAATGTCGAGCATTTTCCTAAGCTCATCGTTTGTTAATTCAACTTCAATATTTGGCCCGACACCCCAATCTTTCCCGCCTTGTTTCTCGACCTGGTCTCGGCTTTTAACTCGTTGACCTGAAGGTAAATGATAGTACGACATGGTATATTTTAGCACAGCGCCTCCGCCAGGATACGAGGTCATCCCCTGCACACTTCCTTTGCCATGTGTCCTTGTTCCGACCAAAATCGCCCGGTTATGCACTTTATCCGCTAATGCCCCCGCTACAATTTCGGAAGCACTGGCTGAGTTGGAATTTATTAATATCACCAAAGGAAAATCGGGATGCGTACCCTTGGCGTGTGCCGGCTTATAAGTTAGAGTCCCGTTGGAGCCCGGTTGTGTTCTGACTATCAATCCATCTTTAATGAATATGTCGGCTACTCCCACAGCACTATCCAGGAGACCTCCGGAATTGAATCGCAGGTCTAAAATGAGCCCTTTCAAACCTTCTTTCTCTAATTGATCCAACACTTTATCAAGTTCCGAGGGAGCATCTGCGGAAAAGCTGGTAAGACGAACATAGCCTATTTTGTTCTGCGGCTCGGCTGAACTCGTCGAAGTATGGTCGATCATATACAGCCAGTCACCTGTTTCAGTCCTTTGCCAGCCCCGAATTGACGACACAGTTATCTTGGCTCTGGTTATGGTAATATCTTTGGCATTTTCCTCACCAGGCCGCTTTATTGTTAGCGTAACCTTTGTACCTTTAGGGCCGGTGATTTTATGAACAGCGCACATAAGACTCATATCTTTTGTATCGAGACCATCCACCGCCGTTATCACATCGCCCGCATCAAGACCAGTTCTATATGCCGGCGTATCCGCTAATAAGCTGGACACCGTCAACTGTCCTTTTGTTTTAGTGATCTCTATCCCGATACCTGTAAACTCATTGGTCATCGCCTTTTCAAAGTCCTGGACCTGCCTGGGCCATACAATAACTGTATAAGGATCAAGAGAGGACAACGCCGCCTCTGCAAACTGGGCGGTCAGCACTTGCTGAGGCAGGTGAACCGTTACGGCATTAATTGATATAACTCTCTCGAATATTTCTATGAACTTATCCTTGGACAGTCCCATAGACAAAGTCAGGCCATACACAGGATCTTCGGTTGGTTTTAATGCAGATTCGACTTCGGAAGACATTGTTGTCAGGGCAGAAGAGAAATTAGCAAGCTCGTTGGCATCGGGGAGTGAAAAAGAACTTTCAGCATCTTTGGTCTCCGATACAACTGCTGGCAACTGTTGACCGGACCGGAGGTATGTCCCTACCACCTCCGCCAACATTTTACAACGTTTTAGGGCATCGGCAGCCATTTGGCTATAATCAATAGTGTTGACGTAATGCGTATCCAGCGCATCTATCGTCCGAATGAACATCTCTTTTTTGATGCCATGGAAACGTTCCTCGCGCGTCTCACAGGGACTATCCTGAAGAGACAAGACAATGCCGGCTTTATCTAAAAGCTGATCGGCATAATCTGAGTACGCTTTATTGTTGGGATCGATTGCCTGCAGCCAGACGTAGCAGGTTGTGTATGCATCGAGCCACTTGCCCTGCGTCTCGAAGCCGGCGGCCTTGTCTATTGTCTTCTGAAGAACCTGTTTTACGAATGGGCTGGACAGAAACTCTGCTCTCTGTGCGGCAGCGGCCAGCTCACTTGCTTTGGCGATGACAGATAACACTTTGGTTATATCATTTGTGTCGGTTGTATCATTTGAATCGGTTATATATGCTAAATCATTTATGTCACTTACGCTTATTTCAGTCTGAAGTTTCTCCAGCTCGGCTAACTGTTGCTGGTATGCAGACTGCCGGGCCGACAGACGCTGTTGATTTAAAGTCTGATATTCACCAATAATCTCTAACAGTTGACGAGCGGTTCCGACTTGATCGGGATTAAATTCGTCCGGAGGATTCGTCTGGGTTGAGCCGGCCTGCCCGCTCCGGCTCAGTGAGCCTTCGCCGAGACGTGTGCTGGAATTAGGATCGCCTGGATTGCCTTGATTGGTTTGTTTAAGCAGCTCACCTGCAAAGTCGAATTTACCTTGGTAGATTAGCTTACAAGCTGTTTTAAAAATGCTTGATGGCGATTCGACAACCTCCGCAACGTTTGGTTCTACCGGTTCGGCCTGAGTAACTTCGGCGGGCATTAGCCTCTTTCGAAGCAATTCGCTTAAGTCATCCGGTATATTAGCGACAGAAGTTTGGTGCCCCGCCTTAAGGGAATCCTCCGAAGGGGCTGGTGGAGCTGAAAAGCCATGTCCAACAGACCAAGACAAGAATATCAAAGCACAGGAGCATAAAAGTACCATGGCCAAAGTGACTTTTACACTTTTAGTTTGATCGTTCCCCCAAAATGAGTTTTTTGATTTTAGCGACCGCAATGAACTACTCCTTATCAAGGTAGCTGGTAATTGGTGAATGGTGAATTGGTGAGTGGTTAATAACCGTTTAACCAATAACCATTTAACCAGTTTACAAACACTCTTCTGCTTTGCCGGCACAACCAAGGACGTGCAGCTTATGCCTGACCATCTCTTTAATAGCTTCTCTGCCGGGGCCAAGGTACTTTCGCGGATCAAATTCACTCGGCTTTTCCACAAAGACCTGCCTGATTTTAGCTGTCAGTGCCAATCTCAAATCCGTATCAATATTGACCTTGCAAATGGCCATCTTCGCAGCCTTACTGATCGATTCCTCAGGGACACCCATTGCATTGGGCATTTTGCCGCCGTACTTGTTGATAAGGTCGACGAACTCCTTTAACACACTGCTTGCACCGTGCATTACCAGAGGAAATCCGGGCAGCTTTTCTCCTATCTCTTGTATTACGTCGAGAGCAAGCGTAGGTTCGCTCTTGAATTTATAGGCTCCATGGCTGGTGCCGCAGGCAACAGCCAGTGAATCACAACCGCTCTTTTCAATAAACTCTACCGCTTGGTCCGGGTCAGCCAAATGCTTGCGCACATCATCTACGCCAACGACATCCTCTTCGATTCCACCCAACTGTCCTAATTCAGCCTCGACAGTGACATCTCTGGGATGTGCGTATTCGACAACTTTCTTGGTTATCTCGATGTTCTCTTTAAATGGCCTGCTTGAAGCATCTATCATTACAGATGTAAAGCCGTCATCGACAAACTGCTTGCAGGTCTCAAAGGTATCACCGTGGTCGAGGTTGTTGGCTATGGGAATGTCGGGATTTTCTTCAACCACCACATTGATAATCGCGTTGAGATAACTTATTTTTGCATAGTCACGGGCGCCTCTTGAAATCTGAAGGATAAGTGGGGCCTTTTCTTCAGCGACAGCGTCAATAATGCCCTGTGTAATTTCCATATTGTTCACATTGAAGGCGCCAATGGCATAACCATTTTTATAAGCCATCTCGAACATTTTTCTGGTATTTACCAACGGCATAATTGTCTCCTTTAATTTTCAGTTGCTACTCTGCGAAGCTGCGCTCCGCTGCGAAGCACAAGCTCCCAAACTAAAATTATCGACCAAACGCGCTGTTTACCCCATTAGAAATTTCTTTAAACGAGCGACAGATGTCTCTGACATCTTGTTTCTAACGGGATTAATCCAACAATCAATCATAATCAATGGCAAATTGTTAATAGTCCGCCGAGCTGCCAATGTTCATATATCTTTTTGACCCAAAGGCTAATTCCTCCAAACCTTCGGGCCATATACTAAATACTATCGAACGGTCTTTCATCGACTCATCCACACTATACGTAAGAGCTAAATTAACCCTGTGATAATGCCTTACAATAGATATTTCACTGCGTACATTTACGCCATAGTCAAAATCATTCTGCTGTGAGAAGACAACTGCATATCGCGGGTCAAGCACATACGTACCTGCGAGAATAAACGCATTTGAGCCTTTCTCGCCGTAGCGGTTTTCAAGCCGCTTTAAGTATCTGCTTCCAATATAATAAGTTAAATTAGGCCAGCGCAGAACTGATACGCCGATATTAAATTGCTGTACCACTCCGCTTTGCATGTCAAAATTCATATCACTCAAAAACGCCGTGGTATCGCTCAGATTCCATAGATAGTCTGCTGAGAAGTAATTGCGTCTGGGGCCAAATATATTACTGGTGCGTCTGTCGATCATTGGGATAAAAGGCTTGTTCCAGATGAATCGATCCGGCCCAGGCCCAGCCGATGATGGATCACTCGAATCATTTACCCACGTAACATCTGTATCCAGGCGCATCCAGTCAACAGTACCTTCTTTGTCGCGGCTCGACTGTCTTCGACCTCGAGGCCCAGGTTCGAAGAGAGACTCAGACCCGGGTGGATCTCGCCGAAGTCCGATGCCTCGCTTTGTCTGTAGCCGCTGAGAAAGACCTATGTTAAGTGTGTCGCGCTGCTCAAAAACCGATTCGTTCTGGGTATAGGCAACGGCTGCTAAATGTGGGCTTATAATGTGCCGCAAGCCCTTCAGATCCCAGAGCTGTGATTGGACATTGGGATAAATCTTCCAAAAAGGTTGCGTTGCTGCTCGCACACCCGTTTCGCCGAGCCAAACAGTGGTTTCAGCAGGCTTTGTTAAGCCGTCGATGTCGGTACGAAAACCGTTGCCGTTTTCATATCCGATTGTGCCCGCCAAGAAAGGCACCACTTTTGATCTGCCGAAAGTCATGGGCATGTCAATCTCATTTCTCGTTGAAGTAAATGTGAAGAAATCCTTCAAAGCGGTCGTGCTGTAACCGTAACGCTGGCGAAATTGGCTAAACTGGTTATCGCTATAAAATGTCAGCCTGTCGTTAAAAAATGATTGACCCGTCCAGTGGAACTCAGCAGTGGGCAGCTCCTCTAAGTCACTCTGAAAATCGTTTAGCCGGGCCTTGCCTAAAAAGGCCAGGGCCCAGTTATCTTTGATGCGCTTTAAATGAAGGAGTGTCTCCTGCCCCTTATCGGTATTGAACTCGGTACGACAAAACTGCTCTACGAAATTTTTATCAGAGATATAGCTCAACTCGGCGGTAAGCTGCCAGTCGTACGGTAGAAATTGTTTGTGCTGCCAGCGGAACCGACCGCGAAGGTCACGCGGCGGTTCAATGTTTCTTAGACCCGGGGCTCTTCCAAGCCTATCCTTGCCGTGGTCGCTGATTACGTAACTTAAAATCCTGCCGTAACTGTTCTCTCTTTGATAATCAACATTTATGCCGCTACCAATGCCTCGCTTGCTGTAATAATCCAATGCAAAAGTGGCATCTGTTCCTTCCGGCTCATGTAATCCCAGCAGTCTGGCCAAGTACCATTGTGTCTCAATTGACGTTCCCCAGGTTCTGTCACGGCCGGTATTTAAGCTTTTGAGCGGAGTATCGGGTCTTTGCAGATCACTTTGCACATACGGCCAATAAAAAAATGTTTTATCGTACCACTTAAACCGCACATCCCACATCTCGGCATTGAAACTATCATCGGAGAGCATGCCGGTTCGCTCATCAACAGGCGTCGTATCGGTGATTTTTACCTGCGAAGCATTAACCGAAAGCTGCGGCAGATAAAATTCGCTGGTTGTCAAGGTGATGTTCTCAGCGGCAAATTTATTTTCAGCCACCTGCCTTAGCTTAGCTGCTCTGATATAAATCGGAATCCCTCTTGAGGAGTCAAAGGTTCTCTGTACCGCGTTTATCGCCAAAGCCTGTTTCAGGCTGAAATCGTAATACATCTCGTCGGCCCGGATCGTTCGCTGTCCTTGCGTCATTAGCACATTGCCGGACAGATAAATCGACTGCACTGTCCCCGCTGCCAAAATATCTTCGATACTTCCGGTCCCGTCGGTCTCTTTATCAGCCTGCTCGGTATAAAATATTACCGCATTGTCAGCCTGCAATTCCAGTAATAGGCCGGATTCATCCTGTTTTTGCCAAACATAGAACCTGCCGATTACCGTTACGATCTTTGCTTTGGGGTCCCAAGACAACTGCGGTGTAACTTCACCTGCAGGCGATAGATTAATCGGATACATAAAACGAGGTTCTTTCTCTTCAGGCATGATAATGACCGATTCTTCAAACTCCAAGCCTTCAGCCGGTAATTCCAGATTTGGTTTGAACTGCGGTTCGACAGGACCAACTGCGGCAAAGGCCTTTACGTAAAGCTCTAATCCGCGAGGGTCAGCATTTTCTCTTTTTCCCGCGGTTACAAAGACTTCGCCTCTGAAACCAAATCGAGCTACTACTGCTCGGCCCTGTTCGGTCAGCACCCACTTAAAAGCGATTGTCTCGGCATTTTTTGCGTCTTCAACCGATACATTGCCATGCAGATACATTCTCACTTCGTAACCATCCAAGACGCCGTCGCCGGGCTTGGTCATTACGCTTATCAGCCAGACCACAGCACTGTCGCTGGAGAACTTATTAGCCCCGAACAGCATCGAAAATCCCTTCGGAAAAACAAGAATATGGCCGGGTCCCTTTTCAGTATTTATCTGATGGCTTACGACCTCTCGCCCGGCTAAGTGCATATTCTGACCGACGAAGAACGGTTCTCTTTCATTGTCGTCAAGATGCCTTATGGTATTGCTGGCTGACGATAGTTCCCCCGATCCACCCTCCGCAGTGCTACGGAGGACGGGCAGCAAGATCATGATCGTGCAAATAATCGAAATAACCGGAGTTTTTTGTCCCATACTAACTCTAATATCGTCCTTTGATACGCTTTTACTCCTGCAAAGCGGCGTTGTATTCCCACAGGGCTGGATTACTTCACGGTCAACGCAGAACGAATTATAGCTGTTTATTCAATCAAGGCCAGCAAAAACCAATACTATAATATCGATAACTTGATTTATCTAAAACTTTCCTGTAAAAGAAAGCATCTTGGACATATAAGAGGATTGCTATGGCCACAAGAGAGTATTCGGAATATCAAAAGATGGTTTTTTCAGGTTATTACAATAACCTCGATACGATAATGCTCCAGAAGCTAAGCGAGCTGGTAACAGAATTATACCTTGCCGATACGCAGGCTAAAAAAGACCGACTCTGGCAAAGGGCTCATAAGGCGATGGTAAAAATTAGAGTGCCGCCGGCAATCATCGACCATATTATGCAGAAAAAAGA
>CAZRMQ010000059.1:0-7733 GCA_964601185.1 uncultured Pirellulales bacterium
AATAGCTTTTTTCATCTTCGATTCGCTCTCTGAGACAATTTCCTTGACTGGCATTATCAATCTCCGTATTAGTTTTTCAGCAGATTAACGTGCCGACCTTCTGGCCGCAAAGAGCCTTGGTTATGTTACCTTTTGTATAAATATTCAAAACGTTTATAGGAATACGACTGTTTTTGCAAAGAGCTATCGCCGCGTGGTCTATTACTTTAAGGTCTTGTTTTATCACGTCATCATAAGATAATTTTTCAAACATCTGCGCTTTTGAATTTTTTTTTGGGTCTTCGGTGTAAACACCATCGACTTTTGTCGCCTTAATCAAAAGCTCAGCTTCAAGCTCCGCAGCCCGCAAAGCCGCACAGGTATCTGTAGTGAAGTAAGGATTTCCTGTTCCGCCGGCCAAGATGGCTACCCTGCCCCGCTCCAGGTGATGAAAAGCTCGTCTGCGAATGAAAGGCTCACACATCGCCGCCACTTCGATAGCGCTGAGCACCCTCGTCGGCTGGCCAAGTTGTTCCAGTGTCTCCTGCAGCGCGCAGGAATTGATAATGGTTGCTAACATTCCCATGTAGTCGGCGGTGTTTCGGGGTATGTGACTTGTCTGGGAGAAGGTCTCGCCACGTATGTAGTTGCCAGCCCCGACTACGACAACAATCTGTGGGCCGAGCTTGCAAACCTCCACAATCCTTTTGGCGATCGACTCTAATTCGGAACTATCAATTCCAAATCCGCCGGGCTTACAAAAACTTTCACCCGATAGCTTCAGCACCACGCGCTTGTATTTACTTTCTGCCATTTATCTTGCATCTGAATGTTATGTAAAACGTTGGTGAAAACGCCACAAAAAACCCCGCAATAAATTGCGGGGCTAAATAATTTAACCGACGTCAAAACGTGCAAATCCTTTAATTTTCGCTTGGCCGTCTGCTTGTTTGGCGGCTTCAGTGAGAACCTGGGCCACGGTTTTGCTGTCATCCTTCACGAAGGGCTGCTCTAACAGGCAATTCTCTGCATAAAATTTCTTCATCTTGCCTTCCACGATCTTTTCAATTATGTTTGCTGGCTTATCTTTGACCTGCTCGCGGAAGACGGTCTTTTCCTGCTCAACAATTTCAGGTTTCAGACCATCCTTATCCAGTGACATCGGTTTGGTTGCGGTAATGTGCATCGCTATATCCGAGGCGGTCCGTTTCAATGCATCTGCAGTAGCAACATCGTCACTGCTGGTCTCTATCTGAACCATAGTTCCCACTTTTCCGTTGAAGTGAATGTATATACTGATAATTCCCGGCCCATCAAGTTTACATTTTGTATAATCCCCTACCTGTATTTTTTCGCCGGTCTTGCTGACCGTTTCGGTTACAATGTCACTGAACTTCTGTCCATTCAGAGAGGTTTCAAGAACATTCTCGACGCCCTCGTCAGCGGGACAGGCCAACGCAAAGTCGGCAAGGGCCTGAGCCGCCGCCACAAAATCGCTGCTTCGGGCCACAAAATCCGTCTCGCAGCACAGTGTAGCTAACGCAGCGGTTTTTCCGTCGTCACTGCTTTTACTCACGACCAATCCTTGTGAAGTCTCTCGTTCTGCTCGCTTGACTAATGTTGCAAGACCCTTCTTTCGTAGTATCTGAACAGCCTTATCCATATCGCCGTTGGCTTCGGCAAGGGCAGATTTACAGTCCATTATGCCTTGGCCGGTAATCTTGCGGAGTTTAACTACCATCGAAGCTGGAATTTCTGACATAATATTAAACCTCTATCTCATGTAAATCCGAATATCGAGATTCGAAGCACGATACAATTTCAAAATTCAAATCTACTAATGACCAAAACATTTTTGATTTTGAATTTTGATCATTTGAATTTGTTTAGAATTTCGTGCTTAGAATTTAGTGCTTTTGATTCTGTGTTTTTCCTTTCATGATTGCTCTGATGACTGCTGCTTAGGATTACTTTCCGCCGAAGGCGGTTCTGCTGCTGCCGTCTGGCTCGGCTCCACAACAGCCACTGCCTCGGGTTCTTTCTTGTCGGCTTGGGCCAGAGCCGGCCTCTTTGAGCGGACCCGTTTTTGACGGTCCGTTTGCTCTGTATGTGCTGGAACCATCGTTTTGCCAATCGCAACCGCATCGGCCAATTCGTTAAGGAGCAATTCAATCGCCCTGATAGAATCATCATTGGCAGGAACGGCCACATCTACGGTGTCAGGATCGGAATCAGTATCGAGAATTCCAATCGTTGCAATACCGAGCTTTTTAGCCTCGCGCAGAGCAAGATACTCCTTCTTTGCGTCGATAGCCACAACTGCACCCGGTAAACGCGTCATTTTTCGAACGCCATCGAGATTGGTTTTAATCTTTCGCATCTCACGTTTAAGCCTGGAGGCCTGCTTTTTGCTCTCGCCTTCGAGGCTTCCATCCTGTTCCATGGATTCTAACTGCTCCAGTCTCTGCAATCGAGACCGTATAGTTCTGAAATTGGTGAGCATTCCCCCCAGCCAGCGCTCACTGATATAGTGCATGCCGCATTTTTTTGCGACTGTCTCTACGGCCTTTTGTGCCTGACGCTTGGTGCCTACAAAGATAACATCATTACCGGTAGAAACAATCTCAGCCAATAGCTTTTTAGCTATTAACAAACCTTTTAAGGTTTTTTTTACATCAATAATATGAATGTTACCGCGTTTTGCGAAAATAAACGGGGCCATTTTGGGATTCCATCGGCTGACGCCGTGCCCGAAATGCACCCCTGCATTGACCAGCTCACGAGCTAACTGTTTAGCCACAAGACCTCCAAAAACTCAAGATTCATTTATTCATTATACATAGACTACCGAGTTTAAGAGATTAATGCAACTCGCCTTATATGTCAAGAATTTTTATATAGAGAAATTTTGCCTGCTGATATAATAATTCCGGCACACTTTAACATGTTGTATTTTCCCCACCGCCTGGGTGTATTGCCGTGCACTCTAATTGTAGTATCTTTGCTTTTTAGCAACCTGCCTGTTTGGTGCGGGGGAAATCCCCAATAAATTGGGGTATTCTTATCGGCGCACTAATACCAGACATGAATTATTATGTTAGGCTCGGTCTTTTTAGCCTGGACCTCGCCCGTTATTGTGTTAGTTGATTTTATACTGATCCCTGGATTTTCTTTCAGCCATTTAATGATTTGCTCATCAAGAAATTCAATGGCTCCAGGATGCAGTTTGGTAAAGAAGGTCTTTACGCCGGAGATTCGGCTGGCTGAACCCTTATTATCTGCCGGTTTTTCCACAGCCTGCCCTGAGCCTGTCGAAGGGACCGGCTTAGATACAGGTGACTTTGGTACCTCTACCGGATTGCCACCTCCCAAATTCAAGGGTGCATGTGAAACCTTCATCTGACCAGAGTCATCACTGAAATTAGTCGGCCTATTGAGGCCTTCATTTCCGGAAGGTCTGCTACTGTCAATATTATCCATAGACTACCTCTCCTAACTTGATGTTTACATCTTCAGAATCGTGAGATTTTGAACGGACTCATCTGTTTTTGTAAACTTGGGCCTTGTAAACTGGCGTGAACTATTTCTGCTTTTTCCTCTGTTCCTGGTATATTAGACTTGTCGCTGCGAGCTTGTTCTGTTTCTGCTTCCTGTTTGTTTTCTTCTGCACTGGGCTGAGGTTCATTCGAATCTTTTCGTGAGTCCTGGCGGTCGGGATTTTCTTCTTCGGCCTTAGCTTGTTCTAATTCATCCTTTAACCTTTTGACTTCTGCTTCTGCTTTTTCAAGTTGTTCTGCGGCTTCTCTAAGGGCGTTTCTGACCTGTGCCTTTTCCGCCTCAGCTTCGAGACGTGATTGTTCGGATTCACGGACCTGCTCTTTTTGCTGTTTTTCCCGAGCTGCAAGGCCAAGGGGGTCTGTAATAGCCTCGCTAAGTCCCGGTGAAGTCGGCGGCTCGTGTTTCCTTTTGATTTCTTCGACCATTTCCTGCTTGGGGATACCGCCTGTAGAGATAGTAGGGGTTAATATAAAAATGGTCTCTACGACCCGCTCCTCAAAATCTCTGCCGGAAAATAGAACACCAACTACAGGTATATCTTTCAGCAACGGAATACCTCTAATGACGTCGCGTTTTTCGGTCTTCCTTATGCCGCCGATTACCAGGCTCTCGCCCCGTCTGATGCGGTTCTCTTCATTATTAATTTCCTTCCTTGTTACGATGGGCAATTGCTTGACACCTTCAGGAGTTAATTTTGAGCCAAGTATTATGTTCGTTTGCAAACCAACGGTTCCATCCGCAAAAACATGGGGCGTAATCTCCAGAGAGTCAACCACATCAATAAACTCCGTGTGCTCTGTAACAACACTTTCCCCGACGGGCAAAATGCTTGTTATTTTCTGCAAAGGTACATGCTCGGATTTTATCACTTTGGCTTTTTTGCCGTTGACGACTTCCAGTGTAGGATTCATCAATATCTTCAGATAACCCTGTGACTCCAGCAGATCCACCAAAGCCATGTACTTATCGGTTTTCCAATATCCGACTTTAAGACCCATTTTAGCCCGAGCGATTTCTCTGAGCGAAGCCCCGGGAAAAGCAGGAAGGGTGTCTGGTTCCGTTAGCAACTGATCAATTGCTGTCCCGAAAGGTTGACCTGCAGGAGCCACCCAGATATCCTCGCCAAATAATTCTTGAATCATTAAAGTAGTTGAGTGGTCTATGGTCTTATCCGCATAAACCTCGGAAACAAGACAGTTAATCTTGACCTGAATCGGCGGGACATCTACTTCCTGTAACAATGCTAACACAGAATCGACATCTTCTTTAGCCGGACACCTTACTATCAACTGGTTGGTAGCCGGATTACTGCTTACAGTGTAGTCCGGTAGGGCAGTTGATTTGCCTTTCTGGTCAAAAAGCTCGGTTGCGAACTGCTCGTTGACAATTTCCTTGAGTTCGTTAGATATATGATACTGGCAGAAATAAAACAGTTTCCACTCGGTCTTGCCGTTGACCGACTGCTCGACGATTTTGGACGTTTTTTTGTAAACTTCCGGTATAGTGATGTTGGGTTCAGAGGTAGTTTCAATTTTACCCAAATCATCAAGGATTTTTTGGGATTGAAGACTTGCAGGTTTGCCGATGAAAGAATCTTCACAGCTTCCGAACAATGAAACAGCTACTATGGCCAAAATTCCGATAAAAATCTGCCTGTAGCTTGTTTTCTGGCTGCTATTGCTCATAATCACGCCACCAGTACAGTCCTAAACGGAGTAAACGAGGTGGTTTCGGATTTAATTTTTTTTCTAACTTCGTAAAAATGCCAGAGATACGCATTATATTGCCTGCTTTTTTATCGTCAAGCATATTTTAATAAGTTGAAAAAACAAGCGATATGAATCTTACCCAAATTAAAAAGATTAGACATTTTTCACTTTTTTGTTATTTTTCAGGTTATGGTCAAAAAACAGCAAAAATCTGTTACCGTGGGCTTTGTATCGTTAGGCTGTCCCAAAAACATCGTTGATAGCGAAAAAATGTTGGCCGAAATCGCACAGGCAGGCTTTTTAATCACTATTGAGTCCGATAATGCTGATGTTATTGTAATTAACACATGTGGTTTCATTGAGCCTGCAAAGCTCGAAGCCCTGGAGGCCATAAGGCAAGCGATAGATTGTAAACAGAAAGGCAGAGCCAAAAAAGTCATTGTGGCGGGCTGTCTTTCTCAAAGGCTGGGTCGGCAGCTATTCAACCAGGTTGAGGGTATAGATGCAATCGTTGGCCTTGGCCAGCGAGATAATATCGCTCGAATAATCGAAAAGACACTTTTAGCTAACCAGCCAGCCGTTTATCTGGGTAATTTGCCGGAAAAATGCAGCGATGATACTGCCAGGCTGCTTATTACCGGACGTCATTGGGCTTATCTGCGAATCAGCGAGGGCTGTAACCACCGCTGCTCTTTCTGCACAATACCTGCCATCAGAGGCTCATATAGAAGCAAGCCGATAGAGTTGGTGCTCGCCGAAGCTAATGAGTTAGTTTCATCAGGTGTAGTCGAACTAAATATTATCGCACAGGATACGACCTGTTACGGCCGGGACATGAAGGTAGCAAATGGATTGGCCAATCTCATAGTGGGGCTGGAAAAAATGAATGGTCTCGCGTGGGTTAGGCTGATGTACCTCTGGCCGACTGGTATTAATGAGAAGCTCATCGAAACCATAGCAAAAAGCAAAAAAGTCGTCCACTACCTTGATATCCCAATCCAGCACATAAACAACAAAATCTTAAAAACGATGCGCAGGCCCGATACAAAAGATCGGCTGCAACAATTGATTGATAAATTGAGATCGGTTATACCTGATATAGTGCTGCGAACAACTCTGATTGTCGGTTTTCCCGGAGAGACCGAGCAGAAGTTCGACGAATTGCTGAATTTTGTCAAATGGGCTAAATTAGACGCTCTGGGGTGCTTCAAATTCTACCCAGAATCAGGTACACTTGCAGCCGATATGCCTAATCAAGTACCGGAGCAAGTAAAACAGCAGCGCGTTGATGAGCTGATGCTGACTCAGCAAAAAATTGCCTTTGCAAAGAACAAGAACAAAATTGGCAGTAAGCTTCTCTGCTTAGTAGATTCAAAAGACAATAAAGGTGTTGGTAAAGGTCGTTACTTCGGCCAGGCGCCTGAAATAGACGGCGTTTGTATTGTCGAAAACTGCTCAGTCAAGCTGGGTGAGTTTATAAAAACGCGGGTCGTTGGAACAAAAGATTATGATTTACTGGTGCGTCAATTTTAAGGTTGAAAAGTATCTCTAAAGAATTAAACTTTCTACTATGACCAAGCTCATTCCGAACATCCTGACCTTTGCACGGTTTGCATTGACAGTTGTCTTTCTGGTTATGATTCTTTATTCACCTTCAACTGAAAATAAGTCACTATTTCTTGATATTGCTTTTATAATCTTTGTTGTTGCTGGTTTGACCGATATTGTCGATGGCCATATCGCGAGGAAATTAAATGTGGCCAGTAAGTTCGGACGAATGTTGGACCCATTAGCGGATAAAGTCCTCGTCTGCGGTGCGTTTATCTGTTTTGCTATAATCGGCGAGCCGGTGCTTTTCGGTTTGAGCCGGACGGCCTTGATGGTTATACAATGGTCGGTAGTAGGCATTTTGGTCGCACGAGAAGCTTATGTGACTACACTACGCCATATCGCTGAAGCGCGTGGTATCAACTTCGCGGCAACTTTCTCAGGCAAGATAAAGATGTTCATTCAGTCCTTTGCCATAGGAACGGTGATTATCAAAATGGCTCACGTCCAGACTGGTACATGGGGATATTGGTTCACAACTATAACGTTAGCAGCTATGCTGACGGTTACTGTTATCTCAGGCTTGACGGCAACTCGGCGACGTACCTGGAAAGAAGCGGTCTAAGTGTTTGAATGTGAATCGATAAATTCTTCTGTTACCTCAGCAGGATCCAAACCGATTGCGGTGAATATTTCCTCCTCCAATTCAAAAATCAATCGGTCAACTTTATCTGTATCAATTTTGTTTTGCCCCTTCCCCCGCCCAGCGCTGGGCGGGGGTGCGTTTCTTTGATGGGCATCATCGAGCCTTTCTTTTAACGACACGATTCTTTCGTGCATGACCCTTTTGTCAGCGTAATAAACGATTTTCTCCTCCCATGTATCGGGCCTGTCGTTTTCATCCAGCACAGACACGTATCGGTGTTTCTTTATTGTCAA
>CAZRMQ010000059.1:7833-12405 GCA_964601185.1 uncultured Pirellulales bacterium
CGGGCCTGTCGTTTTCATCCAGCACAGACACGTATCGGTGTTTCTTTATTGTCAAAGCAAGTACCGGATATTGTTCCTTCAACAGCTCGTAAGCGGTATCTTCATGGTGAGCTGCCCTGTACTCTGTTTTCAGCTTGTCCCATACTGTTTTTTCCTGTTCTGTGACGGTCATGCCGATGTTATTGTAGTCGGATTCTTTAACCTCACAAATCCTCGCTATATCATGTAAAAGACAAGCTCTTTCCACAAGCTCAACATCTACTGCCATGTCTTTTTCTTTTAGTTTTTCTGCCAAAAACACAGCAAGTTTAGCTACTGCCAAGCTATGCTTTACGATATTTGGCGGCACGTGGTATTTTTTAATTATATCGAAGCACTCTTTACGTGTTGGAAGACTATAATTTTTCATTTATCAATTCAGCAACCTTTTTTCCTGATTTCAGCATACCGCCAAAAATCGGCCCCATTCTCGGCAGATTATAAACGTCGCACACGGCCATGCCGGCAATGAAAAGACCGGGAAAGATTTCGCCTGTCTTTTCCACAACGCCGGCCTCGGAGACTTCCACGTTCATAAAATATTCCTGCAGCTCATCTGGAAAAAGCTGTGGCTTTCTTCTTTTTAGCATACTAACCAGCTCAGCCGGATGGCCCGTCGCATCGACAACATACTTTGCACAAATGCAAAATGGGTCCACATGCAGATTTATAGCTCGTATGCTGGCGCTATTGACGACAACGCCTTTAACGGTTTCTTCCTTTAGAATAATATCTTCAACCTCTATCAAATTAAATATCTCCGTTCCTGCCTTTTTTGCCTTATAAGCCAGGGCAGTTGCGAACTCTATTGAGTCCGCCACATAAAGACGTCCCAGTTTTTTTGTTGTCACGCCTATCTCATCCAGAATATCTTTGTCTTCAAAGGTAACAACATTATAGCCTGCGGCCCCGCCCCAGATTCCACCACCTATTGAGAGCTTTTTTTCGATCACGGTGGTCTTGGTCCCCGCCTTGGCCAAATAGTAGCCGGCGGCCAAACCGGCTGGTCCTGCACCAACTATAACCACGTCACTGTCAAGATGCTCGGTCAGCCTCTTGACATACTGCTCGATAATCACTCGGGAAATATTAGTCTCGATCATTTTTTGTTTCCTTTCCTTGTTATTTAATTGAACGCATCAACAATAAAAAAAGCACTCCGCAGAAGGAGTGCTTGAGTTCATCAATACGAACCTTCCTTCGCGGGCATTATCCCAACAGGTTCAAGGGTCGTCACTATACAAGCAACCTCTCAGCCATAACCAAAACTTTCGTTTGGTCGTTAGCTCCCCTGGCTTACATTATTATTTAAGGATATATCTTAATGATGTTCAAAAAAAATTGCAAGTTTTTCCACAGCATAAAAAGCCTTCGGAGGAACGTTTTTATTAGCAAAATGCCGAAAAAAGTATAGAATTTTGCTATGTTTTCACATGTTTGATAAAAAAATCTGCGAGTTCTTTTGAAGGAAAAGGTATCTTTTAGAGTCTGTTTATGCAGGAGCTAAATTCCTCCGGCTTGTCCGGGGGCCGTAATTCGGGAGAAAGAAAAATTGGGTAGCTTTTGTGAAGATGAAACAATTCCTTCGACCCGGCTCAGGCCGGGGGCAATGTGGGGCTGTCGCAGCAGCTCCAGAGAAGCATTTGAAGTTATTGTGAAAAGGCATATGAAAGATGCTTATTTTATCGCGCTCGGCCTGGTAGGCAACCATGAAGATGCACTGGAACTTTCACAGGAGGCTTTTTTCCGGGCGTATCGTAACATCAAACAGCTCAGCTCAAAGGGGAAATTCTTTCCATGGTTTTATCAAATCCTGAGAAACCTGTGCTTCAGCCATCTGCGAAAAAGAAGACTCAGGCAAACAGACTCGCTCGACGAGTTTCAAGAGAACAACATCCAGGTTCAAGCGCAAGATTTATTTGATCCTGGTGTGGTGGCAGAACGAAATGAAGATAAAGACCGAATCTGGAAAGCTATAGGTCGGCTCGACGAAAAGCACAGAGAGGTAATTATATTGAGACATTTTAGAAATCTTTCGTATGAGGAAATCTCTAAAATTCTCTTCTGCAACACAGGGACGGTGACAAGCCGATTGTACTACGCCCGTAAGAGATTAAAAGAAATACTGGATCGTGAGAAAGGAGGTCGATAGTAATGACCTGCCGGAATTATAAAGACCTGATGATGGCTTATCTGGACAACGAGATTGACGATGAGCAAAAACGAGCCTTCGAGGAGCATTTAGCATCGTGTACTCAATGTACCCAGGAGCTGAAAGAATTTGAAAAACTCAAACAGCTCACCGATGGTGTGACATTAGCTGAGCCGGAAGACCGTATATGGCAGCAGTACTGGGGAAATGTATATAACCGTGTGGAGCGCAGCATGGGCTGGATTCTCTTTTCAGTAGCCGCAATTTTACTGACAATCTACGGAGGCTTTAAGCTGATTGAGGAGATTATCAAGGACCAGACTGTAGGGGGGCTGCTTAAAGTTGCGTTACTCGTGCTTATAGCGGGGCTGGCAATTCTGTTTGTCTCGGTATTGCGCGAGAGGTTTTATTTCTGGAAGAAAGACCGTTATAGAGATGTAAGGAGATAAGGCAATGCTTTTAACCACAACAGAAACCATCACGGGCAAAACAATTGTAACGCATCTCGGCCTTGTAAGAGGTAACACCATCCGTGCCCGGCATATCGGCAGAGACATTATGGCCATTATACGTAATATTGTCGGAGGCGAGATAACCGACTATACCAAGATGATGGCCGAGTCACGAGAACAAGCTCTCGACAGGATGATTGAAAACGCCAAAGAGCTGGGTGCCAATGCGATTGTGCAGATACGTTTCTCAACTTCCGAGATTATGGGTGGAGCCTCGGAGATTATGGCTTACGGCACGGCTGTAGTCGTAGAGTAACATTTTCTTGGCCGCGGTGTATATTTAGGAGCAACGAAGTATGAAAAATAAAATCATTATTAGAACCGGAATTTTTTTGATTCTGATATTGGTCACATCGCTGCCGGCTTTCGGTCAGGAAGCAGAAAACAAAGGCATTGAAGGTGTTTGGATGGGGACTTTGAAGGTCTCCTTGGCAGAGCTGCGGGTCGTGTTCAAGATAAACAGGGAGGAAGATGGTTCGCTTGTTGCCAAGATGGATAGCCCCGACCAGGGTGCAGAAAACATACCTGTAGATAAAGTTACATTTGAGAATGGCAACCTGCATCTTGAGTCAAAGGTTATCCAGGGTTCATACGATGGGAAGATGACAGCGGATGATTCAATAGATGGCACATGGCAGCAGGGAGGTCTTTCGTTCCCGCTTGTCATCAAGCGCATTGATGAAGCTCCAAAGCTTCATCGTCCTCAGGAGCCGAAAAAGCCATATCCTTATATTGAAGAAGAGATCAGCTATGAGAATGAAAAGGCCGGAATTAAATTGGCCGGCACCCTGACACTACCTCGCTCTGGTCAGCCATTTCCAGCGGTTATTTTGATTACTGGTTCTGGTCCTCAAGACCGGAATGAGACAGTATTAGGGCACCGTCCTTTTTTAGTGCTGGCCGATTATCTAACACGCCAAGGGATTGCTGTTTTGCGTGTTGATGACCGTGGCGTGGGAGGCTCAACAGGAAATCTTTTCGAGTCAACAAGTGAAGATTTTGCAGAGGATGTCCTTGCCGGCGTACAGTATCTCAAAAGCCGTGAGCAGATTAATCCTAAACAGATTGGCCTTATCGGCCACAGTGAGGGAGGAATCGTAGCTCCGATAGCAGCTTCTCGGTCATCCGATATTGCTTTTATTGTGTTAATGGCCGGTACCGGTGTGACCGGACAGAAAATTCTTTATTTACAGAGTGACCTTCTTCTCAAAGCTGCCGGTGCAAGTGACGAGGTATTGGCTTTGCAGCAAGCCAGTTTAGAACAGATATTCAAGATACTCAAAGATGAGGAA
Organism: uncultured Pirellulales bacterium; assembly: GCA_964601185.1. GTDB lineage: Bacteria > Planctomycetota > Phycisphaerae > Sedimentisphaerales > Anaerobacaceae > CAZRMQ01. The sequence continues at coordinate 11,829 of CAZRMQ010000059.1, forward strand.
GATAGTACAATTGCCAAAAAGAAAATCCGCGAAGCACTGACCGATACTCTTGGCAAGCTCAGTAAGGAGGAAAAAGACTCGCTGGGTGTGTCCGAAGCAGCTATTGAAATCCAGCTTCAAATGTTATTCTCTCGGTGGTTTGATTTCTTCTTGATGTATGATCCAAAACCGACTTTGATGAAGGTTAAATGCCCGGTGCTTGCGATTAATGGTGAGCTGGATTTACAGGTTCCGCCCAAAGAGAATTTGGCTGCCATTGAAAAGGCTCTGAAAGCCGGAGGCAATACTAACTATACGATCCGGGAGCTGCCAAAACACAATCATCTGTTCCAAAGAGCTCAAACCGGTGCAATGTCAGAATATGCAAAGATCGAAGAAACTATCTCGCCGATTGCACTTGAGGCAATTGCAAAATGGATTTTGACACAAATAGGACAGAATCAAACTCGTACTTCACAGAGTAGTATGTGAGTTTCTCAAAAATCAAAGGGAGAAGAAATGGAAACGCTTAAAGAGTTTCTAAAGCCTGAATTGATATGGTTCCTGATAGGACTGGCACTGCTCATTTTGGAGTTTG
>CAZRMQ010000060.1:0-10037 GCA_964601185.1 uncultured Pirellulales bacterium
TCAACGGTTGGCTGCGGGGACTATTTATTAGCCGGCTTTCTGAAAGGTTTGAAAGACAAAGCCAACATCGGCTTAGCGCTACAGTCTGCGATAAAAGCAGCCACAGCAAAAGCCTGGGGCTGGGTGGAAAAGAAAAAGTGGCTGCAAACGCAACGACAGATAAAAGTACATATAAAAGAAATATTTGTTTAGGTAAAGTTTGTGTAAAAAGGCCGATTTCTGTATCAATTTTAATATTATTCGCCGAAAAAGAAAAATATGTTGATTTGACGGCATCAATCGGCTATATTTCTGAAATTGTTAAAAGCCCTGTCGCACGGGGCCGAGTCGAGTTTTGAGTGTTTAGTGCTAAGTTTTGAGTTGTAACTAAGAACTCAAAACAAAAAACTTAAAACTCATTTTGGGGTCAGCAGTATCACGGCGTAGTTGACTCAAGCCTCCGACAGAGCCCAGCCGGGTCTACCACAGGTGGATCTCCGTGACAAATTAGTCGTGCGTAGCAGGTATTACATATAAAAAAAACGCAATACGCATCACGAGAGGATACCCGGTGGTGTAATGGTAACACAGGAGGTTTTGGACCTCCTATTCCAGGTTCGAGTCCTGGCCGGGTAGATTAATTCGTCATGCGTTATGCGTATTACGTCGTGCGTAGTGTTTTTCATAAAATGAGAACGCAATACGCAATACGATGAACGCAATACGAGGTAAAAATGGCTAAAAGAGCTGCAATAATATTGGCAGCAGGGGTCAGCAGCAGGATGAATACACAACTGCCAAAGGTGCTGCATGAAGTATGCGGACGTCCTATGCTGGCATACGTGCTGGATGCCTGCCGGGAGGTCGGCATAACTAAGATATTTGTCGTAGTCGGGTTCGGCGCAGACCAGGTCGAGCGATATTTTGCTGAGGCAAAGAATATTACCTGGGTACAGCAGCAGGAACAATCGGGAACCGCTCATGCGGTTATGCGCTGCAAGGAACATCTAAAGGATTTTAAAGGCGAAACCATGATCCTTTGCGGAGATGGGCCATTAGTCAGAGCTGAAACACTAACAACGCTTATCGGAAAGCATCAGATGGAACAGGCAGCGGCGACATTGGCTACCGCCGTCCTGGAAGACCCAACCGGCTACGGACGAATAATCCGCGACAGATACGGCAATATCCAGGGCATTGTGGAAGACGCCGATTGCACAAGAGAACAATTGGCTATAACCGAGATCAATCCGAGTTATTATTTATTCAATAACCGGATTCTCTTTGAGGCCGTCGAGCAGGTTAAGCCTGACAACGTCAAGAAAGAGTATTATCTAACGGATGCCGTATCATATATCATCGCGACCGGTCATAAGGTGGTAGCAGTTACGGCGGTGCGGCCGGAAGAAGCTATGGGCGTCAACAGCAGAGCACAGCTTAGCGTTGCCAGCAAGATTATGCAAAAACGAATCCAGCAGGAATTGATGGACCACGGCGTGACCATAGTCGACCCTGATAATACCTGGATAGACGCAAGAGCAAAGATCGGACAGGATACGGTTATTGAGCCGTTCACCTATATTCACGGCGAGGTCAAAATCGGCAGGGCCTGCCGAATCGGGCCGTTCGCTTATCTAAGACCCGGCACGATTCTGGAAAGCGATGTCGTGCTGGGTGTCTTTACAGAAGTTAAGAATTCAAGCATGGCTGACGGAGTGCGAGTCCGGCATCACAGCTTTATCGGCGATGCTACTGTAGGAAAGAATGTTAATGTTGGAGCCGGCTCGATAACGGCTAACTACGACGGACAAAACGTGAACCGGACACAAATCGGCGATAATTGCTACATCGGCTCTGGTGCGGTGCTTGTTGCGCCGTTAGCGTTAAAAGACGGCACACATGTTAACGCCGGGGCGGTAGTAACTCAGAACAATGCAGAACAACTACAACAAAAGGGAAAATAAGGATGTTTCTTACTGATGATACTATCAAGGTTTTTGCAGGAAGCAGCAATCGGGATTTAGCTGAAGCGGTATGCAGATATTTGGAGATTTCGCTGGGTGCTGCCGAGATCAGTGTCTTCCCGGATGGAGAGAAACACATTAGAGTGGAAGATGACGTTCGCGGCACGGATTGTTTCGTGGTGCAATCGACGTGCAGACCCGTCGATGAGCATTTAGTGGAGCTTTTAATATATTTGGACTGCTTAAAAAGAGCCAGCGCACGGCGCATCACCGCAGTTATTCCATACTTCGGCTACGCTCGTCAGGACAGAAAAGATGAAGGACGGGTGCCCATCACCGCGAAGTTAGTGGCGAATCTTATTACTACCGCCGGTGCCAACAGAGCCCTGGCAATAGATCTGCACGCTCACCAGCTACAGGGTTTTTTCGACATTCCAGTCGATCATTTGACCGGTGAGTTTGTATTAAGTAAGTATTTCAGAGACAAAAATATCAGCAATCTAACAGTGGTTTCACCGGACGTAGGCAATATCAAGACCGCGTCGAAATTTACTTCGCATCTGGGCGGTGATTTGGCGATAGTGCACAAGAAACGAATGAGCGGAAGTGAAATCATAGCCTACGAGATCATAGGCCAGGTAAAAGGCAAAAATGTCTTGATGTGCGATGATATCATAGCTACCGCAGGGACGGTATGCGGTGCTGCCAAGCTGGTTAAGGACCGCGGGGCTGAAAAGGTGTACGTCGGAGCCACGCACGGCGTGTTCGCATCGCAGGCGCTCGCAAGGCTGCGAAAAGCACCCATCGATGAAGTCGTTGTCACCGACACTATACCACTTAACGAAGAAGCAAAAAAGCTCGGCCTCATAAAGGTTTTAAGCGTAGCGGATATGTTAGGTGAAGCAATACGGAGAATTCACAGAAACGAATCCGTTAGTGAGATGTTTATGGAACCAGACAACAAGATGTAGGTTTTAATAATTGAAGTGAGATGATTATGGAAAAAACAGTGAAATTGAAGGCGGAAATTCGGCAGCAGACCGGGTCGAAAGACTCGGCCAGGCTGCGTAAACAAGGCCGAATACCAGCTATAATCTACGGTCATAAACAAGAACCAACCGCTATCACTTTAGATGCGCATGACTTCGTGGAACATTTGCATCATGGGCATAGACTGATAGATGTACGGATTGATAAAAAGCCTCAAAAGGCAATCGTCAAAGACCTGCAATATGACCATCTTGGCAAAGAGATTATTCACGCGGACCTGATGAGAGTTGATATAACCGAGACCGTTACGGTATCGGTTCCTATTGAGCTTAAGGGTACCGCCAAAGGTGCAGAAGAAGGTGGTATTATAATTGAGCATACGGACCATCTTGAAGTTGAATGTAAAGTAACTGACATTCCAGAATCCATTATAGTATCTGTAAAAAATATGAAAGTGGGCGATTCCTTGCACGCCAGCGATATACAGCTTCCAGACGGTGTAAAGCTGGTAAGCGAACCGGCGATATTAATGGTCTCCTGTAGTGTAGTCATAGCAACCAAGACCACCGAGGAGCTTGAAGAGGAAACGCCTGTTACTCCGGAAGTTATTGGAGAAGCCGAGAGAGCAAAGAAGGAAGAAGAACCCACAAAAGAATAGAGAAAGTAACATAACTAAAAAATATTTAGCCCCCAGTTTCCTGGGGGTTCACGAAAAATTTATTGTGTGGTTATATTCGCCGCGCTAAATGTGAAAGGATATCAGATATTTCCAACAGCGTTAAAATGGTGGTCGGCCTGGGTAATCCAGGTGATGAGTATGCTGATACGCGGCACAACATCGGCTTTAAGGTTATAGATTCTCTGGCCGACAGACTGGGCGTAAAGATAAAAAGAAGAAAATTCAGGGCTCGCCCCGTTAGAAATTGGAGTTTTCGAGCATTCAAACTTCCGGGCGAGCTTTCTAACGGGGCTCGTTTTGGTGAGGCAGAATTCGCAGATAAAAAGCTAATATTGTTAAAGCCGGGGCAATTTATGAACAGTAGCGGCCAGGCGGTTGCTGCTGCTGTAGGCTTTTATAAACTTACATTAATAAATCTGCTGGTGATAACCGATGACATGGCTCTTGAGCCGGGCAGGATTCGCATCAGAGCCAAAGGCTCAGCAGGCGGGCATAATGGACTTATCGACATCATAGAAAAGCTCGGCTCAAATGAATTTGCCCGATGTCGAATCGGCATCGGCCATAGCGGCAGGCAGATTGCTTACGATTACGTTCTCGATAAACCGACAGAGGCGGAAAAGTCGCTGATTGATGAGGCGATTGTCAAAGCGCAGGATGCTGTTCTTTGTTGGATTGAGTATGGCGTAGAACAGGCCATGAATAAGTTTAATAATTCGTAATGCGTATTGCGTAATGCGTCGTGCGTAACGCAAAAAAAACGCAATACGCACGACGAAAAAGGAGGTAATTAGCATTGAAAACTGTGGCTAAAAGATTGTATGAAGCGATGTTCCTTGTTGATTCAAATCTGGCAGCGTCGGATTGGGATGGAGTTCTTGCTACTATCAAAAACATACTTTCAAGGGCTCAGGCTGAGATTGTCTCGCTAAAAAAATGGGGCGAGAGGAGACTTGCATACGAGATCAATCACAAAAGCAAGGGCACATATATTCTTTGTTATTTCAGAGCCGACGGCGACAGGATACCTGACATCGAAAGAAACGTTCAACTCTCAGAGCAAATTATGCGTGTTTTGATAGTAAATACTGAAAATCGGACAATTAAGGATATCGAAAAAGATCCTCCTGCCGTACAGGCGGAAGAGCATAAGGACGAAGTAGAGCAGGTAGAACAGAATACTGAAGAACAGCCGCAAACTACCGACGCTACTCTGTCCGCCGAAGCGGCTGCAGAGGCCGCAAGCCCGCTACGCAGCACGAGTAATGAAGAGAAGCAGGAGGAAGCAGAGCTGGCTGATGAAAACACAGAAGACAAATAACAGTACACAGGAGAGGGAGAACAGATGATAAAAATTCTGTTTTCTGAATTCTTTCATCTGTCTTCTGAAATTGTCAAGGAGCTTAATTATGGCTGGTTTTAATAAAATTTTAATGCTTGGAAATCTGACTCGCGATCCACAGCTTTCATATACACCGAGCCAGACGGCTGTAGTAGACTTTGGCCTGGCGACGAATCGCCGATGGACGGGTCAGGACGGTACTAAACGTGAAGAGACCTGTTTTGTGGACTGCCGAGCGTTCGGCCGACAGGCTGAGAATATAAACAAGTACCTTACCAAAGGCAGACCTGTACTTATCGAAGGAAGACTAACCTTTGACAGCTGGACGGCTCAGGACGGTACCAAACGCAGCAAGCACAGGGTGACTGTTGAAAATTTTCAGTTCCTGCCGGGTACCGGAGAAACAGCGGCCAGCCAGACTGAGCAAGGTTCAGGCAGATATCATGATTCTCATGAAATCGGCTCAGATTCCCCTAAGGGGGATAACGCCAATAATATACCAGCGGATGATATACCCTTTTAAGGCTTAAGTGAGCTAAAGTTTGGAGTGCCTAAAGTGCCTAAAATTATGGATGCTACTCTGCAAATTATAAGTATAACTTTAGATCGCTTTAGGCACTTTAGTTCACTTTAGACACTTTTTCGAGGTAAACAAATGCCAGTAAGAAACGATAACAGAAGAAAACCGGGCTTCCCCGGCACACGTGAGCAGACGCAATGTCGTTTTTGCCGTAATGGTGTGACCTACATCGACTATAAGGATATAGACACCCTGCAGAAGCTCTTGACTAATCGCGGCAAAATATACTCGCGTAAACGCAGCGGTAATTGCGCAGGCTGCCAGAGGAAAGCCCAAAAGGCAATAAAAAGAGCCAGGTATATGGCGCTGTTGCCGTTTACCGCGTAGTTTTTGGAAGTGAAAAGTGACTAAAGTGACTAAAATACCTAAAGTAAACTAAATTCATAATTCAAAACTTTAGGCACTCCAAACTTTAGTCACTTCAACTGTTTAACCAGAAAGGATAACGGGATGAACCCCGTTAGAAAGTTCGTAAATCCATAGGTAGTGTAAATAAGGAGGCACGATGCGAAAACGAGCGATTTCCAACAAACCAGGCATTTCTAACGGGATGAAGGTTTTGCTATGTGAGGACGTTAAAAAGCTCGGCTGGTTTGGAGATATTGTGGAGGTCAATGAGGGATACGCAAGAAACTTTCTGCTGCCGCAGGGACTGGCAAAGATCGCCACTGCCAATAACATAAAAGCTCTCGCCAAAGAAAAAGGCACGAGGGCGGAGCAGCGAATCAAAGAGCACAAATGGCTGGAAGATGCAGCTAAAAAGGTGGAAGGTGCAGAGGCCGTCCTGGCAGCCAAGGCCAACGAACAAGGGATTCTCTTTGGCTCTATCACCGCCGGTAATATAGCAGCTAATCTGCGTGCTCAAGGCTTCAAAGTAGCCGATGACGTCGTGGAGCTGCCACATCATATAAAGCAGGTCGGAGCTCACTCGGTGACGCTCAAATTCGCCGAGGATTTGACCGCCACGGTTACAGTTACTATTGTGCCCGAAGGTGCGGAGATTACCGCCGAGCAAAAAGAAGCACAACAAAAAACAAATGCAGGCGAATAAATATTCAGCACTTGGTTTTACCGCAGTTTCGGGAACAGGGATATTCTGTGGAACTGAACGTTTTTGACATCAGCGTATTTCTGGCTTTTCTCGGTGTTGTTGTCGCCTTCAGCATGATCAAAAGCCGTAAGGAAAAGACCAGCGAGGATTACTTCCTGGCAAGTCGCGGCTTAAAGTGGTGGTTAATCGGCTTCTCCATCGTTGCGGCTAATATCTCGACCGAACAGTTCGTCGGTATGGCCGGCGCCGGCGCAGGAAACATAGGCTTGGCCGTTTCGGGCTATCAGTTGCTCGGAGCCATCACCATTGTCTTCGTTGCAATCTTTTTCCTGCCCAAGTTCCTCAGGGCCGGTATCTATACTATGCCGGAATACCTCGAATACCGCTATAACCCCGCGGCACGCAGTATTATGGCTTTCTATACGATGGTTATATATGTCCTTGTAACCATCACTGCGGTGCTATATTCCGGCGGACTTACCCTGCATAAAATTTTCGATATGGATTTAACGAAAGCGGTCTGGCTCATCGGCATCGCCGCTGCAATCTATACAACGTGGGGCGGACTCAAGGCCGTTGCATGGGCGGACCTTTTCCTCGGCTCAGCCCTGCTTGCCGGCGGACTTGTCACTATGGTGCTCGGCTTCAAAGCGATAGGAGGGATAGGGACGTTTCTTGAAGGCAGCGCCGACAAACTTCACATGGTTCTTCCAGCCGACCATTCTGCACTACCCTGGACAGCCTTAGTGATCGGGCTTTGGATACCGAACTTTTACTACTGTGGCCTGAATCAGTTCATCGTGCAGAGAACGCTCGCAGCCAAGAGCCTCAAGCAGGGTCAGCTCGGTATTATCTTCGCCGCCGCTCTTTGGTTGATTGTTCCTTTTGCTATCGTCCTTCCGGGAATAATGGCCTGGCAATTGTATCCGAACCATCTGGCCAAACCTGATGAAGCGTACCCAACGCTGATCAGGAATCTTATACCGGCGGGGCTTCGAGGTTTTATGTTCGCGGCGATATGCGGAGCAGTGATGAGCTCATTAGCCTCGATGCTAAACTCGGCATGTACTATCTTTACGATGGATTTGTATAAACGCCACGTTAGAGGCGATGCATCACAGAGGTCGCTGATAACGATGGGCAGAGTAATGACGGTTATTTTTGTCATCGTAGGATGCCTGATAGCACCCCAGATACGGCGGATACCTGAAGGAGTTTTCAGCTATATACAGGAGTTTCAGGGCTTTATCTCGCCGGGTATTTTGGCAGCGTTTGTATTCGGGATGATTTTCAGGCGTGCTCCCGCCTCGGCGGCTGTTACTGCCCTGATACTTAATCCTATTGTTTACGGCATTTTATTTATCTTCTTCGGAGACTTCCCATATTTTGTGAAGATGGGAATCACCGCTGGTCACATTGCATTCCTTAATCGAATGGCGATTACCTTCATTTTATTGATCTGCATTATGGTAGTTATCACCATCCGCAGACCTTTGCCTGAGCCGAAGCAGATGCCTGTTAGAGAAGGAATTGATATGAGGCCGGCTCCTTCTGTTTTATGGCTCGGCGGCGCGGTAATAGCAGCGGTCATTGCTTTCTTTGTTATCTTCCGATGATACTAATCCCTGACCCCGCCCAGCGCTGGGCGGGGCGCTACTCGTTATGTGAATCTGCTTGATTTCAACGTTCAGAAGCTTTAACATTCTGCTAAATGACCGGATTTGGTTTTCAGTTTCTTAAAAGACGAGGTGATTATTATGAAACGTTTGCTAATACTGAGTGTGCTTTTGTTATATTTATGCCCTGCATGTGCCGATGCACAACCAGCCGGTCCCATTAAAAGCCAGACGCCAAGCCGGGCAGGCACTTCTAACGGCGCCCGCGCGAAAATGCCGGATGCACAGATGTTGCGTTTCCCGGATTTAAGCACAGAAAGAATCGTGTTTGTGTACGCCGGCGATCTATGGACTGTGCCTAAAGATGGGGGGCTGGCACGGAAGTTAAGCTCGCCGAAGGGACAAGAATTATTTCCAAAGTTTTCACCTGATGGTCAAAGCATTGCTTTTAGTGGCAACTATGACGGCAACACAGATGTATATATAGTGTCCGCCGAGGGGGGCACACCAAAACGGCTGACGCATCATCCTGATGCCGATTTAGTGGTGGAATGGTATCCGGATGGAAGGCATGTTCTCTATCGTTCGCGGATGATAAGTCCCTCATATCGCTTCAACCGTTTTTTCAAGCAATCGATCGACGGCGGCATGCCGGAGACGCTTGCTTTACCTTATGGTGAGTTGGCAAGTTTCAGTCCGGATGGCAATCGTATGGCCTTTCAATTTATTTCCCGGGAATTTCGAACCTGGAAGCGCTACCGTGGTGGAATGGCCAGTGATATATGGCTGTATGATTTCACTAAGAACACTTCAAAAAAGTTTACGGATTTTGAAGGCACCGATGCTGTGCCGATGTGGCACGAGAATACTATTTATTTTCTATCTGACCGGGACGAGCGCAAGAAACTAAATATTTGGGCTTATGACCTGAACACCAAAAAGACACGACAGATAACCAAGTTTATCGAATACGATGTGAAATGGCCGAGCATAGGACCCGATGCCATCATATTCGAAAATGGCGGTAAGCTGCACATACTGGATTTAGCCAGTAAGATTTCAAAACCAGTCAGCATACAGGTGCCAGCCGATTTGCCTGAAGTACGAACTCAGCTAAAAGACGTGTCTAAAAATATTCAGAATTTCTCAATTTCACCGAGCGGCAAAAGGGCTTTATTCGAAGCACGCGGCGAAGTTTTCACGGTGCCGCAGAAGCACGGCAGTGTCCGAAACCTGACAAATACTTCAGGTGTCGCCGAACGTTTCCCAGCTTGGTCGCCAGATGGTAAGAATGTCGCCTATTTCTCTGATTTCACCGGTGAATACGAATTATACACACGTTCGGGGGATGGCAAGGGTAGTGAAAAGCAAATCACGACAAATGGTACGGCGTTTCGCTATCGGCCAGTCTGGTCGCCGAATAGCAAAAGAATAGCATTTAGTGACAAAACAGGTGGCCTGTTCATTGTTGACGTTGAAGAAGTTGAGCCAAAATTTGTCGATAGGGACGAGTGGTTCGAAATGGCATCTTACTCATGGTCGCCGGATAGCCGATGGCTTACTTATTCAAAGAATATGCCCAATCGCTATAGTGCCATTATGATTTATGATGTAAATGAGCATAAGACACACCAGGTAACCAGCGACTATTATGATGACAGCTTCCCAGTTTTTGGTATAGACGGCAAAAACCTTTTCTTCCGCTCCAACCGAGCCTTTACTCCTGTTTATGGCGATATGGATTATACCTGGATTTATCCGAATTCCACAGAAATTTACGCGGCCACCTTACGCAAAGATGTCAGCTCCCCAACGGCTCCGCGTAGTGACGAAGAG
>CAZRMQ010000060.1:10137-11901 GCA_964601185.1 uncultured Pirellulales bacterium
GGCCACCTTACGCAAAGATGTCAGCTCCCCAACGGCTCCGCGTAGTGACGAAGAGCAAGTAAATAAAAAGGATAAAGATAAAGATAAAGAGGAAGGTGAAGATGATAAGGAAAATGGAGAAGAGGAAAACGAAGGAGATAACGAAGGAGATAAGAAGGAGGGAGCCGAAGAGGATAAGAAAGAAGATAAAGACGAAGACAAAGGAGATGACGAAGGTAAAAAGGAACCTAAGCCGGTCAAGATTGATTTTGATGGATTTGAATGGCGAATCGTCAAACTGCCCATACAGGCGGGCAATATCGGTTCATTGCACTCGGTAAAAGGCAAATTGGTTTTTTCACGATATTTGCCTGCAGGCGCGAATAAACCGGATGAGCCTTCGGGTACATTGCTTTATTATGACCTTGAGGAACGAGAGGAAAAAACGGTCATCTCCGGTATTGACAGCTATGACCTGTCGGCTGACGGTAAGAAAGTCATATACAAAAGCAAATCAACATACGGGATAATTGATCTGGCAGAAGGCAAAAAAGTTGGGGACGACAAAACCGCAGCGGATAAACTCAAGGCCTGGATCAATCCACGCCAAGAGTGGCAACAGATTTTCAATGAAGCATGGCGAATAGAACGGGATTACTTCTACGATCCCAATATGCATGGACTCGACTGGGAAGCTATCAAAAGGCGCTACGAAGCCTTACTGCCTTACGTAGTAAATCGCGAGGACCTAAATTATGTTATCGGCGAGATGATCGCCGAGTTGAATGCCTCACACACTTATGTCGGTGGCGGTGACCTTGAACGTCCGGAACATATTTCCGTAGGGCTTCTGGGTTGTGATTTTGAACCGGACACCGAAAACAACGCTTATCGAATCGGTAAAATCTATGAAGGTGCAGCCTGGGACGCGGAAGTGCGTTCGCCACTGCGCCAGCCGGGTATAGATGTAAACGAAGGAGACTATCTATTAGCGGTTAATGGACAAAAGCTGGATACATCGAAAGATCCCTGGGCAGCTTTTCAGGGTCTTGCCGATGAAGTTGTAACGTTAACAATCAATTCTACGCCCGACATGAATGATGCCTGTGACGTTACTGTGAAGCCGATGTCCAGTGAATTTCGCCTGCGTAATCTTGCGTGGATTGAAAACAACAGGCTCAAGGTGCAGAAAGCAACCAATAACAGGATTGGATATGTCTATGTTCCCGATACCGGCAGAAACGGCCAGAATGAATTGGTGCGCCAATTCACCCCTCAATCTACAAAAGATGCTTTAATAATCGACGAACGATTTAATAGCGGCGGCCAAATTCCAGACCGTTTCATTGAATTGCTTAACCGTCCGACTTACAATTACTGGGCACGCCGGGACCATCGCGATTGGCGGTCACCATTCGTAACGCACATCGGACCTAAGGTGATGCTTATAAACGGTTGGTCAGGCTCTGGAGGTGACGCTTTGCCCTATTATTTCCGTAAGGCAGGGCTTGGCCCATTAATCGGCACGAGAACCTGGGGCGGCTTGATAGGAATGAGCGGCAATCCACAGCCCATCGACGGCGGCTTCGTCTCAGCACCAACATTTGGCTTCTGGAACACAGAGGGCAACTGGGAAGTCGAAGGATATGGCGTAGATCCCGATTATGAAATCGAAAATGCTCCTCATGAGATGGTTGCTGGCAAAGATCCACAGCTTGAAAAAGCCATCAAAGTAATTCTTGAGATGCTCGAAAAACGACCGCCCCCAAGACTTCAAAAGCCAGC
>CAZRMQ010000061.1:0-6598 GCA_964601185.1 uncultured Pirellulales bacterium
CCGGTCTCTTTTAATACTGATGTCATCTCGATGTTGTCAAGGCCGCATGGTACGAGTAAATCGAAGATGCTTAAGTCGTTTTGGATATTTATTGCCATGCCGTGGTAAGTAACCGATTTCGACGCGCGCACACCGATAGAAGCGATTTTCTTGTTACCAATCCATAATCCTGGAAAGCCTTTACGCCTTTGGCTATACACGCCTAAGCCCTGAAGCAGCTCCATGCCAATTTCTTCCAGCTTTCGGATATACTCTGTGATTCCAAGACCGAGCTGCTGCTTGCCCCTGCGTCTCCCGACGCAAGTCGGGGCAGCGGGCAGGTGTAGTATCGGATAAAAAACCAATTGGCCCGGGTTGTGGGCGGTTGCGCCGCCGCCTCTGCGAATATCAACTACATCAATGTGCTGCTTTTCTAAACCTTCTTTGCCGGCTAATAATTTATTAGCGCTCTGTCGCGCTCCGAGAGTGATAACAGGAGGGTGCTCGACTATTAAAACCGTATTGGGTATTTTCCCATCGCGCCTTTGGTCACGCAATTCGTGCTGAGTTTGCAAAACCTCCCTGTAATCGGCAATGCCGCAGTCGATAATCTGTAAAGACCGATTTGTAGTTCCTTCGGCCATATCTTTATAACAATATCTACAAAATGTTGCCGAAGGCGTCTTTAACTGCATCCTCAATCGTCTCACTGATTGTCGGATGCGGATATGTTATCCGGCTAAGCTCCTCCGGCCCGCAGCCTATTAGTGTTCTTGCCAATGTTACAAATTCAGTTGCCATAAACCCAGCCATCGTGACTCCAATGATTTTGTCGGATGTATTGTCCCGAACGACCCTTACCTGGCCGGCTGTCTCATTGTGAGCGACACTTCTGCCGTTTCCTTTGAAAAAGCCTTTTCCAACTGAGATATCGAGTCCTTCGTCTTTGCAAGTGTCTTCGGATTTACCGACCGAGGCAACTTCTGGGAAGGTAAAAATGACCCTGGGGATTAAGCCATAGTCGGTCATTTTTCGGTTGCCGCCGACGGCGTTTGCTGCGGCGACTTCTGCTTCGGTAGTAGCACCATGTGCCAAAAAGGTTGTGTCTATCACATCACCGATAGCATAAACGCCAGGGACATTAGTTTCTAATTTGTCATTAACGATAATGGCGGGGCCATTCATTTGCAGATCCAGCGCTTCGACAGTTTCTTTATCGACAGTTGGCCTTCGGCCTACAGAGACTAATACTTTTTCTGCTTCTATCGTTTGGTCGTTCTCAACAATTACTTTTGCCGACTTAGACGTTTTATCAACCGAGGTGACTTTAAGGCCTGTTACGGAATCAATACCGAGTTTTTTGAATTCGCGTTCAACCAGCCGACCGACCCATTCATCCTCCATAGGAAGCAGCCGGGAAAGAGCCTCCACGATAGATACTTTTGTTCCCATAGCGGCGTAGATGCAAGCCATTTCGCAGCCGATTACGCCGCCGCCTATGATTACCATCGATTTGGGTATCTGCGGCAGTGACAGAGCTTCTTTGCTGCTGATGACCTTTTGGCCGTCAAAAGGAATATTGGCAAGCTCGATTGATTCTGAGCCGGTGGCAAGAATTATTTTGTTAGTCTCTACATCGACAGATTGGCCGTCAGATTCGACCTTGATTTGATTTGGTGCAGTGACAGTAGCATGGCCTGTAATCACCTTGATTTTATGAACCTGTGCTGTACCGGTCATCGCCTTGCGAAAGCCGGTTACAATGGCGTCTTTTCTGGCCTGAATTTTGGGCCAGTTTGGAGTTGCTGAACCGATGTCAACGCCGATTTCTGCCGCTTGTCTGGCTGAGAGTAAAGTATGCGCTGAAGCAAGAAGAGATTTTGACGGAATGCATCCCCAGTTAAGGCAGGTTCCGCCGATAAACTCTTTTTCGACCATTGCAACTTGCGCACCTTTTTGCGCGCATCTTTTAGCAGCTCGAAAACCGCCAGGTCCGGCCCCGATCACTACAACATCAAAACGTTCCGCCATAATTCAGACTCCTTTTTCCCACATTGTTGTATTGTTTATTTCTTACTAAAAATACTGATTAATTGAAAGAGAGTATATCAGAAATCAGGAGAGAAAAAAACTGCCGTTTTGTTTTTCATAGGTGCACCCTTTTCGTATGTGTTTAGCCAAATATTGAAAAAGACCATCCCCAAACTTGGACTTGACGCTTCGCGTCAGTCCTTCGCTTGAGGCTGCCACCCTTTATAGCCTCGTTGGGTGGCAGCCTCAATCCCGATTCATCGGGATTGGGGATGGTCGTACTGCTAAAATAATGGTGCTAAAGTTTCAAAATCTACCTACTAACTCGAAATGCACCCCTTTCCCAACTTTTCGTAAAATTGGCTTGACATAACGTTTATGGCTGAAGATACTATGTTTTTTAATCATCATTAAGAATGAGTTAAGTGCAGATGTGAACCATCATAAAGAACATCCGAAAGCCAAACCCGTCATTGGCCGGCTTTGTTCTGAAAAAAATATCGCATAAATGATAGAAAGAAAATCTATGAGCACATTCAGTAATCAACGCCGTGAATTTCTAAGGCGGTCCATATATTTCGGTGCCTCAGCGATTGTTGTCGGGCCTCTGGGAAAAGCCATCTCCGTCGCTCCTGTAAAATCGGATTCCAGAATGAAATTTGGATTGGTTACCTACCTTTGGGGCAAAGACTGGGACCTGCCGACTCTCATTTCCAACTGTGAGAAGACCAGCGTTCTCGGAGTGGAGCTGCGGACGAGACACGCCCACGGCGTCGAATCAAGCCTTAACACACAACAACGTCAGGAAGTAAAAAAACGATTTGATGATAGTCCTGTTATTCTTTTGGGTTTAGGTACTAACTTTGCCTTTCACCACGTTAACCAGGCGGTGCTAAAAAAAGACATCGAAGGGGCAAAAGAATATATAAAGCTTTCTTATGATGTGGGCGGTTCCGGGGTAAAAGTCAAGCCAAACAACCTTCCTAAGGGCGTACCGCCTGAAAAGACAATTAAGCAGATCGGTAAATCACTTAATGAGCTGGGACGGTTCGCCGCCGACTATGGCCAGCAGATTCGCCTTGAGGTTCACGGCTCGTGCTCTCCACTGCCGATTATCAGGCAAATCATGGATGTAGCCGACCATCCCAATGTCGGCGTTTGCTGGAACTGTAACCCGGAAGACCTTGGTGGTGAAGGACTGGAATATAACTTCAATCTTGTTAAGGACCAATTTGGCAGCACCGTTCATATTCGCGAGCTGGATATTGGCGATTATCCCTATCAGCAGCTTATGAACCTGCTGGTGGGTATGAATTATAACGGCTGGGTGCTTCTTGAGGCCCGCACTGAGCCGCAGGACCGTGTCAAAGCGCTGACGGAGCAGCGGCAGCTCTGGGAGCAAATGGTTGCCAAAGCTCAAACCGCTGCGGGCGGGCAAAAGGCTGAGGGTGTACAAGTTACCGAACTGGCGGATAAAGTTAGGGTGGAGATTAACGGACAACTTTTCACGCAATACAACTTTAAAGATGTCAGATTTCCTTACTTCTACCCTGTAGTTGGTCCGACAGGAGTGAACATTACTCGTAACTGGCCGATGAAGGATGGCGAGAACGAAGAGCACGACCATTCTCATCATCGCTCGTTATGGTTTACACACGGAGCAATAAATGGTCATGATTTTTGGACTGATGGCAGCAAAAAAGGCAAAATCATTCACGACAAATTCCTTGAAGTTGCTTCCGGTCAAGAGGTGGGCATTATTCAGTCGCAAAACAAATATGTGGCGAGCGATGGAACTGTCGTTTGCAATGATACCCGTACACATAAATTCTATGATCGGCCGGACTGCCAAATTATGGACTTCGAGGTAACTATCCATGCTTCGCAAGGCGATTTGACCTTAGGTGACACCAAGGAGGGTTCAATGGCAATCCGGTTAGCGCCTACGATGCGGGTCAAAGGCAAAGTCGGTAAAGGGCACATCATCAATAGTGAAGGTCTTCGGGATAATGACACCTGGGGCAAACGCGCAGCGTGGTGCGATTATTATGGCCCGTTGAACGGTGAAATCGTGGGCGTAGCTATTTTTGACCATCCGCAGAACCAAAGACATCCTACGTGGTGGCATGTTCGTGCTTATGGTCTTTTTACTGCGAATCCGTTCGGAGTACATGACTTTGAAAAAAAGCCGGCGGGTACCGGGAACTTAACTATCAAGTCCGGCGATAGTGTGACTTTCCGCTATCGTTTCTATTTTCACAAAGGCGATTGTGAACAGGCTAAAGTGGCAGAACTTTATCGCGAATACGCAGCAATAAAATATTAATTGTAGGGTGGGGCTTGCCCCACCATTCTTATCTGGAAGGAATTATCATGAGTGGATTAACTCGTCGAGATTTTCTAAAAAGTACGATGGCTGCCGGCGTAGCAATGACTTTGGCGGCGCCATATTCGCGTGTGCTTGGTGCGAACAATGACATCCGCCTTGCTGTGGTTGGTACAGGCGGCCAGGGTAGTGGTCATATCAGAAACTTTGGGAAAGTACCCGGCGTGCGGATAGTGGCAATTTGCGATGCGGACAGGGACCATTTAGGGCGCCATCTCGAAAACTTCAAAAAGAACAACCAGGACGTCACCGGTTACACGGATGTTCGCAAGCTTCTGGATGATAAGAACATCGACGTAATTTCTTCAGCAACTCCCAACCACTGGCATTCACTTGTAACGGTCTTGGCTTGTCAGGCCGGCAAAGACGTTTATATCGAAAAGCCCGTCTCGCACGAGATATGGGAGGGCCGGAAGATGGTCGAGGCTGCTCGCAAGTATAACCGCATCGTGCAGGTTGGTACCCAGAGACGCTCATCCGAGGCGTACCAAAATGCCTATGAATACATTCATCAGGGAAATATAGGAAAAATTCTTTGGGTACGTGGCTTTTGCTACAAACCTCGTAACAGCATTGGTAAGGTCAACGGCCCGCAGCCGATTCCGGAATCGGTGGATTATAATCTCTGGTGCGGTCCTGCCGACATGGTGCCTTTGATGCGCCAGCGTCTGCATTATGACTGGCACTGGGTCTGGAATACCGGCAACGGCGACATCGGTAACCAGGGCGTTCACGAGATGGACGAAGCTCGCTGGGGACTTGGCCAGAAAGGACTTCCCGCCCGTGTGATTAGCATTGGTGGCCGATTTGGATATGTTGACGACGCTGAGACAGCGAATACTCAAATAGTATTTTGTGATTATAAACCGGCCCCGCTAATCTTTGAAGTAAGGGGACTGCCTCGCAAAAAAGACGACAAGGCTATGGATAACTACCGTACCGTTCGCATAGGTGTTGTTGTTCAATGTGAGAATGGTTATTTCGCTGCCGGTGAAGGAGGCGGCTGGATATATGACAATGATGGCAACAGGATTCAACAATTTGCAGGAGGTGGCGGTGGGGGACATTATCAGAATTTCATCGACGCAGTACGCAGCCGAAAGGTCAGCGACCTGAATGCCGACGTCGAGGTGGGGCATTTCTCCGCTGCTCTCTGCCACATGGGCAATATCTCCTATCGACTGGGAAAGAACATGCCTGCGGATGAAATCAAAAATACTATTGGAGAGAATGTCGAATTAATGGACTCCTTCAACAGAATGGTTGAACACTTAAAAGCTAATGAGGTTGACCTGGAAAAAGAACAGATTACCATGGGCCCCATGCTGACAATGGACACCGAGAAGGAACAATTCGTCGGTGAGCACAGCGAATTGGCGAACCTGCTTATCAAGCGCAATTACCGCGAGCCATTTGTGGTTCCGGATGAAGTCTGATGAAGTTTGCGTTGTGCAATGAAATGTTTGGGAATCGGCCGATCGCCGAGATTTGCTCGGTAGCCGGCCGATTAGGTTTCAATGGCATCGAAATAGCTCCTTTTACGCTGGCTCGCTCAGCGAGCGACGTTACCGCTGAGCAGAGAAAAGAAGTCCGGCGTACAATAGAAGACCACGGCCTGGAAACTGTCGGCTTACACTGGCTGTTTGTTGGGCCTACGGGATTGCATATAACCACACCCGATGATGCCGTATGGGGAAAAACCAAAGATTACCTGCGTATCCTGCTGGATTTGTGCGCGGATTTGGGCGGCAGGGTGCTCGTGGTCGGCTCTCCAAAGCAGCGAAACATCGTGGATGGACAAACCAAAGAAGGCGCCTGGAAAAGAGCGGTGGAATTATTTTGCAGCGTTCTCGACAAAGCTGCTGAGCTGGATGTGACAATATGTATTGAGCCGCTGTCACCTGCCGAGACCGATTTTATTAATACTGTCGCAGAAGGTCTGCAGATGGTCCATGAAATCAATCATACCAGCTTTAAGGTTCATCTCGATGTTAAGGCAATGTGTTCGGAGGTGAGGCCGGTGCCGGATATTATCCGTTCGGTTCGAGCTGAGGACATAAGCCATTTTCATGTAAACGATCCCAATCTTTACGGTCCGGGAATGGGCGATGTGGATTATGGTCCCATCGCAAAGGCTGTCAAATCAATCGGCTGGGACAAATGGCTTTCGGTGGAAGTTTTTAAGTATGATCCCGATCCTGA
>CAZRMQ010000061.1:6698-11870 GCA_964601185.1 uncultured Pirellulales bacterium
TCGGCTGGGACAAATGGCTTTCGGTGGAAGTTTTTAAGTATGATCCCGATCCTGAGACTATAGCGAGTGAAAGCATCAAATACTTGCGTAAATTTTGGTCTTAAGGAACACTCATTTCCTTATATACAACAGGCGGGCAGGTGAGCTTTGAGTATTTTTCTGGCGCGGTAAAATTGGACGCGAACCTTTTCTGGAGTCGTCTGTGTAAGAGATGCGATCCGGGCATAGGGCAGCTGCTCATAGTAGCGAAAGTGAAGGACATCTCTGTGCTGATGGCTGAGCTGTTCGAGTGCTGCCGAGACCTGCTGGAGTGTCTCCTCGCGAATCTTCGCGTCCAGGAGGTTGTCACCACCTGTTTTTGTTTCGCTTCCATGATACCGATTCCGAGAGAGTAAAGTCTTGGTGGAGGATAAGCGCCGACGTCGTCTGAGGGCATCCTGGATTTTGCTCCATGCGATGCGATACACCCATGGCCAGAATCTTCGGCTCTCTCGTAACGAAGTGATTTGCCGGACAACGGCCAGTAATGTTTCCTGCAGGATGTCCTCGGTAACGTCATGATTAAAAGTTGTGCGGAAGACAAACGGATACAGCCGCTCCCATGCGATGACAGCCAGACGTCCCATGCTGGTCTGGCTGCCCGAGCGAGCCTCAGAAAGTAACTTCTGGATGTATTCGTCGTCCCTGCTCATTTATTTGGCCCTCGTTCATATAAAGGCCGTTGGCTTGTCAAAAGTAACAAGAAATTGTGCTCGAAATGTGCTTTTATTCTGCCGCAGGCTCCGCTTCCGGCGCCGGCGAACTATTAGGAGCTTGTTCTTCTCTGTCGAGAACTCGCCAGGTTGGTGATATAAGTTCCGGCACGTACCATTTACTGCCGCAGCGGTGACACTTCTCCATATCGGGACGGCGCAGCTTGCCGCAATTGGCGCAGGTCACCAAAGTTATCTCAGGCCGGGTCAGTCTGTATGTAATATAGGCGGCCAGGCCAAAGCAAATAGATGTAAGAATCCAGAAAATTCTTGCATTCTCCGACAGCCCAACAACCGTAGCATTTACACTTACTCGCCAGGCGAGAAATATTGACAATATTATCGAAGGCAATATTATCAGCAGGGCAGTGAAAAACCTCTCTGTCATATTGCTTCTGATGTCTCGTCCCTTCATCGCGATAAATGAATTGGGCAGGATAAATAACGCCCTGTGACCGGCTGCAGCTTCAATGCTGTCTGCCATAGCATAAGAGGCAAGAGACAAGATCGGCGGATGAAGATTTTCCAGCAAATATTTTGAAATAGTCAATGTGGGTGCCCAGGGGACCTCCCAAAAAACCGCTTTACTTGTAGAGATAGGTCGGCCATGATACCTTTGAGCATCTGTAAAGTCGGTGTTTTTTTGTCTGATTAGTTTACCTTCTTCATCAAAAACGGCAAGGGTCGTTGAGGTGCCCTCTCGCGAAACGTTTGCTGCGAACATGCCTCTATATTTGTGATCAGTATTCAAGGCCAGCGGTAACACTTCGTATGCTAACAAATCTTTAGGTGTAACTGATCTCTTGGATGGAAAGAGAGACTCCGGGACGGGCAGGTAGCCTGCGGTTCCGGTAAATTCAAGTGTTTCTCTATCCAGCAGATCAATTCGGCCGGTTTCGTCGAGCACAAGCAGATACTGGTTTTTGTACCCAGGGTAATCTCTTTCTACAATTGGTTTAAGATTATTTGAATTTTCGTCAGGGCTTTTAAGGCAAGGTGCTTTCCAATATAAGCTTAACAAGGACGAATTTTTATCGATTCGACCTATTTGAACAGGTTTATGGGTATCGTCTTTGTCGAGTTCAGGACCTTTCGTTACGGTTTTTTCCTTGAGATTAATTTTAAAAAAGCAGCGCAGCTTTTTGTCGTACAGTGTCAGCAGCGACCACCAAGGTCCGTCTTTATCTACAATTGGACAGATGAAACGGCCGAGCTTTTTATCAGGTATGTCTGAAACTCCCTCCGGGCCGACATATAATTGTATTTTCTTTAGCCGCATAGTGTTATCGGGCAGTTTTTCTCGATCAGTATAGAAACAGACGATTTTGCCGATCTTTTCATCAAAATACAGCCAGCTCCAGCTTTCGTCGTCCTTATCTTTATGGAGATAATAAATGTTTGAGTGGTGTCTTTCCTGTATTCTGGCTTTAAAATAATCACCGATTCCCAGGACAGTAAACAGATGTTCTCCATCGTGTATCCATGCTTGCGCACAGGAATGTGTATGCACATTAGGATCATTTTCAAGCTCGGGTGGAACCAATCCGGATGGGGTTATCGTGACATACCTGCTTTCACGGGGCATAATGTCATAAAGGTTAATCTCATACAACCAGCGACACCAGAATAATAGTAGTGACAGCAATAGCAGCACCACAAATCCGGTAGCTAAGACTTTTATAGGATGATTTAGTAGAGATTTCATAGCTATATTCCTAAAGAGCTGTGTGCTTAAACTTTTGCCAGGTACGTATCAAAGATGCAATAATAAAAAGAAGGAGTATTATTTTGATTAGCGTGTCAAAACCCTTGACTATAATTATCGGGACAAAGATACAGGTTAAAACAATGCCGCCAAGCGTGGGAGTAATCCTGCTGGTTGTCCAGCCGGTCTGTAAGCCAAGGCAATAGCAGGCAAAACCCATTAAAAATGTCACTACAGACAAATCGAAAATCAGGCCGGGGAAAATCGGTATCGGCGGAGCAAAGAGGCGCCATAGAATTGTGCCGGTAACTGTCAGAGGTACAAGCACGACTAAAATGGCCAAAATCCCTGTGATAATCCTGGCTGTCAGTATCTGGCAGCGTGTTACCGGCAGGCCGGTTAAAAATGTGGAGATTTTTCTGTTTCTATCGGTGTACATCTGACTTGCGCCCATACCTGGAAAGCCGATTATCAGCACAATGATTACTGGAAATGAAAGGACGACAAACACAGGACGTTCACCAGGGTCGTCATAGTACATAGCCGAAGTCAATAAGGCGATGAGGACAGCCGAAATAATAATAGCTCCGATGAAATATACTAAATGGTCTTCAATCTCCCTTTTTATCAGTGTAAACATTTTATATCTCCTGTTTTTCTGCCGGTTGGATTGTGGCGTTGGGCCTGGTGCATTCTATAAATATATCCTCTAAAGTCATCGGCAGCTCCGTGCAGCTTGAGGGCTTGTAGGTTTCCAGAATGGCCTCTTTCTGCTTGTTCCAATTGACGACGGTTATTATCATCTCGCGGCCCTGGCTTTGTAGATTTACTACTTCCGGCAAATATAAGTTTTGTGGAATTGTCTCAGCAAAAATTACCCGCAGTTTCCTGACCCTTGTTTTTAGCTCTTCCAGCGGACAATCCACAACTAATTTGCCCGCGGCGAATATCCCGATTCGGTCGGCGATTCGTTCGACGTCACTTAGGATATGCGAGCAGAAAAGAATCGTACGGCCCTGCTTCTGGATGACATCGATTGCAAGTTCCAGAAATTGTCGGCGGGCAACGGTATCAAGCCCCAGCGTCGGGTCGTCGAGTATGAGAAGCTCCGGGTCTACCGCCATAGCAAGTGACAGGTTTAATTGGGCCCGCATACCCATCGAAAGGTCTCTTACCCTGCGGTCCATCGGCAGACGGAACGTTTCCATGAGAGACTTAAAAAACTTATCGTTCCACCGCAATGAAAGACCTTTGCAGAGCTTTACTAATCGGCCCACTCTATAATTCTGGATGAGGTGATGGCCTTCGGCTACATAGCCGATTCGGCCGTGGATTTTCGCGGAGAGGTTTGCCGAATCAGTGCCTAACAGAAAGGTCTGTCCGCGGGTCGGCCTTTCATGGCCCAAAAGAATCCGAATGATTGTTGTCTTGCCGGAAGCGTTTCGTCCCAATAGGCCATATATGCAGCCCCGCGGCACCTTTAGATTTATGCCGTCAAGAACGCATCGGCCATCAAAGTATTTGACCAGATTTTGTACTTCGACAACGAACTCAGCCATCTGACTATCCTTTTATCGAGGGAAAGTTAAATTTTTCGATAGCGTTATTGAAAAGCTCCAACAGCGTTTGCCCGTCGATTTGCATGTGAAAGGCATCGACGGCGATTCGCTCAAGCTCCTCAGAGATTAGTTTTTTCCTGACGGACCTGTTGAGATTGCTGTCGAGACTGGCCACGAAAGCGCCGGACCCGGGCTTGGTGACAATTATGCCTTCCTGCTCTAATTGGCGGTAGGCCTTGCCGATGGTGTTGGGATTTATGGCGATTTGTCTGGCAAGCTCTCTTACGGTGGGCAGCTTGTCTTCTTTGACCAGCCTTCCAAGGGCAATATCCCGCTTGACCTGGTCGATTATCTGCTGATAAACGGGCCTGTCTGAGGCATTATCTATACGTAACTGCATAACCTGTCCTTGATACTTGTACTATTTCAACTATCACAAGTATAGCAGCGTAAAATTCTTTGTCAAGTCTGTTTTTAAAAATTTTTGAACTTTTTTTATTTTACGCCGAGTATATACCGCTCCCTGACGGTCACGGCTCTGTTTTAGATTATGGTATCTGTTTCTTAAGTATTAGTTTGAAATTGACCGGCAGTAATAATTCGATTATGGTATCAGCCGGTAGGGTGTGTTCTGCAAACCAAAAAGTCAGGTAGGGTGGACTTTAGCCCACCAATATAGTCTGGTGTAGACCGTATTGCGTATCGCGTCCCTTCGACTTTGCTCAGGGCAGGCCTGCGTGGTGCGTAAAAAGCATGCCTCTGCTCGTTTAACCCCCGCCTTTACGGCGGGGGTTGTCATTGCCGTTGTCATTCCCGCACCTGCCCGTTTAGCCGCCACCCCTATGGTGGCGGTTTTCTTTTAAACTGCCGTGGAATGAAATCCACCCTTGGCAGACGATGGGTTGCCCCTTCACACCGCATTCGTCGTTCATGTGGGGTTTCTCTATATTTTTATTTTTTTTACACTTTTTCTTGCACAATTCCTCTTTTCTATTACAATACGGCTGTTCAGAGGAAAAGATATCATAGCTTTTGTTCCAGAATTTTCATGACCTCTGCAACTTGTGTTTCGAGATTCTTTCTCGCGAGCATCTTATTTGGAATGGCGGATTCAACTCATAAGTGCAACAAGTAGCGAAAAAGGTGGTGAGTTGTT
>CAZRMQ010000062.1:0-5649 GCA_964601185.1 uncultured Pirellulales bacterium
CGCCCGATGAAATTGTAAAGAAGGCGAAAGAGATACGCAAAAAAATTATAAAGATGAATTCACACGCGGGCCAAGGACACACTGGAGCAGATTTATCTGAGACCGATATCCTGGCCTCTCTGTTTTTTCGCATTTTAAATATTCAGAAAAACAACCTAAATGATCCCAACAGAGACAGGTTAATCCTAAGCAAAGGTCATGGAATAGGCGGTTTTTACTGCACCCTCGCCGAAGCAGGTTATATTGATGAATCACTTTTACTTGACTATCTGCAATTTGACTCTGCTCTACCCGGCCATCCTGTGCGACAAAAAACACCCTGCATCGAATTAAACACCGGTGCATTAGGACACGGGCTTTCGGTAGGCGTCGGTTTGGCGCTAAGCGGGAAAATGGCCAAGAGGACCTTCCGCACTTATGTTCTCACCGGAGACGGCGAACTTCAGGAAGGCTCTATATGGGAAGCCGCTATGAGTGCCGCCCATTTCAAACTCGATAATCTTATCGTCATCGTCGATCGCAATACCCTACAGTTAGCTGATCGCACAGAAACTATAATGGCTTTAGAACCTCTGGAGGATAAGTGGAAGGCATTTGGCTTTGACATCCAGGTCACGGACGGCAACGATGTGGCAAAATTTATTGATACAATTGAAAGACTGGATATGCACAATGGCCGACCTCATGTGGTTATTGCCCGCACTATCAAGGGTAAAGGAGTTTCGTTTATAGAGGACCGGGCCGCCTGGCACCACAAAATACCCTTCGGCGATCAGATTACACAGGCCATAGAGGAATTGGAGTAATGACAGAGCAGTTAAGGATAGATCTTAGAGAGGTCATGGTCCAATGCTTTATCCGAGCGGTTCAGGATAATGTTAACTTAGTAGTTCTGGTGAGTGACTCTACCAGCACCGCGAAAATTGCCCCTTTCCAGGAAAAGTATCCTGACCGGCTTATTAACGTTGGGATTGCAGAACAGAATCTTGTTGGAGTGGCCGCTGGGCTATCTCTGGGGGGATACGTAGCTGTAACCGCTAACGCGGCTTGTTTTTTGGTAGCTCGAGCTAATGAGCAGGTTAAAAATGATGTATGTTATTCGGATATGAATGTAAAACTCGTGGGCTTAAATGCCGGCGTTTCATACGGCCCGCTGGCAAGCACTCATCATGCAATCGATGACATTTCTATTATGAGAGGTTTGGGCAATATTATCATTTTAGCCCCTTCTGACCCGGTTGAAACAGAAAGAATATTCGACTTTGCGCTGCGGCATGTAGGGCCGGTTTATATAAGAATGGATAACGCGAAGTTCCCCGTGCTTCACAGCAAAGATTATCAATTCGAGCTTGGCAAGGTAGATGTCCTTACTTGCGGGGATGATATAAGTATCTTTGCCATAGGCTCAGTTGTTCACGAAGCTTACGCCGCAGCACAGACCCTGAAAGCCAATTCCATAAATGCAGAGGTCATCAATGTTTCCTCTATAAGACCGGTGGACAAAAAAGGAATCATCGATTCGATTCAAAAAACAAAGAATGTTATTACTGTGGAAGAGCATTCTCTGCATGGTGGATTGGGTAGTCTCATTTCTGAAATTATTGCTGAAGAGGAACTCGATGCCAGGATAGTTCGTTTGGGCATTACGCAAGGCCATTTTGCCAAAGCCGGCCCACGAGAGCAAATCAGGGCATTTTACAAAATAGACAAAAATGGAATCTTGGAAAACGCCAGAAAGTTATTGAAAAAAGGTTAAAGTTAAATATGACTGAAAGCTATATCTTGGCTATTGACCAGGGTACCAGTGGAACCAAAACGCTCATTTTTGATTCCAGGGGGCAGGTTGTTTCAAAAGCATCTAAAGAACTAAAGTCTTACTTTCCCAAGCCAGGCTTTGTAGAGCAGGACCCAATTGAAATCTATAAGAGCGTGCTGGATTCTGTAAAACTATGCTTAAAGAAGTTTTCAGAAAACTCTTCCAGAAGTTCGAAAAATATCACAACCTGCGGCATTTCAAATCAGAGGGAAACTTTTCTTCTCTGGGACAAAAAGGGAAATCCTCTTTGCAGAGCGATTGTCTGGCAGTGTAAAAGGTCAGTCGATATTTGCAATCGCCTGAAAGGCTCTGAACTTGAAAACGAGGTCAGGAGACGAACAGGTTTGATAATCGATCCATACTTTTCGGGAACCAAACTTATCTGGCTTTATGAAAACGACCACCTGATAAAAAATGCGATTGATGCCGGGGATGCGTATTTTGGGACCGTCGATACCTGGCTGTTATTTAAGCTTACCCAGGGACAAAGTTACTTTACAGATTATACTAATGCCTGCCGCACTCTTTTTTTCAATATAAACGACCTTCAGTGGGACAAACATCTTTTAGGCAAGTTCAATCTGAAAAAACTTAATCTACCGCAGCCCCAGCCTTCTTCCCACTTCTATGGTCGGTCTGACTTTGACGGACTCTTGCCGGATAAGATAAATATATCGGCCATGATAGGAGATTCCCATGCGGCTGCCTTTGGGGAAGGTTGTTTCTACCCAGGTACGGCCAAAGCAACTATGGGCACCGGTTCATCTATTCTGCTTAATACCGGCTCAAAAATAATAAAATCAGAAAAAGGGATGGTTGCGACCATTTGCTGGAGTACAAACGACAGAGTCGATTACGCACTGGAGGGTATAATCGTCACCTGTGGAGCTACTATTAACTGGCTGCGCGATCGGCTGGGATTATTTGCGGACAGCCGACAGACCCAGGAAATGGCCCATTCCGTTGAGGATAATAATGGTGTGTATCTGATCCCTGCCTTCAGCGGCCTTGGCGCTCCTCATTGGAAAATGGATTTAAGAGCTGCAATTTTAGGTTTAACGTTCGGTTGTGATAAAAACCACATTGTGCGTGCCGCACTGGAATCTATTCCTTATCAGATAAAAGATGTTATTGCCGCTATGGAGGAAGATAGTGGGATTAAATTGAAGGAACTTAAGGTTGACGGGGGTATAACAGCTAATCATTTTGTCATGCAGTTCTTGGCCGACCTGCTGAGGACAAACGTCGTCAACATTGGCATAGAAGATGTTTCTGCTCTCGGTGCGGCCTACCTGGCTGGTCTTCAAGAGGACATTTTCACTTGTCTCGATCAATTAAAGAACCTCAGTCCTAGGGACTCCTTACGGAGTGCAAACAAAAAACAGTTTTCTCCCGGTTCTGATACTGGTAAAGTTAATGCTTATTACGAAGGCTGGAAAAAGGCGCTGCAACAGCTTTTGTGATTCGTCCATTCTCCCCCCTAAGGGGTGCGAAGGATAAAACTCGTCTCAGCCCCCCTTCTTGCTTTCGCAAGAAAGCAGGGGGGAGCCGTAGAGGGAAAGGAGTACACAAATGAAACATTTTCTTATCAGCATTGTCTTTGCTGCGGCTTTGTTTTCACCGGCTGCCGCGGATGACCTTCCGGCAGTCAATGACGGTAATCATCACGGCGATCCGCCATACCTGCTGGAGGACGGCTGGAAACCTCTACTCAACGGCAAAAACCTTGACGGCTGGTTGTATCGTAATCCAGAGAGAGGTGGATGGACTGCCACATCGGCTGTTTATTGGGGTGGTCCCGATAATCCCCGGCTGTTGAAAGCCCGGAACAATCAAGGTGACCGTATTGTAAACACTGCAACTGACTTCAAGCCTGTTCCCTCGGACCTCGTCACCGAAGAAAAGTTCGGAGACGTGGAATTGTATCTTGAGTTCATGGTTTCGGACAAATCCAACTCCGGCGTGTATCTACATGGATTATATGAAATTCAGATTTGGGACAGTTACGGCAGGACTCCGGATGAATTAGATAAACATATAACCAATATTTGCGGCGCTATATACAATTATGAACGTCCGACAGATCGCGCCAAGCCCGGCGGTATTGCTCCAAAGGTGCGGGCAGAGCGGCCTACAGGGCAGTGGCAGTCGTTCCACATCTGGTTCCAGGCACCTCGTTTTGACGAACAAGGCAAAAAAATCGCTAATGCAAAGTTTCTGCGGGTGCTCCACAATGGGGTGCTGATTCACGAGAATGTTGAAAGAGAAGGACCAACGACTGCGGCGATGAAGCACCCGGAAGCTGCGACGAATCCTCTGATGTTGCAAGGCGATCATGGCCCGATAGCATACCGGAATATTTATATTCGGCCGCTGCGTCCGTTATCCCAGAAAATCCCGCAATAAATTTTGGGTTTTCGCCCACATTTTGTGTTAAGGTGCTCTTCTTGGCGCATCTATTTATGTAGAAAGGAGATATTTCAAATGTCATCTCGCAAGTCTGTGAACCCCAACCAATCCGTTCGACAAGCTCAGTCCTATGGACTCCTTACGGAGGACAAGTCTGCAAGCCTTGTCAATAATGCTAAACAAGGACTATCTCGACGTAGTTTTTTGGCTGCCAGTCTTGCTGCACCTTTTATTGTCCCACGTCATGTCCTCGGAGGCACCGGCTATCAGGGGCCAAGCGATACCCTCACAATCGCATGTATCGGTGTGGGCGGTATGGGTCGTCATTATCTCGATGGATGCAAAGATGAACGAATAGTCGCTTTATGTGACCTTGACCATAATCTTGTTCAGTCGAGAGGGGTGTTTGAAAAATATCCAAGTGCCAGGCGCTACCACGACTTCCGCAAAATGTTCGATAAAGAAGCGAAGAATTTCGATGCCCTCATCATCGCTACGCCGGACCACACTCACGCGATCATCCTAATGGCCGGCCTGCAGCTCGGCAAGCACATCTACTGCGCCAAGCCGATCGCGCACAGCATCGGTGAGGCCAGGAAGATCAAACAAGCCGTCCTAAAGAACAAAAATCTGGTCACCCAGTCGAGTGTTCAGGCCGCCGGCACAGAAGGTGCCCTAACTACTACAGAGTTTTTGATGTCCGGGGCTATCGGCCCGGTGAGGGAGTTGCATATCTGGTGTAACCACCCGGCTTATCCCTGTTCGCTGCTACGACCGACGGAAGCTCAGACACCGCCGCCCGGTATGGACTGGGATTTATGGATTGGCCCGGCACCA
The DNA here is from genome assembly GCA_964601185.1 of uncultured Pirellulales bacterium. Lineage (GTDB taxonomy): Bacteria > Planctomycetota > Phycisphaerae > Sedimentisphaerales > Anaerobacaceae > CAZRMQ01. The sequence continues at coordinate 5,063 of CAZRMQ010000062.1, forward strand.
TATCGGCCGTACAACTCGGCTTATCATCCTGAAAACTGGCGGCCTTGGTGGGACTTCGGCTCAGGTACGGTAGGTGATATGGCCTGCCATACGCTTCATATCTTTTTCAAAGAGCTCCAGCTTGGTGCGCCGACTACGGTCTACAGCTATGGGTCAACTCGTCATGATGGATTCTTTAAACCTGTAAAGACGCCGGATTGCCAGGGTCACGCTAACATGGTCACATGGGAATTTCCAACAAGAGGAAATCTGCCTCCGCTGAAAGTATATTGGTATGATGGGGGAATGAAACCACATCGGCCGGATGGGCTAAATCCACGCAGGCCCATGTCTGGTGACGGGCTTCTCTTCGTTGGCGAAAAGGGACAGATGATGACTGATTATTACGGCAGCACCAGGCCGTTGCTGCTGCCGGAGGAAAAGTTTCGAGATTTCCAGGCACCGCCGAAAACTTTGCCTCGGACCGAACATCACTACCGTGAATGGACACAGGCGTGCAAAACAGGCTCACGTACTGCCTGTCCCATCGAATTCGGCTGTGAGATGACCGAGATGGCTCTGCTCGGAACGCTGGCACTACGAACAGG
>CAZRMQ010000062.1:5749-11749 GCA_964601185.1 uncultured Pirellulales bacterium
CGCTGTATGCCCTCGACTATGCCATCGGCGCTGACCTTTCCTTCCTCAAGCAGGCTGAGGAGAGGGGCACCGTATTTAAGGACGGTAACGAGGTAAAACCTAGACTGCAAATCTTCAAGGACCATGGGTACAACTGGATCCGCCTGCGACTGTTCCACACTCCCACGTACCTGCCAAATAATCTCGAATATACAATCGCCCTCGCCCAGGAAGCCAAGAAACTTGGGTATAAGTTTTTGCTGAACTATCACTACTCCGATACTTGGGCCGACCCGGGAAAACAATACATTCCCAAGGCCTGGGAGGATAAGTCGCACGAGGAGCTGGTTCAAGCGGTGTTCGAATACACAAGGGACACAATCATTGCCTTTCGGGACGCCGATGTTCTGCCCGACATGGTTCAACCTGGCAATGAAGTCATCAACGGCATGCTCTGGCCTGACGGCAGGCTGCCGAACAACTGGGACAACTTTGCGGAGTTGCTCAAGGCTGGAATTGATGGCGTTGATGCAGGCTGCGGTAATGCCCAACGACCCCTGATTATGATCCACATCGACAGAGGTGCAGATATGCAGCGGACAAAGGCTTTCTTTGATAAGTGGCATTCGTATGGTATCGACTATGATGTCATAGGCCAATCCTACTACCCGTGGTGGCACGGGTCATTGCTTGACCTTAGAGAAAATCTCATTTTCATGGCCAATGAGTACGACAAGGACATTATCCTGGTGGAAGTGGCTTACAACTGGAGACCCACCGAGTATAGAAACAAACCAGCGCCGTTTCCAGAAACGCCCGAAGGACAAAGCCAGTTTCTGGATGAGGTACATCGAATGGTTCTGAGCACGCCTGGCAATCGAGGCAAGGGCGTTTTTTGGTGGGAGCCTGCTGTCACAGGCGGTCTTCGAAGCAGAGGCATGTTCGACGATGACGATAATGCCTTGCCGGTCATTACGGTGTTTGACAAGTTCACGAGGCACTAACACGAAAAATATAAAGTGCCTAAAATGAGCTAAAGTGCCTAAAATGAACTAAAGTGCCTAAAATGAACTAAAGTGAGCTAAAGTTATAATTTTAGGCACTCCAAATTTTAGCTCACTGGACAAGTTACCATTTAACCAATTACCAGAATTGTTTATGATATAAATGAGGTGGAACTATGAAAACACGAAATATTATTCTTTGCTGCTTTGTCCTTTTTTTCACGACTTCTCAATGCCTGGCAGCACAGTCAAATGTTAAACGCGTTCAAAATGGTGTTCATCTCGAAATCGGCACGCTAAATGTGATGGTACAGTTCTATGCGGATAACACGGTTCGTGTTGTAAAATGGCTCCCCACGGGAAAACCAGAGAAAAAAAGTCTGGTTGTAATCCAAAACATCCTGCCTGATATGAATCTCGGCTTTCAGGAAAGTAGCGGAGCCGTCAATCTGGCATCCGGGAAGATCACCATGCGAATATCTAAAAGTAACGGCGAAATCCAATATTTTACCCATGATGACAAAATCATTCTCGAAGAACAAGGTCGAGTGATTATTAAGCCTGTCTTGTCCGGCTACGGCTCGGCGCTTCGCCGAGACGAGAGCCGTGTCGAAGGGATGGAGCGTGATCTCAACTTGTCGGTCTTCAGCATTCAACAGAATTTCAGACTGACACCGGATGAAGGCCTTTACGGCCTCGGCCAGCACCAGAATGGTTACATGAACTATAGGGGGCGTTCTGTCAAATTAGTACAGAGCAATACCGATGCTGTCACTCCATTTCTGATTTCCACCCGCTGCTATGGAATACTCTGGGACAATTATTCCAAGACCGTTTTTTCGGATGATAAAGAAAAAGCCTCGTTTTGGTCCGATGTGGGTGACAATGTTGATTACTATTTTATATTCGGCCAAAATATGGATGAGGTTATAGCCGGCTATAGGAACCTCACAGGGCAGGCACCGATGTACGGCAAATGGGCATACGGATATTGGCAGAGCAAGGAGCATTATAAAAATCGCGATGAATTATTGAGCATTGCTCAACAATACCGTGAAAAGAAAATCCCTGTCGACAATATCATCCAGGATTGGAACTACTGGGGTGCAAAAGAGAATTGGAGCCAGATGTACTTTGATGAGAAGAAGTTTCCCAGACCGAAAGAAATGGTCGATATACTCCACGACCAAAATTTTCATGTTATGATTTCAGTCTGGCCCGGACTTGGACCAAATACTCCGATTTTCAAAGACATGGACGATAAAGGTTATCTCTACGACAAATTCGGCTGGGCAGGATTCAAATATTATGATGCCCTGAATCCGGCAGCCAATCAGTTGTATTGGGACTACCTGAAAAAGGGATTGTATTCCACGGGCATCGATGCCTGGTGGATAGACTCGACCGAGCCGGATGTTGTAAACGCCCTTACGAAAGAAGCCACCGAGTATGAGATGAAAAAGCTCGGCTACAATTATCTTGGCTCCTGGGCAAGGTATTTAAATGTCTATTCACTTTCTATGACCGACGCTTTGTACAAAAATCTGCGTAAAGAGAGCGACCAGAGGCGTGCCTATATCCTCACTCGCTCGACCTTCGCAGGCCAGCAGCGAAATGCCGTGACAACGTGGTCGGGTGACATAGGGGCAAACTGGGACATTTATAGGAAACAAATAGCAGCAGGTATCAATCACTGTATGGCCGGCATACCGTACTGGACGTTTGATATCGGCGCTTTCGTCATCGGCAGTTATGGAGGCGTTTTCTCCAACGGTGGCAAAGACCCGGCCTACCAGGAATTTTATGCTCGCATGTTTCAGTTTGGCACGTTTAGTCCTATCTTCCGCTCGCACGGCTCGGAGACGCCACGTGAAATATGGGAATTCGGCGAGTTTACCGATACCATGGTGAACTTCGACAATCTGCGCTATCGCTTATTGCCATACATCTATTCGCTCGCATGGCAGGTCACCAACGATGGATATACGATTATGCGCGGCCTGCCTATGGATTTCACAGATGATAAAAAGACTTATTCAATTGATGACCAATTTATGTTTGGCCCTGCCATCATGGTCTGCCCCGTCACGGAATATATGATTCATCGTCCGCCGGAAGACAGCATCCTTATCTCGTCCGAGCACTTTAAGACAAAAGACGGCAAGCCCGGCTTAGTCGCTAAGTATTATAACGATACAGAGTTTAAGGAATCTTGTCACGAGCAGGTCGAGCCTAATATCAATCTATTCTGGTACACCGGCTGGCCTAAATACATAACCGACCCCACATTCGCTGTACGCTGGGAAGGTAAACTTATCCCAACTCAGACAGGACAGCATCGGTTCCACATGAAAAGCTTCGGGCCAAAACGAGTTTTTTTAGATGGCAAAGAATTGCCCTGCAATTACTGGTCAGTGGAGTTTTATACAGTGCCGGTAGAGCTCGAAGCCGGCAAGGAATACGACTTCGCCTTTGAGACTTCCAATTCCGCCGCGGGCGCTTTCAGAGCCCAGCTTTATTGGAAGACTCCGGAAATTCACGCTAAGGAAAAAGTCGTGGAGCCAAGGCCGAAGACCAGGGATGTGTATCTGCCAGATGATCACCAGTGGACCGACTTTTGGACGAGTCGAACTTTCTCCGGTGGTCAAACAATCGCCGCAGATGCTCCAATCAATAAGATTCCCTTGTTTGTAAAGGCAGGCTCAATCATTCCGATGGGCCCATTAGTTCAATACGCTGCTGAGAAGCCGGCTGATCCTATTGAGCTGCGCATTTACCCCGGAGCCGATGCCACCTTCACATTGTATGAAGACCAGAACGACAACTATAATTATGAACAAGGCGCATATTCAACGATTACCTTTCATTGGAACGATGCAAGACGCCTGCTTACAATTTCTGACAGAAAAGGCAGCTTTCCGGGAATGCTCCAGGTACGCAGGTTCAACGTTGTGATCGTGAAAAGAAGGCATGGAACGGGAGTTGGAATCACGAAAAATCCGGATAAAGTTATTCCCTATAGAGGTAGGCAGTCCATCGTAGGCGGATTCACCCTTCAAAGATAATATGTAAACGGTTCGACTTTGCTCACCGCCCTGAGCTTGTCGAAGGGAAAATTTTAAGCGATGAAAACTTTTCTCCACTGGCAGATAATTCTATCGAATATCGTTGCTATAAGCCTCTTTGTTTCATCTTGTCAGGTGTTTCCAGCGATAACCAAACCAAAGGCACTTTCTTCATACGACTTACAGGTCAGGCAACTGCTTTTGCAAATGACACTGGAAGAAAAGATTGGGCAGATGATACAGGCCGACCAGGAGCATATCAAGGACGCCAACGACATCGGCAAATTCTTTCTCGGTTCTGTGCTGAGCGGCGGTAACTCCGATCCAAAAGACGGCAACAGCCTCGAAGCCTGGACCGATTTATATGACCGCTGCCAAGGGCATGCTCTAAAGACGCGTCTCGGCATCCCAATTCTCTATGGTGTTGATGCGGTGCATGGGCACAGTAATGTGCTCGATGCCGTGATTTTTCCGCACAACATCGGCCTTGGCTGTACGCGCAATCCAAAGCTGATAGAAAAGATAGGACGCATTACCGCGAAGGAAGTCCGAGCTACCGGAATCAACTGGACTTTCGCTCCTTGCGTGACTGTCCCTCGCGATGAGCGCTGGGGCAGGACATACGAGGGCTTCTCAGAAGATCCTAATCTCGTCAAGGTCCTCGGCGCAGCGGCAATTCGTGGCTTGCAGGGTTCCAAGCTTAGTAACCCGCTTTCCATTCTGGCCTGTGCCAAGCATTATGTAGGCGACGGCGGAACAACGGCAACGATTCGCAGCGGCAGAGGAGCAGGTGGCCGACGCAATACGCGCATTCGGTTAGACCAGGGTGATACACAGGTCGATGAGCAGATTCTGCAGCGTATCCATCTTGCACCATACGTCGCGGCCATCAATGCCGGTGTCGGCACCATTATGCCTTCTTATAGTAGCTGGAACGGCGTCAAGTGCTCAGAAAACAAATATCTGCTTACCGATGTCCTGAAAAATGAGCTTGGATTCGAGGGCTTTCTAATCTCAGATTATCGTGCCATCAACCAGCTCGACAGGAATTACAAAACCGCCATCGCCAAATCCATTAACGCCGGTATGGATATGGGTATGGTTCCCAGCGAATACAAGGAGTTTTCCACATCCTTGAAAGAGCTGGTTGAGGAGGGAACGGTGCCGATGTCGCGCATAGATGATGCCGTGACCCGAATCCTCCGCGTTAAGTTTGCTATGGGCCTGATGGATAAGAAACGTTCACATTTAGCTGATAGAAGCCTCCATAAAAGCTTCGGTTCGTCTAAGCACCGACAGGTCGCTCGCCAAGCCGTTCGCCAGTCTATAGTGCTGCTAAAAAACGACGATAAGACTCTGCCTATCCCGAAGAAACTGGCCCGAATTCATGTTGGTGGTAAATGCGCCGATAACCTCGGCTATCAATGTGGCGGCTGGACCATTCGCTGGCAGGGTGGAAGCGGCAACGTGACTCCCGGTGGTACGACAATTCTATCAGCTATTAAAAAGACCGTATCAAAGAAAGCTGAAGTGACTTTCTCACAAAATGGCACAGGCGCAGAAGGCGCAGATATCGGTATTGTTGTGATCGGCGAAAGATCCTACGTTGAAGGATTAGGCGACAGCAATGACCTTTCACTTGATAGAGAGGATATCGAAGCGTTTGGTAACATGAAAAAGGCTGGCATCCCCGTTGTCGTTGTTCTGATTTCAGGCAGGCCGATGATAATCAATGATGTTCTCAATCAGGCCGATGCTTTTTTGGCCGCCTGGCTGCCGGGTACTGAGGGACAGGGCGTAGCGGATGTGCTTTTCGGCGATTACAAGCCGACCGGAAAGCTCTCGTTCACCTGGCCTCGCTCGATGGAACAAATACCGATTAATGTCGGAGATGTCGATTACGATTCCGCCTCGGTGGACAAGCCGCTTTTCGAATACGGCTTCGGCCTGAC
>CAZRMQ010000063.1:0-11661 GCA_964601185.1 uncultured Pirellulales bacterium
AATCGACAATCGTAAATCCCTTACCTTGGGTCAGAAATAGGCTGCAATGCAACTATACGTACTTTGTCGGTGTTAGAATTGACGTTGCTTCTATCGAGTAGAGCTAAGACTCTTTTCTGTGGGCCGTCGGTGCCGATGCGGACGAGTATGTAAGCTGTAAAGACATCACTTCGTACGGTAACAAGGTTGCTAATACGCGAGAAAATCACATCCCGCTCCTCAAAATCCTGTCCTGCACCGTCGCTCGGCGTCAGGTCGGGAAAAGTTATTAAATCGGTCTGGTCGGTTGCATAGTAATCCATCTGGGTGACTTGCATCAGTTGGCCAATACTCTTGAAGCCTTTTTCAGTTATGTCCCGATATGTAACAATTGCCCGGGCGATATCAGGCCTCATCCAGGGTAGTTGTGCAGTCACAAACCAGGGAGCGGTATTAACGTTTATCCGCCCTTTTATTCTTGTCTCATTCGTCCCAGGGACAAAAGATTCAGGATCGATAACTGTCAGATATTGGAAAATATTGGTAAAAGCCGGATTCTTCAAATCAAGACGAATAAAATCTTCAGAAGGCTCTGTCGCGAGTTGCATGCCAATCATGTCATTTGGGTCGATGCTCGGCCCGACAGTAAGAACCTTGGAGATGTCACCAATTGTGACGAAAGGCTCTCCGGAATTTTCAAGATTGTAGTTTTTTCTGCTTGCCGTTATTCTATTAGGCACACCCAGCGTATTTGCGGTGGATTGTAATTCTTGATATATTACATTCCAGTTGATGTCGGACCTGCAATAAAACTGAGATGTGCCCTTAGCGCTATCCCATGCAAACCAGGCATCTACAGTTTTCTGCTGGTCAAGATAAAGATTTGTAGCCGCAAAACTTCTGAGGAGATAAATATCATATTTCTCACTTAATATGTATGTTGGTGGGTCCGGGCTATCAAGGACGTATCTTGCCAGTTCCAAATTGGTGTCTTCTTTACCACCTCCTGTTGATATTAAGTCCGCAACACCGAATACGTTAGAGGCGGCAGTGCTATTGGTTATTACAAATCGGCTGTTAGCTGCTATCGCACGGCCTGCGAGGTTTATTGTGCCGACGACGTCACTGCCCAGCCGAAGCTCCAGCCTGAAATCTCCCAGCGGAATGTCTATATTGAAAGGATTATAAAGCTCAATCGCAAAATAGTTGTTAGCCGGATTAGCAGGATTGGTATCGCTGATACGAAATGCAATCCCACTTATAAACGGCTGTACCTCGAAACCATAATAGGTCCTGGAGGCGGTGGGAAGAAAGGTGACAGCAGTATCTGAATCACGAAAGTCAATTATATTAACTGCTAACTGAGCTGCGATCTGCTCGGCCCGATCAAGTCTGGGGTTGACAGAATTGATACCGCTGAGCAACGCATTGTATATTTTGTCTAATGGGGCGGTATTTATATTGACTGACTTGACGCCATTCGGGTCAATAGTTCGATCCATATTGTAGGTGGTGGTAATGTGGCGATACGCGTAGTTCGGGTCAACATCCCCGGAGTCGTATGCTCTTTTAAACCAATTGTCTAATTCCTGGCCACCTGTTGTAACGGGAGTTGACAAAGTATTTCTTCTGAACTCGTCTCCCCATTCCTCAAGTCTTGTATCTATCGATGTATTGTTCAGCAGGAATCTGTACCTAAGCTCAAGCTCATCGGAGATATCAAAGGGGGTGTATAGTCCGTTTGGCTCACCATAATGCCAGATGACATCTTTCTTATATTTATTCAAATCAAGATAGTCGATATCGTCGCCGTTATTTGCTCTTGCTTTAAGCAAGTCTGTTTCGTCGGCGGACGTAGAAGGATAGTCTGGCCTGCCGGCTAAAGCCATAAGATTTATTTGCAGTTGATTTGAGCCGTCCACCATTTCACGGCTGCCGTTGGGATCGAATTTAAAGGCTGTATTGGCATTGAGCATTCCGCCGTTGTCAATAATCCTAATGGCGGCGTAAATGGGTTTACCCTTGTTTGATGTTATATCATCGAGTTTAATCCATTTTGAATCGCCTACGCCGTCACCATCGGCATCGGCATTAGCGACCGGCTGGTTGGAATCGGTTATTGTTATTGGAGCATATTCAGGCAAAACCTTCGCCTGGATGTCTGTGGTATGACCTGACAGATATCCTGTAACATCGCTTATCTGCCGCCAGTAGTAGTTACCGCTCGATTCATAAGGCTCAAGACTTGCAAGCCACCTGTCCTGCGAGCCCGGATAGTCATAGTATTCCGTCTCTTCTACTCCGGGAACGTCTAAAATCAATTCTTCTGATATCCTGGCGATGATTGTTTCGATCGCAAAGTTCGATTCTTTACTATCTGCGACGGCAGACGTTGCTATCTTATCCACACGGGACATCATAACAAACAGTACACCGACAATAGCCAGCAGGCTGGTCAGAACCACCGTCAGAATAAGAGCTGAACCGATAGGTTTCTGTTTAACAGGAATTTTTTTACCTGATGTTTTCATTCTAAAGTGCCTAAAGTGAGCTAAAGTGCCTAAAATGAACTAAAATTATAATTCATAATCCCCGCTTCCGCGGGGACAGGCTTGCCCCTGCGAAGGCAGGGGCACTTTAGTCACTCCAAATTTTAGTCATTTATCTTTTTCAGCCGCCTAAATAAACAATATGTGTAAAAGTTCTGCCTTTTCTAATAATGCCCATCGAGTCATATAACGTGAAGGTGAACTTGAGAGCATTGGTGCTGATGTCTCCTGGTTCGTCTTCCCTGTTCCGGCTCCACGCAATTTTGTCCGATTCGTCCTCCGTTTCCGCAAATTGTATGGTGAAATTATCTGCACCTTTCGCCAGATACATTACGAATTGTTCTTTCAGATTATTGGGGTCGATAAACGGCCTTCTTACCCAGTCTTTCCCATCAGTGAATGGAGGATCAGTCCTCCATTGCGATAAAGATTTTATGTAATATTCGCCGCGCGGGTCCGAGCCTTCCTGCGGCGCATCAGAGGTTAATATCGTTTGTCTTCGCAGAAGAATCTTATCCCGCGGCTTAGCTGATCTGCTGAAGGAATTGGGGTCAGCCGGACCGTAAAATATACATGCGACATTACCTGCAACTGTTTTGCCCGTATATTGGCCGGTCGATTGAAAATCACCGGTTGCAAAAAATGCGATACAATCAGAGTTTATATTCGTGGTTTTGCCTTCAACGGTATATGTATTTGTGTTAAAACTAATGTAACCACCGTAGCCATAAGCGATGCTTTTGAAGTCTGCATTTATCTGGTCGGTAATGGCCCGCAGTTTTTGCATAATTTCGGCATTTGCAATAGCCGTGCGATGAGAATCTATACTGACCCTGAAGATAACGCTCGCAAAGGACAGGATCATAGCCAGTATCCCAACAGCTACCATAAGCTCAATTAGGGTAAAGGCTTTGATTGTGTGGTATCTACAGCTCATAGTTCAAATAAAAAATCAAAATTCAAAAGTGAACTAAAGTTTGGAGTGCCTAAAGTGCCTAAAATTATGGATATAACTTTAGCTCACTTTAGTCACTTTAGATCACTTTTTTTCATCCGTTTACTCTCTGGTCTATCTAAAATCTAACTATCTTCTGATATATTGCTATATTTGGATTTTTTCCTCCAGCCAGAGGCGGCGGCACTACCCAGACCCAGCCGGTCTGATCGCCCTGCCAGGGACGGTCGAGCCTAAACCGGTTAGTTTGGTTAGTATCTCGTTCGATTACTCGATAAATCTGGCCGGTTTTATCATCTACCACTGTATAACCGTCGTTTATCCACGTTGTTTTATCGGTATCTGTTATTGTAAGCCGGCTTTGACCAATAATGCCGGAAATGTCAACCTTCCTTGGAATAGGTCTTCCTTTCCCACCTTGATATGAAGCTGCGGCATTTACCTTCCTGCTGATAAAAACTGTTATTTGGACAAGCCTGCTATTCGAGGCTGAGCCTGCACGCCTGCAAAGGGCAGACCAGTAATATTGCTTTTGCGAGGCGTCTGTATCGGTCGAAGGATATGCAAATTCGTTCGGGTCGATGGTGCTCAGCTCTTCAAAGGATTTTAATTCGTCGGCTTCCAAATCTGTTGGATTTATGTTGTAGAGCATTATTTTTGCAAAAGCCTCGTCGGTGGCTATTGCTGCGGTTGTCCGTTCAGTAGCTATTGTCGAGAAATAAAGACCGGTCAGGAATGTAGCGGCGATAAAAAGCAATCCGATACTGAGAGTGCCGACGGCCAGCAGTATTTCGATGAGAGAAAAACCTATATATCGTTGCTTTTTTTTCATAAGAATATCAATCAGGTGAAATTATCGTCCCTGTATAAGGATTGATATAAATCGCCTGGTCGGCCAGCTTGACCAAATAATCCGACCATGCTCTGCGTTTTTTATAAGCTTGGATGAACTCTTTTTTATCATAAGCAACAAAGCTGCTTCGGCTTTGCTCCGGCCCCAATCCAAGGTCGGGATAAGAGCTTCCAGTCGGGCTGAAATAGTCATCCTGATAGAATGTTCCAATTCCGGCGTCAACTTGTGCTTTCTTATTAAAAACATCATCGGAACTTTCAGACTTATTGGAGGCCGTGTCCGGATATCCATCTTTGTTTCTTACTCGAATGCCATGAATCACTAATTTCCCGCTCGGGGAGAAGATAATGGAAAACGTAGTGGTATCTGTAAGCTCACGGTCCTCGTCGATAAGGTTGTCCCTTTGCGTATCAGAAAGTGTCGGGTCATCGAGTCGCACCTCGGTCGGATTTGTTGGATTTACGATATTGCGTTTGGTGACGACCGTCAGGTCCGACACGGTCATGGAGTCAGGCAGCTTAATTGGTTTGAGACCCGGGACTGCACGAAAACCATAGGCCATCATATCCGGGTCATGCACAATAAAAATCATATATTGAGGAGCTTCAAGTGGATTTGGTGTGCCGTCAGCTTTTTGAAATCTGATGCCGGCATATCTTTGATTCTTTGCAGCGATCGATCGCCCTGTTGCCAGTGCCGCACTTATCATGCTCATTGTGCTGCCCTGAGATTCAAAGGAGTTAAAAAACGCGCGCACAGCCGGCAGGGCTAAGCTGACAAGCAGCACTATGGTCGCTATGACAACCGTTATCTCCGTCAGTGTAAAACCATGTTGTTTGAGTTTTGTTTGCATTTTATTTTTTACTGCTTATGTCATCTGTCGTTCCGAAAACTTTATCCGGTCCGGCGGATATCAGCTCCGGGAAAGTATCACCCTGGATGTATCTATAATCCAGGACTTTGCCCCAGGGGTCGTATATCTTCGGCGAGGTGCTACCGGCTTCTGTTTTACTCCTCAAGAGCGAATCGCTGATTTTTTCCAGCACCTTCTGAGAGCTTGGTATCGAATGGAGCTCTGAATAAAGAAACTCCGAATGCGCAGCGGCCTTTGTAAAATTCCTTTCCGCCTGTTCCGGGAATCTATCTGTGTATTCGTGGTATTCCTGCAGCGCGCTTTCAAGTAGTACAAAAATGTTCGCCAGGCCTTTCTCTTTAGTCCGATTATCAAGGTGAGATGCGATACCTATTACCATAGTGGCCAACAGTGCGACTATTCCTACAACGATGACCATCTCGATAAGAGTTACGCTATTTGCTGCTCTGCGAAGCACGAGTTTGCATTTGTGATTTTTCATAGCGTTAGCCTGCCCCCATTTCTGTCTTCGACAGAAGACGGGGCTTGCCCCTCCCTAAAGGGGGTTTGCTAAATACGGTGTGGACTGGCGCTTAATTTCCAAAGTTACGGATATCATCACTTGTCCCGTAAAGGCCGTCCGCCCCCGCCGAAATCAATATGTATGAATCAGGCCTGTAAGGCCAGAGCTTTTGTTGGTTTGTTGAATCAACTATAACTTTTGGATCTACAATACCACCAACCGAAGAGTAGAAGATATCCGAATTCGCGAGAGGGTGTGGTCTGCCTTCATTTATCGTTCCCAGAGCAATAAGAACTCCGTTGTCACGAATATTGTAAATATTATTCCCAAACATACTTACATCATTGACAAGAATTTTACTGGATGTATTTGCCTTGTAATAGAGAATTGGAGTCCCGGCCTTGACGCTCTCAGTTGCCATTTGTCGTGTAGTTGGGTCAATCCCCTTAATTATAATCACGCTTTTTCTTGCAAAAACATCGGTAAGGACAAATCTATCCGGGTGCAGAGTTCCTGTATTAGCAAAGAGGCCGTCATGCTCGTTAGTTTTACCTAACCAAAATGCACTTGCAGTGGCAAGCTCGAGATAGGGACCCTTTCTCTCATCTAACGTATCCGGAACACCATCAGCGTTCTTGTCTCTTACCTTAGCCGGGTCGTATGTGGTCGGGCCGCCATTTTCATCCAGTCCATCTGCCCGCCAGGCCGATCCTGGATGAAATCCCATAAGGTCCCAGCCTACAAGTGCCTCAGCAAGTTTCTGCGCGCCGCAGTAACCGAAACCGGGAGCAGGTGGAGGGGAGGGTGCGCCCAGCCAATAGTATGACGGCGGATAATCACCATAATCGTTTTTGAATGCCTCAATGGCCAATGCAATGGTCGTCAACTGGGCTTTTTGTTTGGTCTCTTTGGCGAGGCGCCGCACAGCAGTTAGGGACGGAACAAGCACCGCGACCAGTGTTGCTATTATTGCAATAACCGTTAATAGCTCTACAATCGTAAATCCTGTTTTTCTATGGTTCACAGCTATCCTCTTCTATTTGAAAATGCAGAACTTAGAATTCTTCATTCTAAATGCAAATTTTTAAGGTAGATATTTCCAGTCAAAGTTGCACACATCGTCTGGCGTACCGTATTCACCGTCAAATCCGGCTGAAATCAGAATGAAAGAATCTGCCCTGTAAGGTCTGGAAGCCGTAGTGACTTTGTCGTTCTTGGTGTTTTTATAAAATCTTACCGGGTCAGCAAGCCTATGCATTTGGCCGCCGGGATCCGAAGGAATGCCAAGCTCGATCAGCTGTTGATTGTCCCTGTAGTTGTATATGTTGTTGGGATTATCCGGTTCGGAAGAATCATGTAAGTTGTTTGCAGTGTTGGCCTTATAGTAGAGTATGGGCATGCCAATTCTTTTTCCTGTGGCGCGGTTTGTTACGGTTTTATATACGTCACATAAGACAAAGTGCTTCGGATAAAAAACGCCGGTATTGGAATATATATTATTTAACCAATAAGCGTTAGCGCCTTCGAGGGGCAAATATGGCCCTTTTCGTATGCTCAGGTTGTCCCTGTATACTTCGGCAGATACGGTATTGGCGTCAGGGTATAGCGGCCTGGTACCGTCCGTACCATCGCCCCTGAAGATAGAATCCGGGTGAAACCCCATCAAGTCTTGGCCCATCATAGCTTCACAAAGCTTCATTGCGCCACAATATGGCTGGTCGTCAGGACCTATCTCGCTCGAATCCGGGTAACCACTGAACTCGGTGTTGAAAAGCTCTATCGCGACGTCAATACTTTTGAGCTGAGCTTTTTGTTTTACTTCCCAGGCATATCTTCTGACCATATTCAGAGCTGGCACCAAAAGGCCGATAAGAATCACGATGATGCTCATAACAGTCAGCAGCTCTACGATGGTGAACCCCGTTAGAAAGCTCGGGTGGAATTTTAAACCGTTCCCTCGCTTCTTTACAGCGCCCAAAGGATGGGGCTTTCTTTCTAACGGGGTGAACGCGGCTTTTCTATTGGATTGTTTGATAATCGATTTCATTTTTTTCTCCTTATAATTGGATTTTTGATTTATTTGTTTAGTTTTATTTTTATGCAGCAGAACCTAAGGTCGTAATAATTTGTATCATCGGCAAAAATACTGCCAAGACGATTGTCATAACAACAGTGCCAAGCACAACAATTATGACCGGCTCAAGCAGGTGCATTAATGAGCCGACCATCACGTCGACCTGCTCGTCGTAGTTGTCGGCCACTTTCAGGAGCATTTTATCCAAGTCACCTGTTTCCTCGCCCACGGCGACCATATTGGAAATGATTAAGTCAACGGTTTTGGACTGCCGCAATGGACCGGCAAATGTATCACCTTGTCGAATGGAATTGTGAACTTTAGAGAGCATATTGCCATATACTTCGTTTCCTGCTGTCTCGCGGGTCACGTTAATGGCATCCAGGATCGGCACACCCGCGCTGATTAATGTTCCCAGCGTTCTTGTCCACCGGGTAACTGCGGTTTTACTGATAAGCTGGCCTATAATCGGCAATCTCAACTTGATAGTATCCAGGATCAATCTACCGATGCGAAACCGATTTGCAGTTCTAAGCAGAAAAACTATTATAAACGGCGTTGCTATCAGGACAGCCCAGCCGCCAATCTTTATCTTCATACCTAGAAACGGTATCGGTATGGTGGGAAACCAGGCAGGGCCAAGGGCGATCCAGTCGCTTACGCCAAGTACTATTCTCGTCAATCTCGGAAGTTCTTCACCCCCCGACATCTCGACCAGCACGCTGCTAAATGTGGGTATCACTTTCCACATCAATAACAGCACGATACAGAACGCCGCGCTCAAAACTACGGCTGGATAAATCATCGCACCTTTGACTCGGGATTTGAGTTTCTGAGCGCTTTCCATAAAGTCAGCCACACGAGCCAGAATCAAGTCAAGCACACCACCTGTTTCGCCGGCTGCGATCATATTGACAAACAGCCTGTTAAAAGCTCTTGGAAATCTTGACATCGCTTCTGAAAGGGTCGAGCCACCCTCAATATCATCGCCTACGTAACCGATGATCTTCTTGAACGCTCCCGACTTTTGCTGCTCCTGCAGGATACGTAATGAACGTAAAATAGGCAGTCCCGCATCTTGTAGCGTAGAAAGCTGTCTTGCGAACTGAGTTACATGTTTTACCTTGACCCTTCCGCCGGCACCAGGCCTTCGTTTGGTCTTTGCAGTAGCTTTTGCAGCTGCTTTCACTACGGTTTGCGAGCGGACCTTCGTGGGAAAATAACCCATATTTCGTATTTTGCTTATGGCTTCTTTCTCGCTTAAAGCTTCAATGTCATCTTTTATTTCAACGCCGTGCGGGTCCAGCGCTATATATTGAAATACAGGCATCTTAAATACCTCCTTTGGAATTAACGAAACCTGCCATTAGCACATAACCTTTGTCGAAAATTATAATTATCCTTCAATAATTGTTTCTTTTACCACTTCATCTATAGTAGTAACGCCGTCATAAAGGGCAGCCAAACCATTGTCGCGTAACGACGTCATGCCGGCTTTTTGAGCAGCTACGCGCAAGACATTCGTCGAAGCTCGATTCATAACCAGGTTGCGCATTTCGTCATTGAATACCATTATCTCAAAAATGCCCGTTCGCCCTTTATAGCCTGTACCATTACACCGGTCACAGCCTCGACCGTAATAGAACTTCTTGCCTTTGATATCATCCTCTGTCAGCCCTAACTCTCTTAGTTGTGTTTCGTTCGGGTCACTCGGTGTTTTGCAATTGTCACATATTTTTCTAATTAGTCGCTGACCGACAATACCTTCGATAGTAGCGGTAAGAAGGAATGGCTCAACACCCAAATCCAACAACCTCGCTATCGAGCCTGGAGCATCGTTTGTGTGCAATGTAGTAAACACAACATGGCCCGTCAGAGAGGCCTGTGCTGCAATCTCCGCAGTCTCTAAGTCACGAATTTCACCAACTAATATGACATCAGGGTCCTGACGCAAGATCGACCGCAGGCACTTGGCGAATGTCAGTCCTATAGCCGGTTTCATTTGAACCTGGATAAGACCGTCAATATCGTATTCTACCGGGTCTTCCGTGGTAATTATCTTTGTTTCAACGTCGTTAAGCTCGCTCAAGGCCGAATATAGGGTAGTAGTTTTGCCACATCCGGTTGGTCCTGTGACAATGATAATGCCATTGGGTTTATGAATAAGCTGGCGAACCAATTTCTGATCCGCCTGTCTCAAGCCGAGCTTACCCAAATCAAAGGAGACTTGCGATCTGTCCAGGACACGCAATACGACACTTTCTCCGAACATTGTGGGCAAGACACTCACACGCAGGTCAACCGGATTGCCCTGAACGTTCAATGATATTCGACCGTCCTGTGGAAGTCGTCTCTCAGCGATATCCAAATTTGCCATGACTTTTATACGTGAGCTAAGTGCTGCAGCAATGTACCTTGGTGGAGGAATCATTTCATAGAGCACGCCGTCGATACGATATCGCATCTTGTATTCATGCTCAAACGGCTCAAAATGGATATCCGAGGACTTATCGCGGATTGCCTGCAGCAGAACCAGATTCAGCAGTTTCTTGACAGGATTTGACTCAGACAGCTCCTTCAGCTCATCCAGGTCGATACTTTGATTTCTACCCTCGAATTCGGCAAGAAACTGGTCACTCTGTATTTCATCTATAAGCTCGTTGATGTTTTCATCTTGTTGTGTCTCATAGTACTTCGTCAAGGCGCTTTCCAGCGCCTGCGGATCGGTTATTTTCGCATTGACTTTAAAACCCATCAGTGTGTTCAGGTCGTCAGTAGCTCTAAAGTTATTGGTACTATCAAGCACGACTATCAGCTCGTTTGCTTCTTTGTTATACTCAATTGGCACGATATGGTACGTTTTTGCCATTTGCGCAGGAACTTTTTCTATTACATCCGGGGGGATGTCGATGCCGTCTATGTTTATATATCCCATTCCTCGCTGAGCGGCTAAAGCGATCTGTAGTTGATCTTCGTCGACCAATCCCAGCTCAAGAAGAATCTGGCCTGTTTGTACATTCTCATGTCGTTGGTTCTGGATTTTCAGACATTCATGTACTTGCTCTCGGCTGAGAATTCCCATCTTCATAAGTATCCTGCCGAGCGGCCTGCCCCTCAATTGTTCGATCGGAGGCATCTTTTGTGTCGTTTTCATCTTACCCATTAAAGAATTTCCTTATGATAAACCAGAATTTCTTTTGTCTTTAGTATACAACATTAAAGCCTTTTTTACAAATAAATTATGAATTGGACATTTAGTTATTGGGACAGATAATATTTACAGATTTTCGCTGTTTTTTGGACCGATAATGGGTTAAGGAAGCTCCTGGTATGTCTTTTAGTATGAGAGAGGTACAAACAGGCCCGTTTTTTTTTCTGCAGGTTCTCCTCCAAAACCAGCTTTCCGTATACAATTAGATCCTTAAGATTGGTCCCAAATCTTCCAATTCCTGCACCGTCGCTGCTTTTTTATCTGCCTTTTTTCTTCCCTTTGTGGCGTTCATTTTAGCTATAGCTTTATCTTGTAAGGCACCTGGCTGGCGGCTTTTTTCAAGCATTTCCTCCAGCGTAATTTTGCCGATGTCATAAAGCTGCCAGAGGTGCTCATCGAGAAGCTGCATTCCCAGTTTTTTGCCGGTTTGGATACTCGAATCGATTCGGTAAGTCTTGTTTTCGCGAATCAAATTAGCAATAGCAGGTGTTACAACCATAAACTCATAAGCTGCAACTCTTCCTCTGCCCAAAGCTAATGGACAAAGAGCCTGGCTAAGAACCGCTATCAGGTTACTGCTTAACTGAATGCGGATTTGCTCTTGTTGGCTTACGGGAAAGACGTCAATCAATCTGGTAATTGTTCCAGCAGCGCTGGTTGTATG
>CAZRMQ010000064.1:0-11283 GCA_964601185.1 uncultured Pirellulales bacterium
TTATATTTGTGATGGGTACGGGAGCGTTAGCTAATATATATCAACTTATTGCAGGCAAACCAGAGGGTTTCCTTCACAAACTGGCTGTTTTCTTCCTGACACTTGCAATCGTAGTTTTTTTCACAGCTATGATCTTTCTTATCGTCAGGTTTGTAGTGGGCATGGATTGTATTTTGAAGGAATGGAGACATGCAAGTCTGATCCAGTTTTATTCAACTATTTCCATCGCAGCAGCAGTATGTGCTACCGGTTTGTTCAATGTTCCTCTTTCGTTTATTTCGAAAGCCTTCGCCTATAATTTAGCTGCCATATTCTGGTGGATAGCTTTTGTGGTAGGGATGTTTTTCATTTTCTTTACGCCAATTAAGGTAACCAGCGGCAATCACGCTCAGCCAAGAAGGGCTTTAGGTTTCTGGTTTTTAGCTCCGGTCGGTCTCTTTGTTTTGGTGTTCGCAGGTAATTTCTGGGCTTTACATATGACAAACCAAATCCATGTAAAAAACATCTTATTTCTTAATACCCTGATTTTAGGAGTTGCAATCCCTCTTACGATTATAGTTTACACAATTGTTTTATTTCGGGCTTTGTTTTATAACTTTCCTCGCAGAGATGTCGCCCCAAGCTTTATGATAGGCGTTGCTCCTGTAGGAGTATCTATTATTGCTATAAACACGCTATTGCCCGTACTTGAAAAAAGCGGTGTTTCAATTATAGCTCCAGCTACACTTGCTCCTTTTATTAAAGTCGTATCTTTATTGCTCTGGGGTTTTGGTCTATGGTGGCTCATTTATGCGCTAATTATAGTTGCTTTATACATGTTGAAACAGGGGGTTCCTGTTACCTTAGGATACTGGGCATTTATCTTCCCGCCAGCAGCATATACTATTGCCACTTTAATCCTCGCAAAGTCACTAAGTTTGCCTTTATTGAGAAATTTTGCCGTGATTTTGGCAATAGTATTTACTCTATGGTGGGTTGTGAATTTCATTCTTACTATCAGAGGAATGGTAAATAAAACTATCTTTGATGTCTCTCCAACGTTTAAGGGTGACATCCCATATCTATAATTACAAAGGAAGGCGAAATTATGACAAAGAAGCTGATTTTTATGAAAGGCGAAGAATTTGTACAAAAGGTCATATCTGGAGAAAGAGATTTTTCGAACATAGAATTAGAGCAGGATTTCGATTTGTCCGGCTATGAACGATTTGACGAACTGCAAACCTATCTTAAGGATGCCGCCCTTGAAGAAAAGCCGCTAATTGTGGAAAATTCTAAATTCAGGCAATTAGATGCTGACGGTGTATATTTGCCCTTTCTGAAGGCTAATAATGCGAATTTCAAACACGCCACTTTTATGGGAGCAAACTTTGAGAACGCTCAGTTCAAAAACGTTGATTTGCGTTACGCTAAATTATCTCAGGTGAACATGAGAAATTCAAATTTAGAAAATTCGGATTTAAGGCAGGCAGATTTATATCTTTCTTCCTTAATTGGTACAGTCTTAACAGGAGCAGATCTTTCCGGAGCAAGTTTACAATACACAAATATGCAAGCTTCAGATGTAAAGGGTATAAAGAATTTAGGACTGGCACGTTTTGTGGAGACAACAAATTTTCAATTCGCTAATTTAACCGAGAAAGAAAAAAGTATTATTCGCAGAGAATTGTGGGCCCAACAGGGCAAAAAAAGAAGATTATTCGGAGGTAGCGGATAAATACAAAAGTGGCTGTTGAGAATACATTATCAAGAAAGAAATTAAAAGAAGGGTATTTGTGTTATGGAAAATACATACTTGTTTAGAGCAAAGAGTTCAAAATCTGTTCAGGATTTTATCGAAAGCTTAAAGGAGAATGCGTCAAAGTTTGATTATTATGTGCGATATGTTTTTAATAAAAGACAAGAGTACGAGCAACGCGACATTAGTGTTGATGACCATTTTAATGCTTATCAAGTTATGTTGTGCAGTTTTAATTATAAGGGCTTACAAAAAAATATTGAGCGGCTGGCGGTTCTATTGCTGCCGAAACAAATCGTAGTTTACAGCAAAGAAGGAGTTACAACTATACTTTATTTGCCGTTTAGTGAAGAATTTATTAGGGAGGCTCTGCCAGAGGACGAAGAGTTTGCAGTGAATCAAAGCAAAGCTTGTCAGAGAATAATAAAATTAATTGAAGCATCTAAATAAGCTCTGTCGAAAGAGCACTTTATAATAACTTCTTCAGAGATAGACAATGGAGCAAACATTTAAAGCCACAGAAATCAATGTCGGATTTCATCCGGATGGTTATAGAATAGATAAAACGGCTTCGCCAATGAACAGGTATACAAAATGGGAAGTTTTACCAGGAAATCGATGGTGTAATCCGGAGCCGGTTTGTTTCGATTCGTTACCGCAGCAAGGCTGGTTCAAGAAAGACAGATTCGATTGGGATGAAATTAATATGACAGGAGAAAGGAAGATAAGATTATGCTGATGCTTGGCATAGCCGTTCTATCCATCCTTGTCATTTCGGTTCTGATGAGCATGACCGGCCGTGGTGGAGGTAACTTTTACGTCCCTGTGTTAGTGGCTTGCGGATTGCCCATGCTTCAGGCAGCTACGTCTGCACAATGTATCCTGCTGTGCACGGCTGTAGCGGCTGCGCTAGTCTTCCAGAAGAGCCGAACGATTGACTGGAAGCTTGCGATGGTGATCGATCCGCCGACAGATGTGATGGCTTTGCTGGGTGGATACTATGCTCATGTCCTGCCAGGTGGAGTTCTGAAGTTTGTCTTCGCCGGCTTGCTTGTATTATCTGGCTTCTTCATGTTGCGGCCTGCAAGGAATAGACAGTATTCTGGCAAGAATCGGTTGGGCTTCTGGCATCGAAAGTTCGGCGAGCACGAATACGAGGTGAATTTGTGGTTGGCCCTGCCAATCACCGCAGGGGCCGGATTGGTTGCGGGAATGGTCGGGATTTCCGGGGGCTCTTTCAAGGTCCCATTGATGGTCCTTGGTTGTGGCGTACCTATGCGCGTAGCAGTAGGTACATCATCCGCCATGGTCGCCGCCACAGCTCTTATGGGCCTGATTGGACATTCGGCAGCCGGGGATTTCAACGCATCATGGGCCATTCCCATGAGCATCACCGCCGTAATTGGAGGGCTCCTGGGCGGCGTATTCTCGCTTAAAACAAAGCAGAAAAACCTTAAAAGGATATTCGCGTACACGACATTAGGGGCGGCTTTGTTCATGGTAATAAACGCATGGCTATCGTTTGGGAATCGTTAGGAGACAGGATGCAAATAGCAATTGCCAGCGGCAAGGGTGGAACCGGCAAGACAACCATAGCTACAAATCTTGCTTGTTCAATTGCCCGGACGGATAAAAAGGTACAGTATCTTGATTGCGATGTTGAGGAACCTAATGGCCATATATTTTTGAAGCCAGATATAAAAGACACGCAGAAGATTACGATTGGTGTGCCGGAAGTTGACACTGACTTATGCGACGGCTGCGGCAAGTGCGGTCAGCTTTGCCAGTATAGTGCCATAATTTGTTTGAAAGACAAGGCGATAACCTTTGAGCAGTTGTGTCATTCATGCGGTGGGTGTGAGCTTGTCTGCCCCACCGGTGCTATTAAAGAAAAACAGGTAGAAATTGGATTTGTTGAATTAGGTACATCTGGTGATGTTATGTTTGGTCAGGGACGGCTGAAAGTAGGAGACGTGCGGTCACCTGCTTTGATAAAGAAGGTAAAAGAAAACGCAGCCAATAACGGCACCGTCATAATAGACGCTCCGCCTGGAACCTCATGTCCGGTAATTGAAGCAGTCAAAGGGGTAGATTACGTTCTGCTGGTCACCGAACCTACGCCGTTTGGTTTAAATGACCTGGAACTGGCGGTGGAGATGGTAAGAGAGCTTGGGCTTGCCTTTGCTGTTGTAATAAACCGTTGCGACATAGGTGACGGGCGAGTTGTACGCTATTGCCAGCAACAAGATATAGAAATTCTCCTTGAGATGCCGAACGACCGACTGGTAGCGGAAGCTTACTCACAGGGGATTAAAATAATTGACGCATTACCCGGCTACGAAGAAAAGTTATTACAGCTATATCAGAAAATCAATTCGAGGGTCACGGTCAAATGAAAGACGATTTCGAATTCATGGAAAGAATAAGCCGTGACTTAGAGGCCCGTAAAGCTGCGTGTAAGATTCTGGAAGTTGAGGAGGATGCAACCAGAGAGCAACTAAAGAAAGCTTATAGGCGAGCGGCAATGAGATATCATCCTGACCATAATCAACGTGACCCTGATGCGAATAAGAAATTCGCACTGGTCAAATGTGCCTACGGACTATTAGCCGAAGATAAACCCTGCCCGGAACTACTGGAGGAAATCAACACATGGGAAGGTGTTCCAGAGGACAGCAAGTACAATCTCGGCAATCCCTGGGGACATTTCCTTTGGTGGCGTGAAAAATTCTTCGGCTCGCAAGAAAAGAAAGGGCAAAACAGAGGTCGTTCTTGCATCTGAAAAGAGAAGATGGAAACTGCAAAGCTAAGTGAAAATTTTTATGATAAGATTAAGCCGCGGTTGCACGAACGCATCGGCCGAGAATTGCGCGGGGCCAAACGTGTGCTCGATTTGGGCTGCGGCGATTGCGAGCTTGTTCGATATCTGGCTGACACCTATGGCCAGCAAGTGACAGGTATAGACATTTCGGGCGAAAGTTTTCCAGACTATCAGGAGATTGCGAAAGCCGGCAAAAATGTCAGATGCATTCATAAAGATGCGGCTAACCTTGAGTTTCTTTACGGAACTGTGGATGCGGTAATAATAATGTGGGCTTTGCATGAGATGAAAAATCCTCAGGCGGTTTTGCAAGAGGCCAGTCGCGTCTTGCGGCCGGGCGGAAAAGTTCTTGTCGTTGAATTCCCGCGTAACTCCTTGGCCCAAAAGTTATGGAATGAGAACTACTATACCAGCGAGGAATTAGCGGATTCTCTCCGTAAGGCCGGATTTGAAGATATTCGCGATAAACGAATTGAGCATAAACAAATCCTTTGGGTTAGTGGGTACCGCGGTACCAATTGACAAAAAAACAGAGATTGTAATGGTTGAATCTTATGGAACGCCAAAAGACTTACTTGTTCAAGAATACGGTATTTAAAAAAGGTGATGAATCGGCGAAGACTGTCTTCAGTGGTCCGGGGGAGCTGGAAGTTGGACCGGCACCTGAATTCAATGGTAGGCCAGAGACATTAAATCCAGAGGAGATGTTTGTCGCGGCAATTAATAGTTGCCTGATGACAACCTTCTTTTATTTCGTACAAAAGGTAAATGTTGAGGTTTTATCGTACTATTCAGATGTCGAAGGCCGGATCGAAAAACAGAAAGATGGGTTCCGATTTACCAATGTGGAGGTTCGAGCAAAGGTTACATTACAACAACAAGACCTCGCTGAAAAAGTCCGCCAGCTCGGAGATTTAGCCGAAAAGTATTGTCTTGTTTCCCGGTCAGTAGCTTGTCCTGTTCACTATCGGTTGCAGGTTGAGACGAAAGGAAGATGATTATTAGTGGAAAGTCTTAATCATATAAGAATAAAAGGGAGGCCAAGAATATGCCCTGGATAAATGAGGATTTGTGTGTGGGCTGTGGCGTTTGCGTCGATGATTGTCCGGTGGGGGCGATTACACTAAAAGAGAACCAAAAAGCAGTTATTGACGAAGATGGATGTATTCGGTGTGGCCAATGTCATGAGGTATGTCCACAGGAAGCTGTCCGGCACGATAGCGAAAGGATTCCAGAGCAGGTCGCAGCAAATATAGAGAAAACTAGAATACTTTTGCAACATTATAAGAGCCCGGATGATCAGCAGTCATTATTAGAACGTATGGTTCGGTATTTCAAGAAGGAAGAAAAGGTAGCTGGCCTTACTATAGACAAACTAACTGCCATGAAAGCTGATTTCGCTAATGCCAGAAAATCAGTATCCCCCGATAGCTCTGATTCGTAATTAGTTTGTCCCGCTGTTATCGAAAGGCTGATTTCATGAAAGAATTAGTAGTAATAAGTGGCAAGGGCGGAACAGGTAAAACAAGCATCGTGGCATCTTTTGCAGCGCTTGCGAAAAGTGCGGTGTTAGCAGATTGTGATGTTGATGCAGCGGACCTATACCTGGTCTTAGAGCCAAAGATAAGAGAAAATAACGAATTTTCCGGCGGCAAACGGGCAACAATAATCACTGAAAAGTGTATTGGTTGTGGTAAGTGCCAGGATTTGTGCAGATTCGACGCGATACATTTCAATGGCCAGGCAAATGACGTGGTTGACAGGACGTTTACCATTGACCCTGTTTCGTGCGAGGGATGCAAGGTATGCGTCGAGTTTTGTCCGGTGGATGCGATTGAATTTAATGATTGTATAAACGGACAGTGGTTTATATCCGACACCCGATTCGGAACAATGGTTCATGCCAGGCTGGGAATAGCTGAGGAAAACAGCGGAAAATTGGTAACTGTTATTCGCAAGGAGGCAAAAAGAATAGCTGAAGAGCAAAAGAAGGATTTAATTATTGTTGATGGTTCACCGGGAATCGGCTGTCCTGTAATTGCCTCGATCGCTGGAACCGATTTGGTTTTGATAATTACCGAGCCGACGCTTTCAGGCAAGCACGATTTAGGCCGGGTTGCTGATTTAACTGCGGGTTTTAAAATCCCTGCGCTGGTTGCCATTAATAAATTTGATTTGAATCCAGATATGACGGAACGAATAGAAGAAGATGCTCGCAGTCGAAATATAAAAGTGGTGGGAAAAATTCGTTATGATGAGGCTTTTACCAAAGCGCAAATTCTCAAATCGACGGTGGTTGAATACACCAGTGGTGCAGTATCCGAAGATGTAAAAGCTTTATGGAGAAATATTACCTATGCCCTGGGCTAATAATAACTTGCAGTTAGCCATAGAGAAAGCATCACGGTTTGATTTTGACATTATAGCTGATAAATATGACCGGTGGTACGAAAGTTCTAAAAGCCGAATGTACGACCGCTTGGAAAAGAAAGCGATTGGTCGATACCTTCCATCAAGTGCCAAAGGTAAGAAATTATTAGAAGTTGGCTGTGGTACCGGTCATTGGAGCCGGTTTTTCAGTGGATATGGATTTGAGGTTACAGGCGTTGATGTTTCTGAACGGATGATAGATATGGCCAAAAGCAAAAACATCCCCAACACGTCATTTCAAGTCGCTGACAGTCATTCTTTGCCCTTTGCCGATGAGACATTTGATGTAACAGCAGCAATTACAACCTTGGAATTTGTTAACGATGCCGAGGCAGTATTACGAGAAATGGTACGCTGCACTCGCCAGCCGGGAGGACAACTTTTGGTTGGGGTATTGAATGCGCAGGCTCGACTGAACCGTAATAGAAAACAAAGACCTGAATCACCATATATGAAGGCTCGATTGTTTTCTCCAAGCCAGCTAAAACAGCTTTTAGAACCATTTGGCCAATTGTCTATGTTTACTGCCGGGTTTGTTCCTAATCAAAAGCTTTTTTTACCATTAGCACCATTGATTGATACGGTTGGTCGCATACTACACATTCCTTGCGGAGTTTTTATCGCAGCAGAGGTGAGATTATGAAGGTCCAGGCAGAAATAAGTTTATATCCACTGCGCCAGAATGAATTGACTAAGCCGATTCAGCAATTTATTCAAGCTTTGGAGAATAACAAGCTAAAGGTTGAGCTCGGGCCAATGAGCACCCTCGTCACAGGAGATGAGCCGGCCGTTTTCGAAAGCCTGCAGAAGGCCTTTGAGAAACTTGCTCAAAGATATGAGATTGTATTAACCGCAAAGATTTCCAATGCGTGCCCCGAAGTTAATAAAGATAGATAGGTTTTTCAAAGAACAGGAAAGAAACTATGGTAAAAGAAAGTAGCGCCTTTCAGATTGATGAAAACAAGCGAAAACAAATGCAGGCTGAACAGGAACAAATACGCAAAAGATTAAAACAAATAAAGCACCAGATACTTGTGCTCAGCGGAAAAGGGGGCGTTGGCAAAAGCACGGTGGCGGTAAATCTTGCGGTTTCACTCGCACTTGCCGGCAAGAAAGTGGGGCTTCTCGACATTGATATACACGGTCCAAGTATCCCGAAAATTTTGAACCTTGAGGGAAGGAGCCTCCAAGCAGCAGGAGAGACCATTTTGCCGGTTGAGATGGTCGAAAATCTAAAGGTTATGTCTATAGGTTTTCTACTGCGGGGCAGTGACGATGCTGTGATATGGAGAGGTCCCATGAAGTATCAAATGATCAAGCAATTTCTCAAAGATGTGCAGTGGGGCAACCTCGACTTTCTGATTGTTGACAGCCCGCCCGGGACCGGCGATGAGCCTCTCAGTGTGGTTCAGCTTCTGGAAAAAGCCGATGGCGCAATTATAGTTACTACACCTCAGGAGGTGGCACTGTCTGACGTTCGCAGATGTATTACCTTCTGCCGGAATCTCAATCTACCTGTTATCGGCGTATTGGAAAACATGAGCGGTTTTGTCTGTCCGAATTGTGGTGAGAAAACGGACGTCTTTAAATCCGGCGGCGGTGAAATTATGGCTAACGAGATGCACGTGCCCTTCTTGGGCCGGATTCCTATAGATCCGCAAATCGTACAAGCTTGTGATTCAGGTCAGCCGTATGTACAGCATTATAGTTCGAGCCAGGCGGCACAAGCTTTTAAAGAAGCTATGCTGCCGTTACTTAAACTTGAAGAAAAACGTTAAGAATTACGGCGAAAACTGCGTGGAATAACGTGTCGTTAAGCTATCAAAGGAACAGAATAATATGGAAAACGTAGTAATTGCAGGATCTGGTCCTGCAGGGTTGACGGCTGCCCTTTATACTGCCAGAGCAGACCTGAACCCGCTGGTACTGGAAGGACATATACCAGGCGGCCAACTAATTGTTTCTAATGAAGTGGAAAACTATCCCGGTTTTACGGAACCGGTATCAGGTATAGAGTTGGTAGATCGGTTTCGAAAGCAGGCGGAACGATTCGGATCGCATTTTAAATCAGAATCTGTAGAAGAGGTTAAGAAGCGAGACAACATTTTTGAGGTTGGTACAGGCAATCAAACAATCGCAACAAGATCCTTGATAATCGCAACCGGGGCTCAAGCAAGGCGATTGCCCATTCCCACGGAGTGCAAGTTTTACGGAAAAGGTGTATCAGGGTGTGCTACTTGTGATGGTGCTTTCTTCCGTGACAAGGAAATCCTGGTTGTAGGTGGAGGAAATACCGCTATGCAGGATGCTGTATTTCTCACCCGGTTTGCCAGCAAGGTGACGATTGTTCACCGGCGTGGTTATCTGCGTGCAGTTGCTATTGAAGTTGAACGAGCAAAAAAAGAACCAAAGATTGAATGGATGATCCCCTGGATTGTGGAAGAAATACTCGGTAATGACTCTGTAACCGGTGCTATATTGAGAAATCCTCAAACAAACGAGAAACACCGTATCCGGTGTGACGGTATTTTTGTAGCTATCGGCCATGATCCTCAAACCAAAGTCTTCAAAGAACTGGTTAAGACAGACGCAAATGGATTTATTCAAGTTGAAGCAGGTTCTACCAGGACATCAATGCCGGGGGTATTTGCCTGTGGTGATGTTCGGGACCTTGTTTATAAACAAGCAGTCGTAGCTGCTGGCCATGGATGCATGGCGGCCATTGATGTGGAACATTATTTGGAAAGGAAAGGATAACATGCTTAACACAGATCTAAAACATCTCGAAACTGAAGAAGAGGTCAAAGAAGTATTGGAGAATAACGAAAACGTTATGGTTTGCTGTGGCAGAATGGGACCGATGTGTATTCCTGTCTATGGCATTATAGAACAACTGGAAGGTGAATATTCCCATGTTACCTTTCGGGATCATGATTTTGATATACCAGCAGCAGATTTTATAAAGAGTTTGCCGGAGTGTTCATCTTTCATGGGACTGCCATTTACAGTTTATTTCAAGAATGGAAAAGTTATGGCTGCTACATCCAGCATTCAGACCAAGGAGCAAATAACGGAGATTTTAGATAAGGAGTTTGGCAAATCGTCATAAAACAATGTTCATCAAAACTCAAGAAGGAGCATAGTAAAATGAGAATAGCAATTCCATTAGCACAGGGCAAACTAAGCCTTCATTTCGGTCATTGTGATCAATTCGCAATCTTTGAAATTGATGATGACAGCAAAAAAGTTGTCAGCAGAAATAATGAGACACCACCTGCCCATGCACCGGGAGTATTGCCGCAATGGCTCGGCGGTATAGGGGTAAATGTAATTATTGCTGGCGGTATGGGCCAGCGAGCACAACAGCTTTTTGCACAAAACGGCATTCAAGTAGTTATTGGTGCACCATCTAGCACACCTGAAGAACTTGTTTCAGCTTATTTACAAGACACACTTGCGACAGGAGATAACATCTGTGATCACTAACATATCTGAGATACGCGGTTGCACAAATAATCCTGTGAAAAAAAGAGGTTAATTATTATGAAAGTGCTGGTCTGCGGCAAAGGCGGATGCGGGAAAAGTACTATTGTAGTCCTGCTATCCAAAGAGATGGCCGAAAGAAAAAATAAGGTTTTAGTGATCGATAGTGATGAGTCAAATACCGGCCTTCACCTTCGTCTGGGAATGACCAAGCCGGAAGATTTTATGAATTACTTCGGCGGCAAAAAGATTCTATTTGAAAAAACTAAAGAGATAACAGGTAGATGGAAATTAGATGACTTGCCTAAAGAATATTTATCCGAGAAGGGCAATATTCAACTTCTCTCGATGGGCAAGATTTACGAATTCGGTGAAGGATGTGCCTGCCCTATTAACGTACTTTCTTCGAGAATGTTGGAGATTCTTGACGTAGGAGAAAAAGAGTTTTTGATCGTAGATACCGATGCCGGTATAGAGCATTTTGGCAGAGGTGTAGAAAAAGGTGTCGATTTGCTGGTCGTCATCATCGACCCATCTCGAGATTCAATACTTTTGGCCCAGAAGATATCCGACCTGGGCAAGCAGGTTAACAAGCCTACGTATTATGTACTCAATAGAGTAAACCGAGAAACAGAAAAGTTACTTCTGGACTCAGTAGATAAAGAGAAGGTGATAGCCATTATTTATGAAAATAAGGATGTATTCATGTCGTGTCTCTCTGGCAATGAGCTTACGATTTCTCTTGAGGGAATTAAGGAGATTGCCGACAGGATAGAATCTGAAAAAAGAAAATTGGTAGTTAAATCAATAT
>CAZRMQ010000065.1:0-10661 GCA_964601185.1 uncultured Pirellulales bacterium
TTAGTCGAAAAGACTATTAGCAGCATAAACTACTTTATGATTTGATTCCACATTATTTGGTTTCGGGGTGCAAAAAAATCTGCAGTTTCCCACATGATTTGGTAGAGTAGGGCTTGCCACCGTTGCATTATCAGTGGGCTGACTCGTGCTGCTTAGCGAGCCTATTCCGCCGAAGCGGCTGCGAAGGCTGGAAGCGCTGCTTCGCAGAGTAGTAAGCCTACCCCTACTCCCTGCTTATCTGTATATTGATATTTCTTTACGCAATACGCAATACGATATACGCACGACGCACTACGGATACTTTACCATTGAGCTTCGATGTAGGGGCCGATGGGGCCTTCCGGCTTGGGTTTGGGCCGGGATTTCAGAATCGCTTCCGCAATTGCAATATCACTTTGGCGGGTAATTTTTATATTTGAAGAGTCCGCTTCTACAATTGTAACTTTCCGGCCCAACGCTTCCACAAGCTGAGAATCATCGCTGATTTTGCTGTCTTTCAGATTTTTAAGGTTTGCATACGCCTTTTTGAGCAGCGAAGCATCAAATACCTGCGGCGTTTGCGCCTCGTACAGACTCGATCTATCGACAGTTCTGATTATCGTTTTATCCTTTACCTTTTTTATGGTTGCCGAGATGGCACAGGCCGGTATTGCAGCGCCGGTTTTAGCCGCTGCCGCGATAACTGCATCAATCAATTCTCCTGTTACACAACATCGCACAGCATCGTGGACGGCGATAAGATCAATTGTCTCTTTGACAAGCTCCAGTGCCTTACTTACAGTCTCGAAACGCTCGGTGCCGCCGATACAAATCTTTACGTTGAAGAACTTCAAATTGACCCCCCATTTAATACTTACGAGCTCCTCATCTACGGGCGATATAGCCAAAAGGACCTGTTTAACATCGTCGCGGTTGGAAAATAGTTCCACACTTCGCAGAAAGCATGCCCTGCCGGCTACATCGACGAATTGTTTTTTTCTCAACCCGCCGAAGGCGGCTTTGTTCAGGTCCGGGGCATCGCTCTGGCCGTTGAACCTGCTGCTCGGCCCAGCAGCACAAATAATTACAGCAACATTCTTATCCATATTCAAACTCAGTATTATTTAATCCATGTAATTCAGGAAATCCGTGGTTTAAAAATCAATGCCGCGCCGGGAGGGCAATCCTTTATCGAACGGATGCCTCACATTTTTCATTTCCGTTACCAAATCTGCCATCGCAATCAATTCATCGGTTGCGCCACGTCCGGTCAGAACAATTTCCACCGCAGGGTCTTTTCTGTCAATAATATTTTTAATGTCTTTCAATTCTGCTAATCCCTTAGAAAGGCAATATATAATCTCATCAAGTATCAGCACATCATAGAACTTCATCTGGGCCGTTTGAGCTATTCTTTCGAGGACTTCTTTGATCGCAGCCCGCGTTTCAGCCACGGTCTTTTCGTCGTCAAAGGATTTAGCCATATCCCATGGCATATCGAGCGTTTCGATTCTGATTCTGACCGCTCCTAACTGCAGCGCGAAACGCTCCCCAACATCAATGGACGGCGGCTTTAAGAATTGATAAATCAAAACCTTATTACCCTGGCCGGCGGCACGCAACGCCAGGCCGAACGCAGCGGTAGTCTTGCCCTTTCCGTCACCGGTATAAACTTGAACAAGCCCTTTTTCCAGCATACGAATATATTAAAGCCCAGGTCCAGGAATTGAAAATCAAAAATAAGAAAAGTAGGCTGAGCTTGCCGCTGCGGCTCGGTCTTCCGGCTCCGGCTTGGCGCCTACGCCAAAACGAGTCGCCGAGATGAGTACCCCACCACGACCTTATCTATTAAATCTTCAATAGGTTGTTCGCATGCTCGAACTATACTCCAAATATAGAATCGATAGTTGGAAAAATATTGTTTTTTAATCCTA
Organism: uncultured Pirellulales bacterium; assembly: GCA_964601185.1. Classification (GTDB taxonomy): domain Bacteria; phylum Planctomycetota; class Phycisphaerae; order Sedimentisphaerales; family Anaerobacaceae; genus CAZRMQ01. The sequence goes on from CAZRMQ010000065.1 coordinate 1,914, forward strand.
TAATTAATTTGTTTTTCGTCTACCAGGTGACAAGTTGCGAAAACTCTTCTGATTCCCGGCGAACGTGGTCAAATTTTCTTGACTTTGGCCGTTTAATACGATAAACTAATAACGAAATAGTTCCCTGGGGGATATAGTTGGAATGGAATGGGGGGTGTTCCTGAAATTCTTCTGCTGAGCACCCAATAAAAATCTGGCGACATAATGATGTAGATTTAAGTGCTGATCTTATTGTCGCTGTCAGAAGGGCGAAAAATAGTGACGAGGGTGACATTGGCTGTTGCACAGATGGCGGGCTGAGGTGGTATATACTGCCGTTGATGCAGGTACCATTCAGCATTAGTTAAGGATTTCAACACACATGTCACCACAGCTATAGTAGCTGGCAGTCACCAGATTGCAGATGTCCTTTGAGCACAGCTTTAGTGCTCGAAACGAATCTGTAAGCAACGATGTATTAAGGAAGATGTTGAAAGCTGTCGCGGATAATCCGCGGTCTAAAATTGATTTAGAATGTTTTCGGGAGAAACAAAAATGAACAAGCTGACAATAACATTAATGCTCCTCGCTGCGGTTAGTTTAGCTATAACGGGCGCAGCAAAAGCCTCCATTCTTGGTACAGTGGATATAGAGCACAGTGGTTATGGAGCAAGTGGCGTTATGAGAGTTTGGGGCGGCGGCTTCAATGGCGAATACCTACATGGCGGTGTCTATATGCTCGATAAAACAGCCGGTACCGGCCAGGGAAATCTATGGCCTAATGACTTGGTCGGCGGTTTCTGCATTGAATTGCATCAATGGGCCCCGGATACAACGCTGAAATATGATGTGGTTAAGCCGAAAGAAGTGGACAACAGCTTTATGGGCGGCTCATTAGGCGCAGCGAAAGCCGATTATCTTGCCGAGCTATGGGGCAGATTCTATGACCCCGCCTGGGCAGACGGTGGGCCATATTCCTACGAGGAAAGGAGTAAAGCCGAGGCCTTTGCTGCTGCTGTGTGGGAGATTGTATATGAGGATATGCCGACATCTCCGCTGGACTGGGATGTCACGACTGACGGCTCAGCGGGTTCCCATGGTTTTTATGCCCAGTATGTTAACGCGACCCTTGCTAATAGCTGGTTGAATGCCTTAACCGGTAGCGGTCCGAAGGCGAATTTGCTGGCATTTGTTAACGATGGAAAGCAGGACTATTTAGTTCAAGTTCCGGAACCGGCCACATTAGCTATGTTCGGCATAGGCGGTCTGTTGAGCCTGCTCAGGAGGAAAAGAACCAGCAGCTAAGGGACAATCAAAAAGGAGGAACCCCTATAGATAGAAGGAAACAATTAGTAACCACTGGGATTTAGGGATTGAGCGAAACGATCAAAGTCGCTGTGGGCGTTCCGCAGCACAGAGGAATGGGAAGATTAGCAAATGGGGGAGGAAATAAAATGAAAAGGTTAATAATTATTCCCTTACTCGTGGGAGTAGTAACACTTTTCAGCGGCAACGCTCAAGCGGGCTTTGTCAATCCTGCCGACGATCCCAGTGCGGCACCTTTTACATGCGATTTCACCAACAGCCAGAATCAACACCAGTGGCAGTTTGACTATGATATGCCACAACTTGTTTTGAGTGAAACTATTCATTCTACTTCGTCGGACCCGGTTCTTATGAGCGGCGAAACTGATTCAGACCCAATTTTTACTGTTATTAAAACCATTACGAATACAAGCGGCGTTGACTGGACAAGTTACGTTCTGACTCTATCCGGCAGTTCAATGCCCACTTTCGTTCTCGGTAGTGCCGGCTCCGGAGGGGGAAAGTTAAAAAATGTAGCGTATATAGATCCGGAAACTATTGTGTTTTACGGACCAAATCCAGTTAAGCACGGTGAAGTGCTAACGCTTCAATTTGATATCAATATTCCTACTGCCGGCCTGTTCGATTTTGCATTAACACAAAGCCCAGTTCCTGAGCCGGTTTCGATAGTTCTGTTTGGTATAGGCGGTCTGGGGCTGCTCTGTCGCCGTCGTGTACCCGCCAGAGGCGGGCTGAAATAAAGGCCCCCCGTATTCACAAAAGCAGGCTACAGGATTGGGTTTAAGCAAAGCCTTATACTTTCCAGTAGCCTGTTTTTTTTATTCGGTCTGATCGTATCACACCTGCGCTGGTGACGTACTATCATCTATGATGTTTAGCCGTCGCCGGCATGTGAAGAAACAAAATTCAATAGAAGAAAAAGAGAATTCTAAACCGGTAGGAAAGTATAATATTAAAGGTTTGAAAAAAAACAAGGGAGACAGCGACCCCCCATTATATCGCGTATGTACGGTCGGACTGCCCCCCTTAGAGAGAAGGAAGGAGTATTATGTTCACAGCTTCAAAGACATAGATGCAGCTTTGGACACTTCTTCTATCTATAATATATGATATTTTTAACAAAGTGCAAAAAACAAAGGTAAATTTTTTTCCATATCTTTAGTCGCGATCAGCTATTTCAAGCAGAGGGAACGAAGTTCTTATTCTCTTTCGATCTCTCGATCCTTTGACTTTGCTCAGAACAGGCATGCTCAGGGCAGAAAAGCCCGCCACATCCGCCAAACGAACGGCTGACTTGCCCGCCGCAGGCGGATTAAGCTCCTGTAGTTTTAAGTGTATCTATAGGTATTCCCTCCTTTCGGGCTACGGCTGGCTTCGCCCAGATGAGTAGTACGATTCATCGCGACGTTTTATTGGTCACGATCGGGCAAAGTAAGTTTTGACAAAAAGGTAAAAAAAGAAGAAAATTGATGTAGGCTAACACTATATAGGCGGATATTCAAGTGAGCCATAGATTGTTTATCCCATAGAGACATAGATAAGCACAAAGGTTACAAACAGGAGAAAATGACTATGTCCAACAAATCATTTAATGTTTCAGTAGAACCGGCCGTACTTACATGGGCAAGAGAAAGTATTGGTATGAGTATAGATGCGGTAGCAAAGAAGATAAAAGGGATAACTATAAACACAATGAAAGAGTGGGAGAAAAAAGATGCTGCTGTAAAACCTACTTTTGCTCAGATTGAAAAGTTATCGAAGGTTTATAAAAGACCATTAAGTGCATTTTTATTACCTGCTCCACCTAAGGAACCCCCTTCTCCCAAAGATTTCCGAACACTTCCCTCCGAGGAAAAACTACCGCTCAAGCCTAAAACACATTTAGCTATCCGAAAAGCCAGACGTTTTCAATACTCTGCTGCTGAATTAATTAAAGAATTAGGCAACGAAAGTAAGAAACTACCCGTAAAGGCAAATCTATCAGACAATCCAGAATTGCTGGCAGAAAAGGTGAGAATACTGTTTGGAATTAGGGGATTTCCCCGCCGCGCCTCTTTTACCAAAGCGATCGCTTTGGATGAGTGGATAAAAATATTAGAAAAAAATGGGATATTAGTATTTCAGATTAGTATTACAAAGAATAAGGAAATAAGAGGATTTTCTCTGATCGACGAAGATGCCCCAGCGATTGTCCTGAGAAGGTCCGACGAAACATCAGCCAAGATTTTTACGCTCTTCCATGAGTTGGCGCATTTACTTTTACGGGAGGGCGGTATCTGTGATTTGGAGTCTGATATACCACATGAAAGATTCTGTAACCACTTTGCAGGAGCATTTCTGGTACCGAAAGAGAAGTTATTAAATCACTCTATTGTAAAAACAAACGTGAGGGTGAGAGAATGGCCTGAGAATTTCCTGAGAGATATTGCACGAGATTTCAACGTTAGCGGAGAAGTTATCTTAAGGCGATTATGGATTTTAGGCTTAACCACCAGAGAATATTATCTCAAAAAACACAGAGAATGGAAAAGCAAATATAAAAAACCATTCGGTAGGAAGGACAAAAAAACTGAAATCAAGATTTGCCTCCAAGAGCGAGGTAAAAAATATACTTCTATGGTTTTTGACGCTTATGAACGCAAGAAGATCGATGAGATGAGGGTGGCTGATTATCTGGGCGTAACATCTGATAAGATACCCAAAGTTAAAGAGGCGATATAAGTTATGAAACTTCCCTTTGGGGATAGTTATGTTGTTGATAACAATGTTTTGATAACCTTAATGGCGCATCATCCTAAGGATAAACCAGCCTACCAGGCCATTTGGGATGAAATAGAGTCCCTTATTAAACAGAAAAAAATCTTTTCAACAATGGTTGTGTATGAAGAAATGATGAGATATTTGGGTAAAGACGACCGACTGAAGAAATGGGCAAAATCACATAAAAAGCGTTTCTTTATTTCACCTGACGAAGAAACATGGCACCTCGCACAAGATATTATAAAAAGATTTCCCGATTTACTTGACAAGAAGAAATTACAAACAGGCGAACCCGATGCCGACCCCTTTTTGATTGCTTTGGCTAAATCAGAAGGTGCCACTATTATTACCCAGGAAAGAAAAGACCTTCTTAATAGAATACCGATGGTTGCTTTGCATTATAAGGTTAAATCCATGGACCTTTATGAATTCTTTGAAGAACGCAAATTAAAATTTGTTAAAGAACAATAAGAAGAAAATATGGAACGCCCTGCTGCTATGAAGGCAAATAAATCTTTGCAAAAGTGACTAAAGTTTGAAGTGACTAAAGTGCCTAAAATTGAAATTATAACTTTAGCTCACTTTAGACACTTTAGCTCATTTTAGACACTTCTGGAGGTCGGTTGCGGTTATGCAGTTCGTCACGGTTATGTCTAACGTAAAACGGCTGTGATTTATCGTACTCTACTTATCCTACGATTGCGAGGGCAAGGTAGGGGACGAGATTGAACACTATAAAAAATATCTTGTACAACCCAATGAACGAGTAGATTACTGTGTTGAATGCTTCTCTGGACAGAGTAAACCATCTGCTGTGCATTCGGTAGATCCAATCACCGGCGAAGGCACAGATCAGGGACGAGAAAATCAGCAATGCCCCGTTCATAATCGTGCACCACATAAAGAAAGCTCGGACGATAACGATATCCATAGTGTCTCTCCTTTTTTCTGTTTGCATCGAATACAATAATATACAACACGTTCGGCTTCGCTGCCCGACTACGGCTCGGCGATACGATTGCTTCTGTGGATTCATTTTTTGCCTTCGCCGAGACGAGCGCTTCGCCGTGACAAGTTATCATTATCAGGACATCAGCCCCGATAGATCGGGGTGGCGGATTTTATTTGCCCTGATTTCCCTTTGAACCAGCCATAGGTGGACCACTCCCTTACGGTCGTGGCTCTGTTGATCTTATACTCTTTTTTACGCGTTTGCTCCGCAGCATTTTTTGTATTTCTTTCCACTGCCGCAGGGACATGGGTCATTTCTTCCGACCTTCGGCTGGTTCAGTTTAATCTGCTTAACTTTCTGCTCGCCCTGCGGAGCCTGGGCGGCGGCTCGCTGGCGTTCGGCCATCGCGAACTGGCCAACCTGGTCATGGACCGTCTGACTTACATTCCAGACGTTTCTGGCTCTGGCGCCGGCTTCTAACTGCACCCTGAAGATAATATTTGTGACCCTGTCCTCGATAGCTTCGAGCATCTCGTTGAACATTCGGAAGCCTTCGCGTTTGTATTCAGTCTTTGGGTCTTTCTCGGCAAAAGAGCGGGTCCAAATGCTCTCTTTCAGATGATCCATCGAATACAGATGGTCCTTCCACGTGCCGTCGTAAACCTGAAGCAGGACATATTTCTCTAAATGGCTCAGCTCCTTGCGCAGAAACTCTTTGCCTGCTTCTGTTAGCCTGTCTTTAATTTCCGTCCCTTCACCAAGGTCGTCTTCGGCCAGGGAAGTCTCGAATCGTTCATTAGCCCATTTGGCTAATTCGGCGGCATTCAGGTTGGCGATTTTGTCGGCGAGCTCTCGGTCCAGTTGGCCGTTATTGAAGCTCTCACTGAATTCGAGCAGCTGTTTATGTAAAAGCTGGGGTTTGGTGTTCTGGATTTGTTCGGTGGAAAGGCCGGCGTTATATTTTTTGTTCGCCCACTCGGCCAGTGCCTCGTATGCGTAAACGTTAGGACCCTGCGGCCCGTAGACCATGCTCATCGCAAACTCAACAGGGTATTCGATCTCTCTTTTTTTGTATTTGGCGGCCGTCTCTTCAACAAGGAGCTGACGGATTTGTGAAGCGTTTAGTTCCTTCAACTGTTCGACATCCAGTTTTATATCGAATTTGGCTCGCGCCCACTCAGCAAATGTACGGAGCGCAAAATCCTCTTTCAGGAACTCGTTCAACTGGGAACAGTCTTTTTTGTCGATCTGCTCAGCAGCAGCGGAAATCAGTTGCTCCTGAATATCCTCAGGCGTTTGGTTTTTGATTTTAGCAGGGCTTAAACTTACACGAAAAGCACTCATCGCCCACTTGGATAGGCCGGCAATATCCCATGTTTTCGGGTCGTTATAATCTTCCAAATATTCACCAATGGAAAGCGATATATTGCTCTCGGCGTTGTCTTTCGCCCGCTCTTTTATCAGTTTTTCGATTTCTTCCGGCTTGTTGTCTGAAATATCTGAAGGATTCAAATCAACGCCGAAATTGGTTCTGGCCCACTCAACAATACATTTACCCGGGTAGCTCTCATTCAGAATGGTGTCACAGTTCTTTGTGATGGTGTTGTTAATCATTTCTTTAATGATGTTTTTGAGGCCTCTTCCAGTCAAAATTTTGCGTCGGCGTGAGTAGAAAATCTTTCGCTGGTAGTCCATCACCTCATCGTATTCAAGCAGGCTCTTGCGTATCTCGAAGTTTCGCTCCTCCACCTTTTTCTGTGCTCTTTCGATACCTTTGCTTATTCGACTGTGGTAGATTGGCTGGCCTTCTTCCCAGCCGATCCAGGAAAGTGCCTTGACCGTCCACTCCGGGGCGAAAATTTTCAGCAGGTCATCGTCGAAGCACAAGAAAAATTGGCCCGAACCCGCGTCACCCTGCCTGCCTGCTCGGCCTCGGAGCTGATTATCGATTCTTCTGGCCTCGTGCCGTTCAGTACCGAGCACATGCAGGCCTCCGATTTCGGCCACACCCGGGCCGAGCACAATATCTGTGCCTCTGCCTGCCATATTTGTTGCGATGGTTATATTACCTCGCATTCGGCCGTCCCGGCCTTTATGCTGCTGGCCTGCCTTGGCTACGATGGCCGCCTCCCTTTCGTGATGTTTGGCATTAAGAAGCTCATGCTCAAGGCCGTATTTCTGCGTAAGAGCTGCTGAGAGCGCTTCATTTTTTTCCACGCTTGTTGTGCCCACGAGCAGTGGTCTCCCGGCGGAGCTGATTTCGTTTATCTCTTCCACGATGGCATTGAACTTTTCCTTAATTGCTTTATAAATTACATCTTCTATGTCCTGCCTGGCACAAGGCTTGTTGGTAGGTATTACAACGACATCAAGTTTGTATATCTTCATAAACTCTTCAGCTTCGGTGGCTGCGGTTCCGGTCATGCCGGCTATCTGGTCATAGAGTTTGAAGAAGTTCTGCAGGGTGATTGTGGCAAGTGTCTGGGTCTCCTCTTTTACGGTGACGCCCTCTTTTGCCTCGACCGCCTGATGGAGCCCGTCCGACCATTGCCGGCCGTGCATCAATCGGCCGGTAAACTCGTCAACGATAATGACCTTGTTGTCCATAACGACGTAGTCTCTTTCTCTTTCAAAGGTCACGTGGGCCCGCAGGCTTTGCTCTAAAAGATGGGGCCATTCTATATTTGAGCCGGTGAAGAACGAGCCGACGCCGGCTATTTCCTGCGCCGCTCCTATTCCTTCGTGTGTAAGATGCGCTTGTTTTTTGTCGTACTCGACCTCGTAATATTGCGTGGCTTCTGTTAGTCTTGCTTCAGCGGTTTCAAGCTCAGCCTGAGTTTTCTCAATGACTTTCTGGGCCTTTTCATTACGGCTGCCGTCTTTCTGCCTTTTTGCTTCTGATAGTTCTCCCTGGGCGTTGGCGAGGGTCCGCTGAGCGGAATCAATCTGTCTTTTAAGGCGGTCGTAATGGCTTTGCTTTTCTAACAGTTTTCTTGCCACCTGGTCCGCCTTTTTGTACCTGGTGACATCATCAAAAGCCGGGCCGGATATAATCAAAGGCGTCCTGGCCTCATCAATCAGAATCGAATCGACCTCATCGATTATGGCGTACTGCCGCGAACTCTGAACCATTTGCTCGAGTGATATCTTCATGTTGTCACGGAGATAATCGAAGCCGAATTCGTTATTTGTTCCGTATGTTATATCACAGGCGTACTGGTTTTTTCGTTCGTCACTGCTGGTATCCATATCCGCCTGAATTGCGCCTACGGTTAAACCCAAAGCCTGATAGACCGGGCCCATCCATTCCGCATCGCGCTTAGCTAAGTAATCGTTGACGGTAACGATGTGCACTTTTCTTCCGGTTAGGTGAACGAGGTACACAGCAAGTGTTGCGACTAAGGTTTTGCCTTCACCGGTTGCCATTTCAGTGATTTTGCCTTCATACAGTACTTTACCGCCAATAATCTGTACGTCGAAATGCCGCATTTTGACATTTCGCTTAGCTGCTTCACGAACTACGGCGAAGGCTTCAGGCATAATGTCTTCCGGCCTGGCATCGGCCTTTAGCTTAGCCTTGAATTCAGCGGTTTTTGCCTTCAGAGCCTCGTCGTCAAGTTTTTGTATTTGCTCTTCGTGCTCTCCCGCCTGCTGGACAATTGCGGAGTAGCCTTTTAAAAGTCGCTCATTCCGTGAGCCGAAAACCTTTAACAGAACTTTGTTTAATTTAC
>CAZRMQ010000066.1:0-10653 GCA_964601185.1 uncultured Pirellulales bacterium
GGAAAAACCAAATCTGGTTTTCTTTTCCTTAATTCTTTTGCCATCGCCTCGATCTTCGCCGTTGCAACTCCTTCCTGCATACAGGTAAAAGGTCCCACATGGAAGATGCCTGAAATATACGCATCAGCCTTAGGCCTGATCAGCTCATTCATAAAATAATACGCAATCCCGGTGCTCAACGGGGATTCGCCTTCGATATTTCCATGAAATTCATGCTCAGCCTCCAAAGTCTCAATGATTTCCATCGGCTTTGGAAGAACATGCCTGCCATCAAGCACCTCATGAAACGGCTCAGCTATCTTTTGCTCGACGTAAGACATGTATCTGCCCTTAATAAAAGACCTGGCAAACTTAGCTGATTGCTTGAGTGTCCTGGCCGGATTAAGCCCTTTAATCCCCAATTTAATATCCCGCTTTGCATTTCTCTGGTTCATCCGGTTTACGTAATCCAGCCAATCGGTAATAGGGTCCCTTATTGCCTCCAGGCCGGAATCCCCTAATTGCCTAATTACATAGTTTGTATATGGGTCATGCTGCCTCATGTAGATTTCACCTATATAAAGAACAAGAGGAAACCTCTCGCCGTTTCGCATATTAATTGCTTTGAACAAAGATACCGTTTCCTCGCCCCACCGCAGGAGATCCGCCGTCACGGCGCCTTTTTCCACTACCCTTTCCAGCTCACCGAGTCGATCTTTTTTGAGCTTCTCTACTTGTTTTTTATCTTGCGCGTAAGGGTAAAATCTCAAAAAGGTATCTTCCAGCAGGTCGGAGGCCTTTATTGCCTTAAACAAGATTTTCTGCAATTTAATTTTGTCTGCCGAGCTACAGCCGCTCGGTAGCGGAACATCAATGTAATCTGTTTCTGAAGACGGGCCTAACACCGGGATCTTTGATAAGCCCCGCTGGCTTATAAATTCTCTTAGAATTTCCGAGTACTTTCCAAATCTGCACGGGCCGCTGGTCGTCGGCAGCAAAACAAGATATTTATCTTCTACGTATGTCTTGGACCTTTTTTCAATCTCCTCATTAAGAAATCCGAGCGCATCACCAACAACGCCCTTTAGGGGATGGCAAACTTCCGTGTAAATATGCTGCCTGGCTATTTCATTGCCTCTCTGCGTATTAGTAGGCAGCACCTTAGCATCGATTCCAAAATGCTTAAGCCCCGACACCGCAAGGTAGCTGGCATCTCCCATATACGGTATCAACCAAGTCCGGTTAGCACTGCCGTTATTCGAAGTCATCTTCAAGTCTTCAATCCTCAGCGGTTTCGGCCTGCTCTGATTCACGACCCTTTCATGGGCTTCCGTTCTCGTGACAAAGGGCGCGTTGTTCGTCTGGGCATCCGTCAACAAAGTAAGCAAAGGCTTATTAGCCGACTGCTGTATCTTTTCCTCCTGGTAGATTTTTAAGCTGTCCGGCCCACAGGCGAAATTCATCATCCTTACAGCGAACAAATTAGGATGATTAGCCACAAATAAATGCGCCTTGAGTATTTTGACACTCTCGACCCAGAACTCGTTCTCCACGAAGCCATCAAGCGAGACATTCTCGAATTTATGCTCTAAGAAGATCTGTGGTATATAGTTCAGTCCGCGCACCTGGGAAAACATTGCTCCTGAATTGGAGCTTGCCTCCGGATCAAGCAGGACATAGTCTCTTCCAATTCCGACATACGCCTTTTGGTCGGCCTGCTCAATTCTCTGCAAAAACTTGTCACCCTCTTTGTAAAGCTCGTCCTTGAAACCGTCTTCCGCCTCATCTGCATACCTGATTGCCTGCCTTATATGTTTATCCGTAAATCTAAAACCTAATCTTTCGAACTCTTTTTTTATTTCTCCAACAAGCAGCATTAAATCTCCGAAATGCAAAATTGGATTTATCTGTTTGCTTTTATCGAGGGAAAGGACGTCGTTTAAAACATAACCTTCGGATTCCGTATAGATACAGTATTTAAGGTCCGGAGGCTCTTGTCTTCTGTGCTCAATGAAGCTCGGATTAAATAAATACTCCACATCCGCGCAGGCATTTAAAATAGATGCATGGCCCGTTACCAGCTTTCTGGCTATGCAGAACTCGGTCCTTGAGTTATCAACTCCTATCTTGGCTATGTCTTTATCGCTTCTTGGCGATACAACCGGATGAAAACCGAGCTTTTTGAATAACGCTGCGCTCCAGATTCCCTTTTCGCTGAGCGTCGCAGTGCTTCTTTTGATTCCTACCGTCCTAACGGCTTTATCACTTAGAGAAGAAATCTCCTCCAGCAGACTGCCGTACTTCTTGAAGTGTTTTTCATATATCTTGTGATATTTTTCAACGTAATCAGTTTTAGGCTTGCCGGCAGATTCCGAGTTGCCCCTCGGACAGAAACCACCTGTAAAAATTTTGTCATCCTCGATAGAGAAAACTTCAAGCTGACAATCTCTCATGCCGCAGGACTTTTCTTTGAATAACTCTCTACATGAGATCTTTTTCTTATCAAAAGACATATCAACCAAGGACCACCCTCTGAATGCGGTCTCACATTTTTTCCCCTGCTGCTCCAGCCGCTTTATATTCTCAATGATGTCGAGCGCCTGTCCCCAGGCACCAAACATCTCCCGGTGCGGATAGGCCTCGATTTCCTTATCTGTCACCTGGGCAAGGGCTGCAAGAAAGGCTGTGCCTAATGGAGGGCCGCCTTGAGCAGAACATTTCAGTCCAACGTGCTGAGAGCCTCCTACGAACTTATAAAAATAGCTTGCGGCTGTCCCCCGCACTATAGCGGCGGCTATTTCCTCCCTGCTGAAACCCTCGGCGATGAGCCTGTTCTCATCCATCTCCATAAATACGCCGCAGGTAGAGTCGATGATGGGGACCCTCTCAGCCTTAAGAGCTGCTTGCTGCAGGGAATTCTCAACATTTAGATTTATAATGTCCGCCATATTATCAAGGGTTTGGCCTGAGCCTGCCTGGCAGCTATAGTTCATTTTTGCCTGCTTGACCGTTTCGTCTTTAGCAAAAGTGGTGAACTTCATATCCTGTCCGCCAACCTCGAAAATCGTATCTATACCGGGATCGTAATGTTTTACGCCAAGAGCATGACATGTGATTTCATCTGTGATTCTGTCTGTTACTTCCACACCCTTATCTACCAGCTCTTTTAACTTCTTTTTACTAACTAATATCTTCTCATATAACTTTCTGGCAGAACCGGTGGCACCAACCCCTCTGACAATGACCCTGTCCTTGTGCCTGCTCAGGTATTTTATAACGTGCCTCAAAGATTGCTCTGGATCCCCATGGGTCTTGATATAAAGTTTATCTAACAGTCTGCCCGTCTTTAATTCAACAAGGGCGCCCTTTGTTGTAGTGCTGCCTCCGTCTATTCCCAATACTACCTCTGTGCAATTCTCTATTGATTCATTTAGGCTGACGCTTTTTTGATGAACCTTATCAAGATATTTATAAAGGGCAGGCGCAAACTGCCTTTTCTCCCGGCCATACTCTGTGACCTCCTCAAGCCTGCCTGGAGCAAGAATGAACGTAGAGCCTTCTTCCATCCCCTTAAGGGCGGCACCAATTGCAGCTATGCTGTGATGATGCTCAGGTCTTATTAACGGTATTCCAACGAGACCCTCCATGTTCTTTTTAATTATATCATTAGTAAGAACTCCTCCTGAGATGATGGCGCTGCTGTGATTATCTAAGCTATCGAATTCCCTCGACCCCAAGACGTCGATCTTATAATTCCTTGCAACGGTTTTAAAAAGGCCTGCTAAATTATCTTCTCTTTTTGCCCCCTCATTTTGTTTATGAATTAAATCCGACTGAATAACCACTCCACAACGAGCCAGAAATTCGCTTGGTTCTTTTGATTTGTATGCCTCGCCCTCAGCTTTTTGCAGCATCTGCTCAAGCCGCACTTGTAGTTTTTTCCTGTTTTCAATCCTGATTTTTTCTCTTTTCTGCTCGATTCGAGCAGTATTAGCGTCTTTTAAGCTCGGCTCTTTAAACTCACCTTGAAATAGTCTTCTGCATTGTTTTTCTATTAACGTACCGGAGCCGCCGCCGCACTTGCTTCCTGTCCGCCATTCCTGAATGATTCGTTTGCCGTTTACTGACTTTATATGAAAGAAATAGGAATCCTTAGCTCCTATGTGAAAAATATATATGGCTTGCGGTGCTAAAATCTCCGCTCCTTTTGGAATTGCCACGCTGTCATACACGCACGTTACATCCTTGAAAACCATCGGAAAATGTGAAGCTCCGCTTCCAGTAAAAGCAGTGTTTTTAATGCCGCTCTCATGGAATCTCCTCGTTGTATCCAGCCAGGCCTCTTTTATTGCACCGATAGGATTCGCAAAGTGCATAATAGGCTTCGGACAGTACAATATTTTCTTGTCCTTGTTAATAACAGCATAATGAATGCTGCTGCTGCCAATGTCAAAGCCTACAAACAAATCCTCCGCCGTCCTTTTTTTCTTTCCTTTATCACTACGCTCCATTATCTCTCCGTTATAAGCACATATTAGTACTGTTAATAAGCTGTTAAATTCTATGCGAGGATTTATACAAAATCATCAGGCAAACAAATGTAAATAATCTTAGCTGTTAATTTTGTCAAGTAACCCACAGGTAAACCAACAGCTGTTCCACATCTGAATTCGCCCCCATAAAACACCTATCTATCTGTTATATAAGGCCTTGGCAAAAAATGATCTTAAAATCCAACAATTTCACTGGTTATAATATTTATAATACTACTTTTGATTAAAATAATATAAATCATATATAACACGAGTTCTTTGTTATAAACCAGATATATACGTATACATTTCAGTGATTGTTTTTTATCTATTCAAAACGAGCTAAAATCGGTATTTGTTTTTTCAATAAAAAGACTGTTATAATACCTTTTTTGCTGGAAAATATTCCTTTATTAGTGTAGTCTTTCAAATTATTATTTTGTTTTAAGGGAGGCCTTTAATGAAAGTAAGCTTTAATAAAGAAACCCTTGCTGATGCGTTAGGTCTACTAACATCTGTAGTACCGGCACGAACACCAAAGCCGATCCTGCAATGTGTTCACATAAATGCTGGAGAAAAGGATGTTTGCATATCAGCCACGGATTTAGAGACAGGGATCAGCTGTTTGCTGACAGAGGTACAAGTCGAAGAAAAAGGTGAGATCGTAGTTCCAGCAGATAGATTAGCTGGTATAGTGCGCGAGAGCAGTGAAAGCGTGCTGACGGTAAAGACAGAAAATGGAACATGTGAGATATTAGGTGCTGACAGCCATTTTACTGTCTATGGGCAGGAGCCGGAGCATTATCCTTCAGTGATGACCTTTGAGGGAGAAGCTGACATAACAATGCCGCTTGATAATCTAAAAACCGGCATTGAGCAGTGTCTATTTGCTACAGCCAAGGAAACAAGCCGTTATGCGATTAACGGTGTGCTTTGGGAGTTCAAGGGCAAGAAGCTGATTGTAGTTGCTACGGACGGCAGAAGATTAGCACGCTCCAGAGTCAATCTCAACTCATCTCCAAGCGAGAAAATTTCCACACAGAAAATTATAGTTCCTGCCAAGACCATGGCGTTGCTTGCAAAAATAAGTGCACACGACAAGGATAACCTTGAGGTGAAACTTATTGATAACCAGGTAGTTTTTAGACATGCAAATGTGGTTATAAGTTCGGTTCTTGTAGAAGGAAAATTCCCCAACTATGAGGACATAATCCCCAAAGACTATAGTAATAAGATTGTTTTATCAACCGAGGTGGTTTTAAGTGCTGTTCGTCGAGCAGCCTTATTAACAAGTGAAGAGTCAAGAGGTATCAAGCTTTCTATAAGCAAAGATAATATTGAGTTTTCAAGCCGAGCGCCTGAAGCAGGTGCTGCACAAGTCACTTTTCCCGTTGAATATGATGGCAAACCAATTGATATTGGTTTTAACCCACAGTTTTTGATTGATGCACTGCGGGCCATGCATACAAGTGATTTCGAGATGCAACTGGGCCAGTCGGATACGCCCGGTCTTATAAAAAGCGGAGCGGATTTTCTTTATGTTCTGATGCCGATAAGCCTTGGTTAGCAGCTGGACCAAGTCACAAACTAATGCTCAGCGAATCCAACAAGGAACCACGAAGCTTCAGGATTCTATATTCGTAAAATATGCGTTTATAGCGATGAATTAATTTTATACGTAAAGGTTAAAAACGGATGTTGGACAGCACTTATTTCTCTGAAAGACAGGCGAAGGAGGCAGCAAGGCTCAGTGATGTGCTTGTGGTGCTGATGGACAGCAAAATAGCGCCGCAGCAGGAGCGATTTTCTTTTGTATACGAGATCTGGCAGCAATTACTACCGCCCGAGCTTTCCAGACACTGCCGAATCGACGCTATTTCCAACGGACAGCTAAAAGTGCTTGTAGATTCATCTTCTTATATGTACCAAATTCAGTTGTGCCGATCAGATATTCTGGCGGGATTAAAAAGTTATTGTCCACAGTTTCGCATAACAAAGCTTAAACTTTCTGTTGGTTGAATATCAGCGTAAAACCCGTTAGAAGCCCTTCGTCCTTCTAACGGTACTTACGGGGCAATGAAGGCCGTGTAGCCGCTTCGGTGAAGGCAGGCCATGAGGCTTTCTAACAGGGTAAATTGTAAAGCTAAAACAGAGAAAAGTCCGATTTATTACTTAAGCACCCCCGTTCCTGTCTTTAACATAAGACACGGGGGCAGGATAACAATTCTACACGGCAGGTTTATATGGATACACATAAATACGATGCAAGTAATATAAAAATACTTGGCGGGGTTGATGCGGTCCGCAAACGGCCGGATATGTATATCGGTGACCGAGGCGTTGGCGGCCTTCACCATTTGGTCTATGAGGTGCTGGACAATTCTATAGACGAGGCCATGGCTGGCTTCTGCCAGAATATAACTATCAGGATAGGTCCTGATGGCAGTTGTATGGTGGAAGATGATGGCAGGGGAATACCAGTGGAGCTGCACAAGGAGGCCAAAGTCAGTGCTTTGGAGGTTGTCCTTACGACCCTTCATGCCGGCGGCAAGTTCGACTCGGATAGTTACAAAGTAGCGGGAGGTCTGCACGGCGTAGGTGTCAGCGTTGTTAATGCACTCAGCGAATGGCTCGAAGCAGATATTTATAGGGACGGCAAACACTATCATTTTGGATGTGCTCGAGGCAAGAGAAGCGGACCAGTGAAGGAGATAGGAACAACAAATAAAAGGGGTGCGAAAATAACGTTTATGCCGGATGAGGATATATTCGGCGATACTGAGTTCTCATACGATACGCTTCTGAAGCGAATACGTGAGATGGCATATTTAAATGCGGGCCTAAAGATCACATTTTGTGACGATCGAATAAAGAAAAAAGAGGTATTCAAGTTCGATGAGGGCGTCAAGGCCTTTATAAGACACCTCAACGAAGGCAAAGAAACACTGCACAAGGATGTAATCTACTTAGCCAAAGAGGACCCAGGGTCGAGGCTGAGCTGTGAAGTGGCTATGCAGTATAATGATGGATATACCGAAAACGTTCTGGCTTTTGCAAACAATATCCGGAATATCGACGGCGGGACACATCTTTCCGGCTTCAAAACCGCCCTGACGAGAACTATGAACTATTACGCCAAGACGAATAACCTGCTTAAAAACGGCCAGGCAACAACGGGCGATGACTTGCGTGAAGGCTTAACTGCGGTAGTGGCGATAAAACTATCAGAGCCCCACTTTGAGGCACAGACGAAAGTCAGGCTGACCAATCCCGAAGCCGGCACTTTCGTTGAAACCACCGTTAATGAGCAGCTTGGACATTACCTGGAGGAACACCCAACCGAGGCCAAACGTATTTTAAATAAGGCTATCCAGGCTGCGGCTGCAAGAGAGGCTGCAAGAAAAGCGCGTGAGCTTACACGGCGCAAAGGTGCTCTTGGCAGTTCCAATCTGCCCGGCAAGCTCTGGGACTGTGCCAGCAAGGAAAAGGCCTCTACAGAAATTTTCATCGTAGAAGGTGACTCAGCCGGCGGCTCGGCAAAGGCCGGCCGGGACAGGAACATACAGGCGATTCTGCCTCTGAAAGGCAAGATTCTAAACGTGGAGAAAGCCAGACTGGAGAAGATGCTTGCGCATGATGAAATCAGAACTATGATAAGCGCTTTGGGAACCGGCATCGGCATAGATGAATTTGATGTGCAGAGATGCAGATATGGGAAAATAATATTGATGACGGATGCTGATATCGAT
Source organism: uncultured Pirellulales bacterium (assembly GCA_964601185.1). Lineage (GTDB taxonomy): Bacteria > Planctomycetota > Phycisphaerae > Sedimentisphaerales > Anaerobacaceae > CAZRMQ01. The sequence goes on from CAZRMQ010000066.1 coordinate 8,261, forward strand.
GGGGCACACATCAGAACGCTGCTTCTGACCTTTTTGTTCAGACAGATGCAGCAGCTGCTTACCGAGCGTATGATTTATATTGCTCAACCGCCGTTGTATGAAATCAGGATCAAGGGACAGAGAAAGTCTGAATATATCCTAAGTGAAGCTCAGATGCGAAAGCGTATGGTTACTCGCGGCCTTGAGGGCACAACACTATTAATAAGGAACGTTGAAGCAGGAAATAAACGCTCTAAGTCACGGCAAACCGAAAAGGAAGAAGGTAGACAAATCCGTAAGGTGGAAGATAAACAAATCGCTGCTCTTGTAAAACTCTTAGCTGATGCCGAAAGAATTATCAACGTTCTTACAAGGCGGGGGATAAATTTTGAAGAGTTTGTAAGTGCACATTATAATCCTGCAAAAGGTGGGCTGCCGCGTTTTATTATCAAGGTGCAGGGCCAGCGCGATGAGGTTTTTTACGAAAAGGGCGAATATGAAAAACGATTAGATAAGCTTGGTGAGTCCCAGGAATATGACGCCGAGGAGCTGCACGAGCTGGTTCGTATTAATCAGATAAATGATAAGCTAAAAGATGAATTCAGCCTGGACCTGAGTGATTATCTGTTAAAACTGGTTAAAGCTGTTTCCGGCGAGGCTGTGCCGACCAAGTTTCAATTAGTCAATGACAAGGACGCTTATGAAATTGCATCGCTTGGTGAAATCTGCCCGTCGATCCGGCAAATTGGCGGCAGGGGAATTGAAATAAAACGCTTCAAGGGTTTGGGCGAGATGAATGCGGATCAGTTGTGGGAGACTACAATGAATCCTGCCACGCGGACGCTATTAAACGTTCGTGTTGATGATGCAGGCGAAGCCGACAGGCTCTTTAGTATATTGATGGGCGACGATGTGGAAAAGCGCCGGAACTTCATTCAGGAACACGCGCTCGAAGTCCAGAACCTCGATGTTTAAAAAGAAAACCCCGCAATAAATTGCGGGGCTAAATATATAGGTCACAGAGGGTGGTTTTGTAAATTGATTATCAACTACTTACTGTGTAAAAATTAGCACGCGTTCACGGAACTTATCAAAATCCAGGTCACCCTTTGCAAAGGATTCGATGTCAGACTTTTTCGCTCGAATGATAAGAATTGTAGGTGAGGAGGACCCTAAGTCGCCTGGTAAAGTTGGCGTAATTATGCTCAATGATTTGTCCCCTTTGTTTTGTACGATGGCTTGACCTCTTCCGGAAAGCGCCATACCATAGCTACCCCTACTACCATAGCCGCTGTAGGACGAGTCGCTTCCGGTGACCATAAGAATCACCGACTCATCAGGTTTTAAGTTTCGGATGTTTGTCGCGTGTTTTAGTGCTTTAATAATGTTTGTTTTGAGATTTTCTACCTTCTCGGCATCATATTTTTCTTCTTCGCGTTCCGTCCTGCGTCTTCGCTCCTCTTGCGGCTCATATATTTCCTGTCGCATCTGCTCCCAAACCGGGTCAACATCTTCCTTTGGGGTTTGCTTTTCTTCTTCTTGCACCGTAGGTCCAGGTGAGAGTGGAAAGCCCACTTTATTTAAGAACAGCGCGCCGTAGCCTTGAAGGTACATGGTTTCAGCCGTTCGGCCGCTTTGGCCCATAAAATGTCCAGAAAACCATGATGGTGGTCTGGCCTCATCCTGCTCAAGTTGTTTGTCAAAGATGCATGCCATAACAGTCATATCTTCCACTATCGTAGCGAGGTCTTCAGCCTTCATTTCTGAAGTTGGAATCACAAAGACTGTGCCTGCACCGCTGCGAGAAAACGGCATTCCGATATTAAAGCGAAGCTCCGTGATATCTTTTGTCAGCTTAGACAAAGCCTTTCCTCCCGTGTTTTTTGCGCGTTCTATCTGCTCACGTGTAGTATCCATCTGCCATCGTGAAGCTTCCATCTGTTCACGAGCGGCCTCCAATTGCGCCTCTTTCGCTGCAGTCTCAACTGCTTCTACTTGTGCCGGTTCCGGAGTGGTAGGCGCAGGGGCCGGCTCGGGTGGTGTCGAAACCGCTTGAGCTAATGCAAGACCTGTCACGGTCAAATTGAGAATGGCAAATACAGTAATTGTTCGGACTAAAGATTTCATTTCTTGCTCCTTTCATTTGTATTGCTTGGATTTCTAAGTTCTTCCGGATTTAGGCTGCTGGGTTGGTTATAAGATAATAGTTGCACCATATCCTGTCTGGTGCGCTGCAATTCATCTTCCGTTTGTAGGGCCAGCGTCTCTAAGCCGTCTGCAAGCTGGTTTTTGTCCTGCAGGCGATTATTCTCTATTTGTTTAAGAGCTGTTGCGAACCAGCGGCGATCCTGAGTTTGAGCGGTGTTGATAGCATCGATAAGCTCCTGGAGGCGTTGGTTTGTCACTGTACTTGA
>CAZRMQ010000067.1:0-7689 GCA_964601185.1 uncultured Pirellulales bacterium
AGATTCCGCCCGGCGAGGGCTGCGGTCACGCCGAGGCTCCACGGGGTGAAACGTTCCATTATGTACGAAGCGACGGCGGCAATAGACCGGTTCGTCACAAAATAAGGGCACCCAGCTTTGTGAATGTCCCTTCATTTAAGGCCTCGTGCATTGGCGAACATATTTCTGATGTTACAATTACACTTGCTGCGGTTGATCCATGCTATAGCTGTACCGAGAGATTAGCCATTGTTGATGGACGGGGCAGTATCCTGCACGGATACGAAGAGCTGCATCGATTGAGTTGTGAAAAGACCGCACGGCTTAAAAAAGAGATTGGCCCGCCTGAGTGGAAATTGGAGGATTTCTAAATTGGATATTAATATTTTATCTGTGCCTGTTTTTCTGCCTTTGATTGCAGGTTTTATTCTGTTGTTTTTGCCGAACAGGACAAATTCGCTGTCTAAGGCGCTGACGTTGGTTATTTCGATTATAACATTCGTATTTTCCATTCGTATATTTGCACTCGGCCGGATTGAGTATGTGTGGTCTATTCTGCAGATAGGCAATTTCAATTTGGAGTTATTGCTGCAGGCTAAGCCGTTGGGGACTTTTATATTGATATTTGCGATGGGCTTTGGCCTGTTGATAACTTTGTACTCGCTGAAAGTGATGGCCGGCGCAAAGCGGCTGAATGAATACTATGGCGCAATCTTACTAACAATAGGCGGCTCGGCGGGGATATTGCTTTCCGATCACTTGTTGTTCTTACTTATATTCTGGGAGATTGTCACAGCTTCTCTGTATCTTCTGATAACAACAGGCGGCAGGAATTCTAATTTTGCAGCGACAAAAACATTTGCCATGATAGGCGCATCAGATGCTGCTTTTATGCTCGGCATATTTATGGTGTGGGCACTTTCAGGAACACTCATCATTTCAGATATAAGTTTGCCAACTACATCTGCACTTTCAATTATCGCTTTTTTACTGCTTATGACAGCAGCCATCACAAAAGCAGGGGCACTACCCCTGCATACCTGGGTACCTGCGAGTGGCGAGTACGCGCCAGTATCTGTGATGGCGCTTTTGCCTGCTGCGATAGATAAGCTTCTGGGTATTTTTCTTCTTGTAATAGTCGTACAGGAAATTTTTGTGCTGGAGTCGGCGGCTTTAAGTGCCATTCTGGCACTGATTGGCGCAGCTACAATCATTATTGCGGTTATGATTGCGATGGTTCAGCACAATCTTAAAAAGCTGCTGTCGTACCATGCTGTCAGCCAGGTTGGCTACATGATTTTGGGCATAGCGACGATGACGCCTGTCGGCATCGCAGGGGGAGTTTTCCACATGCTCAACAACGCCATATATAAATGCTGTTTATTCTTGTGTGGCGGGGCAGTGGAGCACGCAACCGGCACGGCTGAACTGGATGAACTCGGCGGCTTAGGCAAGAAAATGTCAATTACTTTTACTACCTGCCTTATCGCGGCTTTAAGTATTTCCGGTATACCACCCTTGAATGGTTTTGTCTCCAAATGGATGATTTATCAAGGCGTAATCCAGATGGGAAACACACAGGTTGGTGGTGCAGCCAAGCTGTGGCCTATCTGGCTGACCTGTGCTATGTTTGGAAGTGCGCTTACTTTAGCTTCTTTTGTAAAGCTCATCCACTCGATGTTCCTTTCCCGTTTGCCGGACAGATTGAAAAATGTAAAGGAAGTTTCACCGGCAATGACTATTCCAATGATTGTACTTGCTTTTCTGTGTGTGTTTTTCGGAATCTTTTACCATGTGCCGTTAAAAATGTTCATTTACCCTGCATTGGGTGTAGAGCCTGAGTTGAGCACGTGGTGGTCTGGTATAGCCACAATCCTGATATTGATTGGTATTGGCCTGGGCCTGCTGATCTTACTTGTTGGGTCATTAGCGAAAAAGATCAGAATCGTACCCACCTGGACTTGCGGCGAAATACAATCCAATGAGCAAATGATAGTGCCGGGAACGCATTTCTACAAAACTGTTTCGGATATGGGCGGATTGAAACAGCTTTACAGTGGTCAGGAAAAAGGTTACTTTGACTTGTACGACCAAAGTGGGCGGCTCGGCCTGGCCTTAACAAACTTTTTGAGATGGCTGCATTCAGGTATTCTACCAATGTATTTAACCTGGGTTACTTTAGGCCTGCTTATAGTTCTTTTTGTGGTTTGCGGAATTTGGTGAGGTAGGTATGTCTATATTCTACATCTTGCTGATATTTATGATAATCGCTGCAATCATTGCGGTGGAAACACAAAACCTTCTTAGCTCTGTAATTTGTATTGGAGCAATTGGCTTTGGTGCCTCCTTGATGTTTCTGTTTCTACGCGCACCGGATATTGCCATTACTCAGATTGTGGTGGAGGTTCTGGGGCTTATTATCTTAATCCGGGCTACAATCTCTCGCGACCTGACTTTTATAAGTGGCGACAGAGAATTCTTCGGAACAGTCGTTTCCGTAGTCATCATCGCGGTAATTTTCTTGGCAGGCTTGAAAATCCTGCAAACAAAATCTCTTGAAGAAATCCAGGAGATCCGGCAGACGCATCCGCACGTTGTCGCTTTACCGGATTTCGGCACACCAGTTTATAGCTTTACGCCGGAAGCTGCTTCCAAAGAGTACGTAGAAAAGGGTTTGAAAGAAACTGGCGCAGCGAATCTGGTGGCCTCAATTATCCTCGATTTTCGGGCATACGATACGCTCGGTGAGGCAACGGTGCTATTCACCTCGATTATAGGGGCAACTGTGATTCTGCGATTAAGGAGCAAGAAAAGGCTGGATGAAACAGTGAGCTAAAGTGCCTAAAGTGAGCTAAAGTGCCTAAAGTTGGTTGAAATCTAAAAATATTCCACAATTTTAGGCACTTTAGGCACTCCAAACTTTAGGCACTGCGGTGAAATCTGTGGCTAAAGAAGGAAGAAGAAACAGATGAAAGGTATGACAGTCATAGTAAAAACTATTGCCAGTTGGGTGAAGATTTTGATCTTCGTTTTTGGAATTTATATTGTCCTTTTTGGTCATCTTACGCCGGGCGGCGGTTTTGCAGGTGGCGTGATTTTGGCTTCTTCGTATGTGCTGCTTATGCTGGCCTTCGGCAGGGGATTTGTGGAAGAGAATTTGCCTTCTGCTGTCGCGTCAAAGCTCGATTGCCTGGGAGCTTTTCTGTTTGCTATGATAGCAACGTTAGGTCTGGCATTTGGCGGGTCTTTCTTTATCAATTTCATCTATCAAAAGTTTCTACCGGGAGAACCTCTGCACCTTATCAGCGCCGGCACTATTCCACTGTCGAATATAGCTATCGGCCTAAAAGTTGGTGCGTCATTATTCTTGGTTATTTTTTCTCTTTCAGTTTTTTGTAAAGATTTCAGGTGTAAAGAGCCTGAAGAGACAGGTGGTAAAACTGCACCATAAAACGGCGCAGAAGGAGTATAACAGATGCCTTACGCATTGTGCTTTTTGCTGTTTATGATCGGCCTATACTGTGCAGTCGTCAAAAAGAATATGGTCAAGATTGTAATTGGCATTATGGTTATGGAATATGCCGTCAATCTCTTTTTGATTATGCTCGGCTATCGCACCGGCGGAGAAGCACCAATAATTGACAGAACCCATATTGATCCACAGACCGGCCAAATCGTCGCCAGCTTTATCTCAAACTCCGTTGACCCTCTGCCGCAGGCTTTGGTGCTTACCGCGATCGTTATTAGCTTAGGGTCACTGGCACTTATGATTTCGATATGTATCAGAACATACGGTGAATATGGCACCTTTGACATTACCGAGATAAGGAGGTTAAGAGGATGAGTATACCGCTACCAGTTTTTATCGCGATTCCTTTGATAGCGGCATTTCTGCTTCCGATCTTCGGTAAGAAAAGAAAAGCCATCGCTACTTTTTTAGCCAATCTGGTGACTATTTTACTGTTTGTCCTGGCGATTTCGTCTATTGGGCGAACGGATGTTTATGAAGTTGGAAAGTGGCCCATCCCACTGGGGATAAATCTTGTTCTTGATGGTTTAAGCTCTCTTTTGCTTTTGGCAATCAGTGTCGTCAGCAGCGCAGCAATGCTTTTTAGCACTCGATACATGGAACAGTACACCGCCAAGTCAAAATACTTGAGCTTGTTTTTGCTGATGGTCGCAGGTATGAATGGTGTGGTGCTTTCCGGCGACATTTTCAATCTGTTCGTATTTCTGGAAATTGCTTCGCTTGCATCATACGCACTTGTCGGCTTTGGATGCGGACCGGAAGAGCTCGAAGCGTCGTTTAAGTATATGGTTTTAGGAACTATTGCATCAATACTTATCCTTTTCGGAGTTGGTCTCGTTTATGGAAACACGGGTACACTCAACATGGCTTATATCTCAAAGACGATTCAAGCCTCGGGCCTGAATGCCGGCCTTGCCTTTGCGCTGGGCTTGTTCATCACCGGCTTCGGCTTAAAGGCCGCTTTAGTACCGTTCCACGCGTGGCTGCCGGATGCGCATCCATCGGCGCCGGCTCCAATTTCAGCGATGCTTTCCGGCATTCTTATCAAAACCCTTGGTATTTATGCTCTTGCTCGCGTAGTTTTCAATGTTTTCGGCGTTTCTGTTGAGGTTGGCTGGCTGTTAGTTGTGCTCGGCATTTTGAGCATGGTTGCCGGTGCCTTTTTGGCGATAGGGCAGTGGGACCTCAAACGGCTTTTGGCTTATTCAAGTATCAGCCAAATAGGCTATGTTATCCTTGGTATTGGTCTCGGCGCAACTTTGATAGCCAAAGGAGCAAACGTGGCCTGGGCGTCTTTGGCGATACTTGGAGGACTATTCCACTTAGTCAACCATGCCGTCTATAAGTCTCTTTTGTTCTTGACCAGCGGCTCAGTTGAAATGTCCACCGGCACAAGGCAAATGAGGGAGATGGGCGGGCTCGCCGAGAGAATGCCCGTGACACGCGCAGCCTGTACAGTGGCATCGGCTTCGATCGCCGGTGTACCGCCTTTTGCAGGATTCTGGAGTAAGCTGATACTTGTCATTGCAGCAGTCCAGGCACATCTTTATTGGGTTGCAGCTATTATAGTTTTTGTGAGCCTGTGCACCTTGATAATGTATTTGAAGGTACAAAGATATGTCTTTCTTGGTGAGTTACCGGAGTCTTTGCAGGGAATAAAAGAACATGGCGGCTCCATGGCTGTTGCGATGGTATTTCTCGCGTGCCTTTGTGTGCTTATGGGATTACTTTTATTAGTGCCGAGCTTAAAGCACAATATTCTTGATCCTGCTGTTGGTGTGTTAATCGAAGGTCTTGGGTACTCAACCCGGATAATCAGTATGTGAAAAAACAAGGTGGGATATCATGAGAAGACTGATTTATTTTGTTTTGGCATTTATTATATGGGTGCTGATGGCTTGGCCTTTTGTTGACGGCAAAATCGACCTGCAGGTTGTAGTTGCAGGTCTGGTAGTTGCTTTTATCGTGGCTATCCTGTTCCATGAGATACTGCCCAAGGAACACCGTGTGTTTATTTCTCCTGTGCGAGTGTTTTGGGCTTTGGTCTATGTGCCGGTATTCTTCTATTATGTTATAATAGCCAATTTTGATGTGGTCTACCGTGCTTTGCATCCCAAGATGCCTATAAAACCGGGGATTGTGAAAATAAAAACTAATCTGAAAACAGAGTCCGGCATCACAGCGCTGGCTAACTCTATCACCTTAACGCCGGGCACTTTGACCGTGGACCTGACAGACGATGGTTATTTATATGTTCACTGGATTTATGTAAGGTCCGACGATGTGGAACAGGCAACCAAATACATCGCTCAAAGGTTCGAATGGTTCATAAAAAAGATTTTCGAGTAGAAAGAGGTCTTTATGTATACGATATTCTACATCGCCTTGCTTGTTTGTTGCTTCCTTTGCCTGTATCGTGTAGGCCGAGGGCCCAGCGCTCCGGATAGAACCGTGGCTATTGATATATTGGGCATAGTCGTTGTTGGTTTCTGCGCTCTCCTTTCTCTGGAAACTGGAAAAGATTTTTATCTCAATATTGCTATGGCATGGGCGCTGCTGAGCTTTATTGGAACTATAGCGTTGGCAAAGTTTTTGGAGGGCAGAAGCTTCGATGAGTGATATTATAGGATACATTTTGATAATAATTGGGATTTTATTTGATATATTCGGCTGTATTGGTTTGGTTCGTTTTCCCGATGTTTACAACCGCCTGCAGGCCTCAACTAAATGTGTGACGCTGGGGACTATCCTGCTGCTTGTTGGTGTTGCGCTCGTTAGCGGTATTGGACCAATAGCCTCCAGAGCGATAATCTGTGCGGGGTTCATTTTGATAACCTCACCAACTGCGGCGCACGCCATCGCTAAGGGGGCGTATGCTTCCGGTGTGGACCTTTGGGAAAACAGTGTTGTTGACAAATACGCAGAACATGTGAATAAGGAAAGCTAAATATTTAGCCCCGCAGTTCATTGCGGGGTTCAAACAAAAAGAGGGTAATTACGTATAGCATTAGGTGTGAAGACTATAGGAGTTTTAAATTGCGTTTGCCAAAATTAAGAGAATTGAAAGAAGCTGTCACCGCGGTTTTTTCACCGCGTTTTACTACTCGATTTCCTTCCGAGCCTTGCGTAGTACCTGAAAAGTTTCGAGGCAAGCCGGAATTTGATATGGACTACTGCATTGGCTGTGGTGCATGTGTAAATGTCTGTCCAAGCCCAAGCTGCTTGACACAGGTTGATGATCTTCAAGCTGATCCACCTGTCAGAAAAATCACTCATCGATACGATACCTGTATTTTTTGCGGCAATTGCGAGGCTAACTGTACGACGGAAAAGGGTATAAAGCTCTCCAACAAGTGGGACCTGGCCGGTCTGGACAGGCAAGCCATGTCTGAAACCCACGAATTTGAGCTTCAGTTGTGCGAAAAGTGCGGCGCTTTAATAGGCACTAAAAAGCATCTTGTCTGGCTTTACGAAAAACTTGGCCCATTGGCCTATACAAATCCTTCATTGCTGCTTGCCAAAAGTGGCGAGTTGTCTACCAGGCCGAAGGATATTCAATCCACAGTTGTCGAAAAGCCGGATAAACAGGCCCAGACGGTTGATTTTATGCGTATCTTGTGTCCTAAATGCAAATGCGAGCTGAACATCCAGCTTTAGAAATATAATGGGCACTGGCGAACCACTCTTTGAGCAGCTAAACCATCTACGCAGCTCCCGGACTGTTATCCTCGGTATTGGAAATCCACTTAAAGGTGATGATGGGGTGGGGCCGTTTGTTTGTCAGCAGCTTCAGCATTCTAAGATCGGCGCTGAGATAATAGATGCCGGCACTGTGCCTGAAAATTATATCCAGGTTATTGTAAAAAAAGCTCCTGCTGTTTTGCTGGTTATTGATGCTGTTGATTTCGGAGCTGAAGCAGGGGCAATAGAAGTATTCAAGCCTGAGCAGCTAAGTTCTTATGCAATTTCTACGCATGCGCTTTCGCCCCGCTTGTTTGTTGATATGCTCAGCCAGCAGATTAAGGTTGAAGTTTATTTCATCGGCATTCAGCCTGCCCAAACGCATTTGGGACAATCAGTGTCTCCGCAGGTAAAAAAGTCGGCGCAGCGACTTTCTCGCATCCTAACCGACATCTTTCCGCCAAAAGATAGGCCGATTAACCGACGGAGAAAGCCTGTTT
>CAZRMQ010000067.1:7789-10608 GCA_964601185.1 uncultured Pirellulales bacterium
ACCGACATCTTTCCGCCAAAAGATAGGCCGATTAACCGACGGAGAAAGCCTGTTTGAGAGCGCGCACAGCTTTGCCGGCATCTGCACTTGTGTCGAAAGCTATGTAAAACAAGGCACGGTTGGTTATGGCGGCGCCGGAAAAGCCTCGAAGATTGAGATTTGCATTGGCCAGTGCCCTTGTCAAATCGGCGCTAAATCCGGGTTTATTACCGGTATCGATGCGAATCGCGTGCAGTGACTCGGACTTCTCAAAGCCGGCCTCTTTGGCGGCCCTCGTCTGTCTGGCACCTGTTATAGGCGCGACAAAAGCTACACCTGTGCCGGGCTTGTCAGGGGCTCGCCTGGCGCTGACAAAGTCGAGGTCAATGCCTGCAGCGGCCAGCGTTTCGAGCTTCTCAACTAAGCCTCCAGGCCGATCCTCAATACTGGCTGCCCACATATCAACGCGAGAAATATCCATTCTCATGATTTATTCTCCAAAAACTGTGTAAGAAATAGGCAACAAAATTAACGTTTACTATACTTATATAAATTTGACTGTTGTTTTAGCTTTTGTCAACACCTTGGAATATAAAATTCGGATATATTTCGGCTGTGGTGTGTTTAGTTAAGGTCTGTTATGATGATAATAATGAATGAAACGAAGTTATTATTGAACACATACTATGAAGTGCTATATGAAAGGCTGGAAGCCAACAAAAATATTCTGGCAGCAAGGATAGAACAACTCCTCGATGAAGAGATTGCGGATCGTGAATTTGATAATTTTGACCAGGATAAGTACGCAGCATATCGTGATGTATGCCTGGCTTTTATAGATGAGCGAATAGAAACCTATAATCCGATTGGTTTTCAATATACATTTGACCGTATGGGAGCAAGTGAGGCGGCTGAGCTTGAATTGCAGCTTAACTGGTACGACAGCCGGGCGGAATTCGAGGCTTTAGTGGAAGCGGCGAGCCGTAGGACGGAAGCGGGCCTGGCAGAAGAAAACATAAGATTAGCTGTGGATGAGCTGATCAGGGAGGTTGGGGCATTTCCGGATATAAGCATTATATCCGCTTATCAGGCAGAGCCTTCTCTGAGCAAATTGCCGGACTACATAGTGGCCCTGGCGATTGAAGAGATTATCAGATAAGCAGATTGATTCAGTGTAATTACGCTGTTTGTTTCTTTTTGATTATTTTCTTGATGTATGCAGGGCTGTTGTAGTATTTTGGTTCTCAAACGTGTATTACAGCAAGGAATGGGAAAAGATTTATGAAAGGAAGCGGTTATGGAACGAAGGACATTTCTTGCCCTTGGTGCCGGTACGGTAGGGGGGCTTTATTTGCAAGGTTGCACCAGCCTTGGCAAAATGTCGGCTGGTTCAAAAGAGCCTTTTAAGATTTCCTTGGCTCAATGGTCGCTGCATCGTAGGCTGTTCGGCCAGGCTGAACCGAAACTGGACAACCTTGACTTTGCTAAAGAAGCCCGCAGCTTCGGTATCGAGGCGGTCGAGTACGTCAACCAATTTTTCAAGGATAAAGCTAAAGATACTAAATACCTTTCCGAGATGAAGAAACGGGCAGTTGATAATGGTGCTAAGTCTTTACTGATCATGTGCGACGGCGAGGGTAATCTCGGCGACCCGGATACAAAGCGGCGCAGCTTGGCGGTTGAGAACCATTACAAGTGGGTCGAGGCCGCAAAGCACCTCGGCTGTCACTCTATCCGTGTCAACGCTGCCTCCAGAGGCACTTATGAGGAACAGTTCGAGTTAGCTGCCGACGGACTGCGGCGTTTGAGCGTGTTTGCTGCTGATTACAAGCTCAATGTGATTGTCGAGAACCACGGCGGACTCTCATCGGATGCCAAGTGGCTAACAAATGTCATCAAAGAGGTCAATCTTCCGAATTGCGGAACGTTGCCGGACTTCGGAAACTTTCCAGCCGATGCCGACCGTTATGAATCTGTCAAGGCTATGATGCCTTATGCCAAAGCGGTAAGTGCAAAAAGCCATGACTTTGACGAGCAGGGCAATGAGACTAAGACAGACTATTATCGCATGATGGATATTGTGCTCGCTGCCGGCTATCACGGCTATGTGGGCGTCGAGTACGAGGGCAACAGACTTAGTGAAAACGACGGCATAGTAGCTACCAAGCGCCTGCTGGAGAAAATCCACGCTCAGAGGATGAAAACTTAGAAAAAGCACCGAGAAGCAAGGAACGAAAATATGGTTATCGGCCTGCTGACTGCTCAATTATGTATGCAAGGGATAACCTCGCTGAAGGAAAAAAGGAGCATCGTCAAAGGCCTTATCGGGAGATTGAAAAGCAGATTCAATATCTCCATCTCGGAGGTTGACCATAACGACAACAAAAATAGCGCCGTCGTGGCTGTAGCCATTGTCTCAAATGGTTCTCGTTTCACAAACCAGCAGCTCGATGCTATAATCAACTTTATGCGAAAGGATGGCCGGTTCTATTTGGGGGAAATTGAACGCGAAACCTTTAACGCGTAGCCCACCTTTTTTTCTTGTGTTCGCGCAGGTGGAATTTAATATCCACAATCGTCTTCAGAACAACAAGCATAAGCAGCAGAGCTACAGGAGAGCCGATTGCAACTAATAAAAATCCGCCTGCCAGAATGCTGATGTGCATAACAACCACGCGTGAGTACGGAGCTCCCATTAGTTGATTGGGTCTTGCGGAAGCGAATTCTCCCTTGAGCAGGTAATTATATACAAATGAAATGCCGTGGCTTGCAAATAGAGCTATAATAGCGGGCCTTGCAGCCGACGGTATGACAGAAAGCATTTGTTTTATCACGCCTAA
>CAZRMQ010000068.1:0-10568 GCA_964601185.1 uncultured Pirellulales bacterium
ACGGCATGATCGATGAGGTCAGGATTTACGACCGGGCTTTATCAGCAGATGAGGTTCTTGCTCTTGCTGGTCAATAATTGCTGTTCTTGATTGAGGAATACCTGAATCAAGATGTAGTTTTTGCACCATTTTGGGGTCTATACTGATTTATTCAGTATAGACCCCGATTGTTTTTATTTTGTGTTCACCTTGCACCAGTTGAGGCCGTAGACATTCTAAAATCCTCATCAAATCTGGACTTTCGAAGTGGGACAATTGGTGCGGGGCGAATTCGCTTTATGGGGAGGATATCTACTCAAATCCTTTTTTAGGATTTATCGGACCATTGTCGGAATTTATCATTTGCCCTAATATGGGCTTGAAAAAATTTTGTCTTCAAAAAGCTTACCTCTTCTGCAAGTCCCGACTATTACTGCTCTGCGAAGTCTCTTAGGGACGAAGTACGAGCTGGATGTTTTGAGTCCGCCATTTTATCGGAACACGAATCGGTCGGCCACAATCATCCGCCGTAGCGGATTGCTGTGGCAAATTTATTCGCGTTTGCCCGGCGGGCCTTTTGTTTTATATATTTTAATAGGCAAGAAACTTATCGATGGATAAGAGTGCCTTGATGGTTAAATGAGGAAGGATAATGGGAGTGGGAGGAAGAGGCCTGTCAATCCGCGGAAGCGGTTTGATTGAATATCTATACAGGCGTGACACACCTGCATTATGTTATCGTTTGTGCTTATAGAAGTGAAATTGGAATGTTTAGGTTTTTGAAAAACGGGGCATATTTGATCGGCGTGGATCTTGGGGACGACAGCCTGAACATGGCTCAGCTTACAAATACTAAAAAAGGCGTAGGCTTGCTTGCCGGTAGAAGTGAAAGCCATCCTGGCAGCGTGGAACCCGGCAGTGCCACCTGGCAAAGATGGGCCGTGGATGCTATACGAGGGGCGATGATAAACCATAGATTTCATGGCAGAAACGTTATAGCGGCAGTGCCTCCAAGCGAAGTGTTCATCGAGCACGTGAAGATGGGATCCCGGTTGTCGGAAAAATTCGAAATTCCGCCGGAGGCGGAGCAGGCTGTCTTATCGAAGATAAAACAGAAACTGCCTTTCGAGCCGGATGATGCGATGATACAGTACATTCCCACCGAGCAGGATAATGTCCTGGTTATGGCAACTGAGCGTAAGATTATCGACAGACACCTGGCGATATATGAAAAAGCAGGCTTGACGGTTAAGTCTATAGGTGCCTGGCCTATAGCTTTGACTAACTGCTATACAAAGTTTTTCGGCAGGCGAAACGTCGATCTTGAAGCTATTGTTATGCTCCTGGATGTGGGGACATGCTGTACGAATCTTGTCATTTGTCGTCACAAAAGTTTGCTTTTTGCCTGTTCGATACTGATGGGAGCAAAGCAGCTTAACGATGAAAAGATGGTGACGAGATTAGTGTTCGAGCTAAATGCCTGTAGAAGTCGGTTCGCGTCCATGCACCCGGATACTCAAATAGAACGTCTGGTTTTTCTTTGTGGTCCTGCTGTCGATACAGGTATCTGTAAAACGATAGCAAAGCAGATGAATATCCAGGCTCAAGTGGGGGATTGTTTAGCCGCAGTGCAGATTCCTGATCCATGTCATTTGGGGATAGACAGAAGAGATTGTAACGCAAGCTGGGCTACCGCCTTTGGCCTAAGCTTGTCGTAACCGAAACGCAAAAAGAAAAATTACATCAGGATTAATAAAATGCTCAGTATAAACTTTGTACCTGATGATTACGTTCAGAGCAGCGAATCACAGAGAACAAATCTGATATATCTCGTGTTACTTGCAGTGGTGATAGCGGCGTTGGTCGGGCTGTTTGTCACAATCAAGATACGACAGCATGTCCTCTGCCGTGAGGTTGCGTGCATAGATGCTGAAATGGCCCGAGAGGAAGAAGACCTAAAAAAGCTTAATGAGCTGCATGTTAAGCAAAAAGATATGGTGAAGACCGCACTTACTACCGCTAGTCTGCTTGAGCCGGTTCCCAGAAGTGTTTTGTTGGCATCGTTGACCAATAGTCTGCCCGCAGGGGTTTCATTGTTACGACTGTATATAGTGCAGAAAGAGCACAAGTCCATCGTGGCTGGTCCAACGGCAGCGACGAGTAAGTACCAGGCGGCTCAGGCCAATCAGTCAAAGGCGGGCCCGGATTGGCAGGTAGGCTCAGCAGAGAAACTGTTCGAGACGCATATGGATATCGGCGGTATAGCTCCGAGTGACCTTCAGGTTGCTGATTATATTGAGCGCCTGAGTAATTCAAATTTACTGCAGAATGTAGCTTTAGTGGAATCAAAAGAACACGAGATCGAAGACACCACATTCAGACAATTCAAGCTGACGGCTGTGCTTAGAGGTAATATTCAGCTCACTAAGGAAGATGTGGATAGTATTAAGGCGGAATATGAAAATACATCACGTAATTTTTAAATGGTCAAATGGTAACTGGTTATTGGTTATTGGTGACTTTTTAACCATTTAACCAATTACCAATCATCATTGATTAAGGTGAGGACAAAACAATGACAGGCAGTTTCAGAAAGGCTGTGTTTTTTATTTTGCTGACAGGCACAATTGTTATTGGTTACCAATATATGATTAGGCCGGCTAATAGATACTTAGTAGAAAAAAAGCAGCAAAAAGACACGAAGAAGGCCAAGCTGCTCGAGCTACAACAAATTAAAGCTCAGACCCAAAACAGCCTCTCAAGCAAGCTTGCACGGGTGGAAGATGCGATAGGATTTTTCGAGAGCAAGCTGCCACCGACAAGTGAAATTGATAAGGTACTCCATGACGTAACTATAATTGCCCAAAAGCGGGGCTTGAAACCCAAGACGATTCGAACGCTTCAGACAAAGGATAATAGCGGCTATGTGGAGCAGCCGTTAAAGATGGAATTGGAAGGAAATTTTAATTCGTTTTATTCGTTTCTCTTAGAGCTTGAAAATCTGCCGCGCATAATGAAAATTCGCGAGATCGAGTTAAATAAGCAAAAACAAAGCGAGGGCCTGGTAACAGCCGATTTTATAGTGAGCATATTCTTCCAGCGTAAAACCGGTTGACCGATCACTAACAGTAATGGAGTTTGTTTATGCTGACTTTTTTACGTGAGCAGAATGGTGATATCCCGATAGAATCGGGACCGGGATTGGCTGAAGGAGCCGACACTGGAGTGTCAGCAAACGCGCAAGCTCAGGAATATCTCACCACAGCGGCTCATAGCAAAAATGTCCGCAGGAGCACTATATCGTTCGCTGTTCTATTTGGAATAGGTCTTTTATGTCTTTGGTTTATGATAAAAAACAGCGCACCACAAACAGCATCAGCGTCGTCAAACGGCAAGGACGAAACGCAGATCGAAATTGCTATCGCCCGGCTCACCGGCGCCAGCTCAGAAATGTTCAGCAGAATGGATCAGATCGTTAATAAATTCTACGAGTCTTCGAATGTGCTTCAGGTGAAGGTTAATGAGCTTGTAAAAAATCCGTTTGAGCTTGAACTGTTCCTGAGCAACTTGAGGGGGAAAGTTGATCAGCAGGGCGATGATTTCGAAATTAACACCGGAATGTTCAGACAACAGCAGATAAGACAAAAGGCAAAGGATCTGCAATTAAAAAGCATTATAAAGATGCAAGACGACCGGCTTAATTGCTGCAGGATCAACAATAAAGACCTTCATAAAGGAGATTTAATAGATGGTTTTAAGGTCACTCAGATCGGTGATAATTTCGTTAAGCTTGAATGGTGGGATGCCGGAGCTAACTCTGAGCCTTCGAGTGTGGAATCGGTTCCCGGTAACAGATTGGAAGTAATATTGAAGTTGTCCGAATGAAGCTGCCTTTTCCATTTGAAAAAAACTCGTCTCGGCGAAAGCCGGAACAAGACAGGCCTGCCCCGAGCAGGGCCGAGGGGAATTCAAGGTCGGCTGAGAACATACCGGATGATGTAGCCGTCAATGAAGCGGCGAATCCCAGCTTGTCTGGAATGGACTCCAGCGATACTTTGATACGCGGCCTAAGTGACCTTTATTCTCCGGAAGAACGCGGCGAATCAGATATAAGGGATGTCGCTGATGTCCTGCTGGAGATGGGAAAGATAACTCCTCAGCAGCATAAGTCAATCATAAGCAAACGGAACGAATCCGGCAACGATAGTCGAAAGGACTCCCTCGGGAGAACAAGGCCTGTTTTCGATACCGCAGAGTGGCTGTTGAGAGAGGGATTAGTCAATGCCAACGATATACTGATGGCTGAAGCTAAGCTGTGCGGCCTGGAATTTCGCCACATTACACCGCAAGATGTGCGAAAGCAGGTCCTCGATTTATCGGGGCTCGATGTTGATTTTATGAAGAGAAACAATATTGTGCCCATCGCACTCGTCTCGGCGAAGGCCGGAGCGGGATTGGAAAAGGACACTTTGGTAATTGCCACGAGTGAGCCGGAAAATGTCTTTGCATTTGAGCAGGTAAGAAGACACACCAGGATGGTTCCACAGGTTATAGTCTGCAGTCCAGAGGATATTCAAACAGTAATTAGTTCGTTTGAATCTGAAAGCTCAGCCGATTCAATCGGGGGCTGTAGTCTTGATGACATTATAAGTGATATGACAGATGTAGAGGTTGTTCAGGACCCCAAAGAAGAGTTTCAAGACCTTGAAGAGATGGCGGGTCAATCACCTGTTATTAAATTCGTTAATTATTTAATCAGCAACGCCGTGCACGAGGGGGCCAGTGACATACATATCGAGCCTAAGGAAAAGTTTGCCGAAATAAGGTGCCGCATAGATGGGATGCTGTTTGAGGCAATGCAGGCGCCGTTGAAGATGCACCCTGCGGTTGTTTCGCGTATCAAGATTATGGCCAATCTTGATATTTCTGAAAGGCGGCTGCCTCAGGATGGTAAAATCAAGGTCTCCGTGAGCGGCAGAACAATTGACCTGCGAATTTCCACGCTGCTGACTAATTGCGGGGAAAAAGTGGTTATCCGTGTGCTGGATAGCAAATCGATTATGCGAGGTCTTGAGCAGTTGGGCATGGAGTCTGCTGTGTGCGATGCTTTCAACCAGCAGGTAACTCTGCCACATGGAATTTTGTTGGTGACAGGTCCGACCGGCTCCGGAAAGAGCACAACGCTTTACTCGGCCTTGTCGCAGATGGACGGCGATAAATTAAATATTTCAACGGTCGAAGACCCCGTGGAGTATGAGCTTGATTTTTGCAATCAGGTTCAGACGAGTGAGAAGATCGGACTCACATTTGCTTCGGCGCTGCGAAGTTTACTGCGGCAGGACCCCGACGTCATAATGATAGGAGAAATCCGGGACAACGAGACAGCCCGGATAGCCGTCCAGGCTGCTTTGACCGGCCACTTGGTGCTTTCTACGCTGCACACCAACGATGCCGCCAGCAGTATTACCAGGCTGGTCAATATCGGTATCGATCCGTATTTGATAGCCGCCGCATTAAATGCAGTGCTGGCCCAGCGATTAGTCAGAAAGATTTGTCCGAAATGCAAGGAAATATATGAGGTCCCCGAACAGATGCGCAAATATGCCCGGGAATCTGGAGTCGGGCTGGAAGAGCTTTTCCACGGTAAAGGTTGTGACTACTGCAGAGGCTCAGGCTATGCAGGCAGAGTCGGTATTTATGAATTGCTGGTTATCGATGACAAATCCAGGGATATGATTAACAAAGACCCTTCGGTTAATAATATGAGGCGTGCATTTCACCAGAGCGGTCAGCCGAGCTTGTTTGATGATGGTATTGCTAAGGTAAAGCGAGGCCTGACTACGATTGAGGAAGTGCTGCGTGTGACCGAAGTATATGGCAGGACCGAAGAGGAAGTCTTCGTTGAAAATATGGGCTAAAGCCCCTTAGGGGCGGATTAAAAACGTGTTTTTAAAGGGTATACAAGATGGTAGATATAAAAACAATATTAGCAATGGCTGTCCAGAAACGTGCAAGCGATGTGCATATTAATGTCAAAATGCCACCAATACTGCGAAAGAACACGGAGTTGATTCATACGGATTTTCCTCCGGTTACCGATGAAGATGCTAAACAGATGGTTATCTCTTTGGTTGGCTCGGAAAGGTACAACAAGTTCCAGGAAAATAGAGACCTTGATTTCTCGACGATGATTGATAGCGGCTATCGCTTCCGTGTTAACGCGCATTATCAGCGTGACATGATTGCCATATCATTCAGAGTTATTCCAAGTGATATTCCTTTGATAGACGATTTGAATCTACCGCCGATAGTCAAGGAGCTGACGGACCTGCCGAGGGGTTTAGTGCTCGTGACAGGCCATACGGGCTCCGGTAAAAGTACCACGCTTGCTGCGATGATCGGCCTTATCAATTCTAAGTACGGCAAGCATATAATTACTCTGGAAGATCCTATTGAATATTTGTTTAAGAACGATGAGAGCGTGATAGAGCAGCGTGAGATAGGCTCTGACTGTTCCAATTTTGCGACAGGACTGCGGCATGTGCTGCGGCAGGACCCCGATATCATTATGGTCGGCGAAATGAGGGATTTGGAGACCACAAGTTTTACCATTACTGCCGCTGAGACGGGACATCTTGTCTTCAGCACGCTGCACACTATTAATGCACCTCAGACCATTGAGCGTATTATAGATATTTATCCTGCGAATCAGCAGAACCAGATTCGCACGATGCTCGCCAACACGTTGCAGGCGGTTATCTCACAAACGTTGTTTAAGCGTATAGATGAGCCTGGTATGATACCGTGTACTGAAGTAATGCTGTGCACTTCGGCGGCACGGAACTGCATTCGTGAAAACAGAATCTATGAAATACCGAATATTATTGAAACTTCACGCAGACTTGGTATGCAGACCCTGGATTACAGCATTGCCCTGATGTATTCAAGGGGCTATATAGATAGAGAAGAAGCAATCAATCGTTCAAGCAATCCTGGCAGAATGGAAAAGATGCTTGCTGTGCCTGCTGAGAAGCTCCAGGCGGCCCAGCCCGTTGGAGCAGTAAGCGTAGAAGGGTAAGCACAGTTATGATTGAAGAATCTTCGCAGAATCATAAAGGTGCCCCCGCCCCCGCTGCTTCGCGTTTGCGAAGCAAACCGGCGGGGGGGGCAGTTTTAGATATGATGGACGAATATCGTCCATCATCTATAGTCCATCATCCATCGGCAATTCCACGGCCTTCTGATAAGGCCAAGAGCCAAACTACAATGATGAAAAGGATACAGAATTTCAAGGTGGAATTCGGGCCGAGTAAAAAAGAAATTTTAAATGTCACAAATCAGCTTGCGGTTATGATTCGAGCTGGAATAAGTCTTCAGGATTGCCTTGAATCCATAGCCGAGCAGGTCGAGAAGCAGAAATTCAAAGCGGTCATTAGCGATTTAAAAATGCGTATCGAGGCAGGGCAGAGTTTTTCGCAGGCGCTTGCTGAGCACCCCCAGGTCTTCAGTAATCTTTATATAAACATGGTTGCCGCTGCGGAAGCCTCGGGTTCGCTTAGCGATATGCTACAAAAATTGGCAGAGTATTTAGACCAGGAGGCCGAAACCCGTTCGCAAGTTATAGGTGCTATGGTTTATCCTGTTATAATCGCGGTAATGGCCGTAACAGTAACCATTTTCCTGTTGTGTTTTGTTTTGCCAAGGTTTACAGCGATATTCGCGGGAAAGGAGCATCTGCTGCCCCTTCCTACCATAATTTTGATGGCTGCCAGCAGGTTACTGCGGAATTATTGGATTTTCGTTTTACCGACCATCGCCGCATCAATATGGGGATTCTGGTACTTTATAAATACCCGTTCCGGCCGGCTATGGTGGGATAAGACCAAGCTGACGCTGCCTCTTATCAGGACTCTATGCCGCAGTCTGTACATAACGAGAAGTCTGCACACGATGGGTGTCCTGACAAGAGCAGGTGTGCCAATCCTGAATACGATTTCGATAACAGCACACATAGCGGGAAACGCGCTCTATAAAAAAATGTGGCTCGGTGTTTATGAAGAGGTTCGTCAGGGTAAAAAAATTGCGTCAAGTCTAACCCGGTATGGTTTGATGCCAAGCAGTGTTGTGCAAATGATAAAAAGCGGGGAAGATTCGGGCAATGTGGGTGATGTGCTCAGAGACGTTTCCAGCTATTACGCAAGAGAGCTTAAAACTGTTATTAAGATGGTAACGTCAATGATAGAGCCGATAATGATAGTTGTGATGGGTGTTTTGGTCGGCTTTATCGCAACAAGTATTATTCTGCCGATATTCAAGATGTCTCAGGTTGTTACGAGCAAATAAAAACGATTGTCGATTTACGATTGCCGATTGAAAAATTAAGACCCGTGTAAATCCGTGTGTAAAAATCGTAAATTGAAAATTGGAAATCGCAAATGAAAAAAACTGCTTTTTCTCTTATTGAGGTGTTGATTGCAACTATCCTGATAGGTCTTGCAATTACAGCTCTATTGGCGGCCAACGGTTCGTTCACGATAGCCAACAGCGCCGGCGCAGATTTGTCAACCGCTGAGTTTCTTTTTGAGCAGATAAGGGAGCTTACGGCCTTGCTGCCGGTGGTCGATCCTCAGACCGGCACTGCTACCTTTGGACCGGAAGAAACAGGTTTGACTTATTATGACGATTTGGATGATTTTGATGGTGCAAATTTTTCTCCCCCAATTGATGCTAATAGAAATGTTTTGAACGATTTTGCCGCATTCAGCCAGCTCGTGTTCGTTGAAAATGTTAATCCTGGCAATTTTGAACAGGTTGTCAGTGACCATAGCACCAGTTTTGTCAGAGTGACTGTAAATGTGTTTTTAAACACGAAGCAAATCTGCTCAACAAGCTGGATTCGTGCCAGATACTAATGAAGCAATTTACGATTGCAGATTGAAAATTGAAAATCGAAAATAAAAATCGTGGTTTTACCATCGTTGAGTTGTTGCTTGCTTTGGCGATAACAGGCATGCTGCTCGCCGCTGTAGCTGTAGCTTTTAATGCCTCGGTAATCAATTACCGGGAAAACGAAGAAATCTTCAAAACAATTAACAACGCTCGGCAAGCCCTGCTTCGTATGACGAGCCAGCTTCGGACGGGATATTGGGTCGATCCCGATGCGCCGAACAATGAATGCAGCTTTTTCACCGCTGACGGGCAAGATTTAACCTACGAGCACAGAAGTGCGGATAATAAACTTTATTTGATAACCAATAGCGACGACCAGGAGTATGTTCTGTGTGAAAACGTTACTTCGATGAATTTTATTAAGACCCCTACGCTTGATGGCTCAGATTGTAAGAGTGTTCAGATTTCTATGACGATCCAAAGCGGCGACATGCAGCGAACCATGTCAACTGCGGTAGTTATAAGAAAAAACCTGATGTAATAGTTACTGTCGGGTGAAGCACATCTTATGCTTCGCTGCGAAGCACGAGAACCGCGTTATACACATCAGCTCAGTTCAATTCATAAAAAGTTCTTGATTTTTGTTTTTTGGGATTATATTCTGGAGGTACAGTTTTAGGGCGGTTAGCTCAGGTGGTCAGAGCGCCTGCTCGACACGCAGGAGGTCACTGGTTCAAGTCCAGTACCGCCCATTTGTATCAGCCCTAAAAGAAATAATATCCTGCCCCGACTAATGTTTCCTTAAGCAAATTAGTGAAGAATAAATAGCGTTTTTTTCGCTATGTAACTACTGTTTGGCTGGTCGGAAATCTCGTATGTGATTGTTATGTATTGAGTAATGACTCAGAATCTGTGTAAAATTTTATTGACTTTAATTGAAAAGTCGCTATAATAGATAATCGAAAATGTAGCTTTTTTGTGGGAATGGAATTAATGCAACATTTGTCGCAAGATAATTTGTTCAGGGTGTCAGGCAGATTTGGGCCCAAAGGCACATTCTGTGCATTTAGGTTTTGGTTTAGCGCAGTTATCAAGGAGAAGCGTAAGATGCTCTGAACAGAAAAATATAAGAAATATCGAAGGCCTTTCAGAGCCGAGCGCTTTGAAAGGCCTTTTTAATTGGACCTAAAAAAGAAGGGCAAAAAAGATGGTAGCGAAAAGGCAAATATCTGTAAGGGAATTTAGATTAGCGGATTTGGACGACGTAAAAGAGCTGATAAACAGGACGATAAATGTTTGCTACAACGGTTTCTATCTTAAAGAAGTTATGAATTATTTTGATATGTACAACTGGGATGGAAATATCCTTAAGGCAGCCCGTGATGGGTATATTGTCGTTGTGGAAACGCAGGGGAAAATTGTTGGCACGGGTAGTGTTATAGGTGACACTATCTTAAGAGTATTTATTGACCCTGGCCACCAGAAACAAGGGCTGGGCAGAGTGATTATGAACGAGCTTGAGAAGCGGGCTGCTGCTAATGGTGTAAAAATTCTCCAGTTGCGGGCGTTGGCAAATGCAAGAAAGTTTTATGAATCGTTAGGATATTTGACAGTTGATAGAGGTCTTGTCGAAGTTGACAATGGCAGGCACCTGGAGTACTATCAGATGGAGAAAAAGTTGAAATAGAAGGCGTGCTGGC
>CAZRMQ010000069.1:0-10514 GCA_964601185.1 uncultured Pirellulales bacterium
CCAATAATTTTGTCTTTTTCCTGTTTCGTTAACATTCTTTGAATTAACCTTTCCTTGTTACTTCTATTATGTCAAAACCCAGATTATAATGGACTTTGTTCTATTTGCAAGCCTTTTTCGTAACAATATTTGCCAGAAAATGATATCAAAAATTGCCGCAGGTGGACCGCTCCCTCACGGTCGCGGCTCTTTATATGTAATACAGGAGTGCTATATTATTTCTTTTCGAGGAAGGCTTCTAAGATTAAGGCAGCGGCGACGGCATCGAGCCGTTTTCTCTTTTCGCTTCTTGTCAGCCCGGCGGGAGCGAGCTTTTGCTCAGCGTCAAAGCTGCTCAGGCGTTCATCCTGAAAGTGGACAGGAACATCAAGGTGCTCCCTTAGCTGCTCAGCGAACTTCAAGACAAGTTTAGTCTGAGAACCCTCCGAGCCATCCATATTCAAAGGCAGCCCTATGACAACAGCTTCGACTCCTTCTTCCCTGATTACAGCGGAAATTTTCTTTTGCAGCTCTTTTTGGCCACGGATTACTGCAAGTGGTGTGACGATGGTCTCATTTGCATCACATATCGCCAAACCAGTGCGTTTTTCGCCGTAATCTATTGCCAGATATCTCATTGGTTTACTGTGCTGCTATAGAAATCTTTCTCCGCGATGCTGTTTTATCAGCTCAAGAAGCTCTTTTAATCTCTGGGTCTGGTCAATATGACATACTAAGGTGGCGTCGGGGCTGTGGGCTACGACCATATTTTCGAGCCCGATAGCCGCAATTAGATGGCCTTCGTCTTCAGTAATTATAACACTGTTTTTGCAGTCAAGCAGCTCGCTTGAGCCGGCTACAACAATATTATTGTCTTTGTCTGATTTGATGACGTCGGCCAAAGCCGCGAAAGAGCCTATATCCAGCCAGCGACAGTCCAGCTTTATGGCATAAACATTGTCGGCCTTTTCCATGACCGCAAAGTCAATGCTGATCTTAGGCAGTTTCACAAACCATTCCTCGAGTGTTTTCTGCTGATTTGGGCTGTCCCAGTCGGCCCCGATTTTGCGTAGAGGCTCAGAAGCCTGAGGTAAAAATTTTTCTAAGTTGGCCAAAATTGTTTTAGCCTTCCAGACAAACATGCCCGAATTCCATAGGTACTGGCCAGCCTGAAGATATTCTTGTGCGGTTTTTTCGTCAGGTTTTTCTTTGAAAGCCTCTACAGAAAATATTTTATTCTTACAACCTGGAAATTCACTGGCAGCGGCGCACTTTATGTAACCGAGCTGAGTGCTGGCAAACGTTGGCTTAATACCGAAAGTAATCATATTGTTGGGATTGTTTTTTACAAAAACCAGAGCATCCTTAAGAGCCTGTTGCAGTACTTCGGGAGGTTCAATCAATTGGTCGGCGGTTACAACAGCTATTTGGGCATCAGGATCAAATTTGCTAAGTATTGTTGCCGCTAAACCGATTGCACCTGTTGTGTCTCGTACTGCCGGCTCAGCGATGACATTGTTGAACGGCACGTCGGGAAGCTCTTCACGAACAAGGTCTGCATAGCCGGCATTTGTGAGAATGATTATGTTTCTGGGGTCAAATATAGGTGCAAGCCGTTCAAAACACCGGCCAAGAAGTGTTTGTCCATCGAGAAGTTTCAAAACTTGTTTGGGACGTTTTTCCCGACTGAGCGGCCATAATCTTTTGCCCATCCCCCCTGCCATTATAATCGCATAATTCATTAGCCTATTCCTTCAAATTGCCTTTAATCCAGCGTATAAGTATCAGACCAGGTAGGCCGTGTCAATATCTGTTAGAGATTGAATTTTACGGCCCAATTCTTCATACTCCTCACCGCTCTTACCCATAAGGGCGAACGTGGCTTCTTTACCCAACTCAACGGCGGGCTGATCATAAGGATTGATACCAAACAAAGCACCAGCTAAAGAAGTTGTCACCTCGTACAAATAAATAAACTGCCCCACCGTATACTCGTTTACTTCAGGGAAAATGACTGTCAGACAAGGACGCTTACTTTGCAACAGAGCGTACTCGGTTGCTTTTTTCTCATTGTTTAGCAGTGTACTTAATTTTTTACCTGCAAGATAATCGAGTTCAGGAGCACAATCAGGAGCCGGGCCAATCTTAACGTCTTTTTCAAAATTATTGACCTGCAGAAAGGTGAAAAGTTTATCGTTAGGTCCTTCACGGTATAATTGTATCTGGCTATGCTGGTCCGTAACTCCCAAAGCTTTAACAGGCGTTGGGCCGATATGAACCTCTTTGCCTTTCAGGTCCTCTGCTTTTCCGAGACTTTCAGCCCAGAGCTGTCTGTACCAATCAGCCAAGTTTTTAAGGTGGTAGCTATACGGCATCATTACGGAAATCTTTTTACCGTGATTATAATAATAGTAGTTTATCGCTGCATTGATTGCAGCAGGATTTCTGGAAAATCGAGTGGTTCTTACTCGTGCGTCCATATCGCGCGCACCAGCCAGGAGCTGGCTGATATTGACGCCACACATGGCAGCACTAAATAAGCCGACCGCGCTTAGGACACTGAATCTACCCCCGACGCCATTTGGGACTTCCAGGGTTTTCAATTTATCGGTGTCCGCGATCTTGCGGAGGGTGCCCTGCTTCGGGTCGGTGGTTGCGACAACCCGCTTTCTGTAGCCGGCCTTGCCGACGGTATCGATGAGCATCTTACGGATAATCATGAACTGCGCGGCAGTTTCCGTAGTTCGGCCGGACTTACTTATTATGTTAAAGACAGCTTTTTCGAGCTTTGGTGCTACACAGTCGAGGAAAGAGCCAAATTGAGCAGGATCAACATTATCAAAGACAAAAAGATGCGGTCCTTTTCGGCGTTTGGAGTCAAGGCCGGCTAAATAGGGACGCAAAGACGTATCCAAAGCAATGTTCCCAAGTGCAGAGCCACCTATACCCAGAACAACAAGGTATTCACAGTTCTTCTTCAGATGTTTTACGATGGCGTTTATGTTTCTAATAATACGCCTGTCATAAGGAAGATCTCGGTATGGTATTTTGCCAGCTTTGCGCTGTTTATTTATCTGCATAATCAATAGTTGTGTTTTCTTTGCCAGCGATTGCAGCTGCCTTGGTGTGATTCCGTTCTTTCTGCCAATCACAGCTGATGTCACGTTCTTGTAGTAGAGATTGATTTGAGGTCTTGCCATATCAAGATTCCTTTCTTTCGACTTTACTCAAAGCCTGACGAAGGGACAAGTTTATATTATTGAAAGGTTGGCGTATCTTACCATCAGCGATTTTATCTGGCCATTACCAAATTTAACTACTACCACGCTGTTTTCGCCCATATCAACAAATTCCTGAACCCTGCCCTTTCCGAAAGTCTTGTGCCGTACAAGATCACCTGCAGAAAAAGCCGGCATGGAATTATAGATTCCAGCCTGCGCGTCAATGACAGGATGAAGCGAAGAACTGGAGCTATTAGTTTCAGCTAAGTCGATTCCAATTTCAAAAAGAAACGGCGATGGAATCGTTCGCAGCATTTGTCCTCGTATAGTTCGGTACCGCGCATAGCTGATGTGCAAACCGACTTTGGCGCGGGTTATACCAACAAAAAAAAGCCTGCGTTCCTCTTCCAGGTCATCCTTATCTTCGGTATTAGATTTTTCATGGGGCAATAGGCCTTCTTCCAGACCAACGATGAAAGCGTTTTCAAATTCGAGTCCCTTCGCGGCGTGCAGAGTCATCAAAGCAACTCGTTCGACAGCAGTGTCGTATGCATCGGTATCACTGAATAGCGCTATTTGCTGAAGATAATCGAGCAAGGCGGGTTCTTCTGCCTGCTGATCATACTGTGCGATGGAATTTATTAGTTCATTAACGTTTTCAGACGCGTTTTGATCCCCGGCAGACCGGAGGAACTCCTCCAGCCCCGACTCAATAAAGACCCGCTCTGCAAGCGGTGCAACCTTGCCGGTCACATCTTTTTTGAATTGCTCAAGCATATTTATAAAAGCGGCAAGTTTGGCCTGGGTCGCTTTTGAGAGAGAATCGATATGCCCTGAGCGTTTCAGTGTCTCGAATAAGCTGATTCTATTGGTGACGGCATAAGCGCGGACTCTGTCAATTGTGGTTTTTCCAATGCCGCGTGACGGTGTGTTGATTATGCGTAACAGAGCAATTTCATCGTTAGGATTCACCAGTATTTTCAAATATGCCAGAATGTCTCGGATTTCTTTTCTATTGTAGAATTCCACGCCACGGACAATCTGGTACGGTATTTCATTTCGTATAAACGCTTCTTCGAGCACACGGCTCATAGCATTAACGCGATAGAACACAGCCATGTCCATTAGAGATGCGCCTTCTTCGGAAAGCTTCTTCACTCGCTGAGCTACAGCTTTTGCTTCTTCAGCTTCGTCCTCGAAAGCATCTACAATAACATCTCTGGCATGAGGCTTCGTTGGAACAAGCTTTTTTTGTTTTCGATTTTCGTTGAAGGCTATTAAGTTGTCTGCGACTTCGAGAATATTGGGCGTGCTGCGGAAGTTCTCCTCTAATTTGACTACGGTGGCTTGCGGCCAATCATTCTCAAAGGCCAATATATTGCGAATGTCGGCTCCCCGCCAGCGGTAGATGGACTGGTCGGGGTCGCCGGTTGCGCAAATATTTCCGTGCTGGGATGCGAGAGCTTTGGCAATTTTATACTGGGCGTGGTTGGTGTCCTGATATTCATCGATGAGCAGGAACTTGAAACGGTTTCCAAGCTCGCTGCAAACATCAGGAAAATTCTGAAGCAAAAAAGCGGTTTTCATCAATAAATCATCAAAATCCAGTGCATTGTACTCATCCAGGATGTATTGGTAATGTTCATATATTTTGGCTAATGCTTGCGTGAAAAAGCCATCGATCTGAGCCTTGAACAAATCAACATCAATTAATTTGTTCTTAAGCATAGAAATAGCTTCGAGCATTCGTGCGGGCGGGAAATTGGTTGTATCAAGCTCACAATCCTTAACAGCCTGTTTAATACATCTGCTCTGGTCGGACTCATTATAAATACTAAAGCTTGGTTTTATGCCGGCTCTGTCAGCGTACTGACGAAGGATTCTGACGCATAAAGAGTGGAATGTGCTGATATGTGCACCGGCAGAAGCACCGAGTGCAATAGCTCTCTGTCGCATCTCATTGGCAGCTTTGTTGGTGAAGGTTATTGCGCAAATATTGTATGGCTTAATACCTGAATCTATAAGTGCGGCTATTCGATATGTAATGACTCGGGTTTTGCCGCTGCCCGGGCCTGCAATAACAAGCAGAGGTCCTTCTGCATGGAACACAGCTTTTCTTTGCGAGGGTGTAAGCTCCTGTGCGAGTGTATTGCGCATGAAAATTCCATATAAATCACCCGCATAAACACGGGATTTACTCTGTCTTTTCTATTTCTTTTCTTAGCTCTTCTGCCTGTTGTTCAAATTCCTTATAACGCTCGGGCCTTTCGATTTTTATACGCTGGAGCAAATTAAATCTTAAATTAGGCGGAAACTGTCCGTCATTGATAAAATCCAGAAGTGCAAGGTATCTTAATACAGGTAACTTGCCAACGTCAACCCTATATTCCTCAGGGTATTCTTCCTGGTACCGCTGCCATACTTCCTGTGCCAATTTTTCACTGCCGAACGCCGCATCATCGTCCCGCATCGCGTATCTGAAGTAGCTTTCCCTAAGAAGTGCTATTATCTGCTCCCGTGCATCGAATATGCCAAGGCCATCGAGCTCTTCGCGGAAACGATTCCTTGCGAATACAGCCAGAGGGACTTTGAATTCCTCAAAAGGATAGAGTTTTCGCAACTGGTCATAGATTTTTTGCGCCTCAGATAGATGGCCTGTCTGATAAAACAAAAAAATAGCATTTTTCAGCATATTACGGTGGCCGTCCTGTAACGATTTATAGGAGCCTTCGTCATCCGGCCTCTTATATTTGTCAAGCACCGCCATCATTGCATCATTGTATGGCTGAAACATTCCCAAATTCGGCCGTAGAAATATCGTTTTTTCCATTCTCTGCTCACCGCCTTCGACGGATACGGCGGAATCTTCCGACGATACTACCGGCACATCATACAAGAATATTTTTCCATAGCGGAAAAGATTCTGCAGGCTATGAACAACAATGCGGTCTGTATTGGTCTCGGTTATAGAGACTTCCCGGTCTTCGTTTTTGGCAACTTCTTTTAGACCTTTAACACCCCAATAAAGGGCATGACTATCAGGATGTCGCCAATCCAAAGGCACATGCTTGTTGGGATCGCTAAATTCAATAGGGCCGTATGTCTTATTCAACTGCTGCATTAAAACCGGTTCGAGTTTCAGAGTATTGCGCAGGTAGTATGCCTTGGCAAAAATATCAAACTTCTTAAGTGCTGGCGTTCCTCTGAAGTTATCTATTGTTTCGATTGCCGAAGGCTTGAATCGTTTAGGATTCTGCCTCAAGGCTAAGTAATTATCAACAAACTTTCCGGCATCGGCACCGGCAAATACATCTTCGGCGGCTCTAAGAGCTGCGACTAAATCGGCTACGTCTTTGTTCTCTATGATTTGCTGCCACTTTGCCGGGACTTTAGCCAAGGCCTCGAAATATTCATTATCCGCAGGACCGAGCAGCGGCTCCATGGTCAGAGCTAATTGCACTTTATAATATTTATGATCATCATCCGTAACACCGCCTATCTTGTGCTGAAATATTCTGGCAAGCTCGCGATACAGCTCGATACTCCTGGGATTTAACGGGATACCCTTGTCCCGCAGAAGCTCATAGCCATTTTTAACCCAGCGCCAACGCTGGTCCGGCTGGGTGGCAGGTATGGCTACGGAAATATTATAAGCCATATTCCAGGCCTGAAACTCCCAGACCGCTGCGAAGCGAGGTTGTAAAATGGTTATCCATTCGGCAAGCTGCTTGGCATCGAAGAACTGGCCTTGATCTTTCAGGTTATCCGCTCTTATCCAAAGCGCATCTACAACGAGGCCGCGAAAAGCTCCCATAGCAACGGTGGCAAATGCCAAAGAAGGTGGAGCATTCTCAAGAGGCTCATTGATTATAAGTTTCATCTCCTTTCGTTGGGAGTTTATATAATCTAAGCGCATCCCGGCGATAATTAGCAAGCCAACCATGAGAATAACGCAAATAAAATAAACTGTGGCGTCACGCAAACGCATAAAAATTACAAACCTCAGCCTTCGGCTTGAGCTCGGGACGAAGGCTACACTATAATCCTTGCGATTTCTTTGAAACTGAAGATTAGTAGAGCAATGAGCAACAATAATAATGATTTAACACAAACCATAAGAGCGGCAGCCTTCGCCACTAAAATCCAGCTTAATAACCTTGCAGGTATCAGGAATTTTGTGGGATTAAACTTATCAAACTGCGGCAAGAGCTGAATGACCGGCTTAACGGTGTAAGAATAAACACTGCTTAGATTGCGGCCGAGAAAATTGAATGATTCGATAACAAAATTGCTAAAAGTAGCAGTAAAAAATATCACAAGACAAAAAAGTATTGCCACCGGGAAAGACAGAAAGCTCGCAGCCAATATCCCTAAGCTGGCAAGAAAGACCAAACGAAAAAAAATCAAAAGCACAACTCTAACAAAATTGCCGGTGAAGGTATCTGCTTTATAGAGCACTTCCAGGCCGTCTTCAATTGGAAAGAAGACCACCGTGTTGTTTATGGGAGGATTTGCAAATGCAACGCATAAACGGCCATCAGCCGGTACTACACTCGCTGGAACTTCTATTTCATGAATTGTCCGGATCGAATGTTTATAGGTCGCATCATAGATGGGAGTATCACTTTTCTCGCCATATTGAATTTGCCTATAGTCTCCCACCAGCCATCTGCCGATAATTTGCGAATCGGTGGGAGTAACCGCAACATCATATTTGAATCTTATGAATAAGCTCTCATTAGGACCGATGGGCTTAATACCGGTAAACAACAATGGCAATATGTAACCCGGAGCAACAGCACGCCTTTCAAGTTTTGTTACGCTGGTAAGCTGTTTTATAATCTCATTGTATGACATAGTCTCAGGTAACTGGCCGGCCTTTTTAAGTTTACTGTAAACTTCCTCGACTTCTTTGCTGACATCGATATCTGGCGGAGCCAGGCTGGCCCGAGCGGTATAAAACTCGTTATCTGCTTCGGTAAGCTCAGTTGCAGTCGCGTTATAAAATCCGGGCATGAAAACAGTAATACCGTATATTATAATTGAAAAGAGAAAAAGTAAGGCTATATCGAGCAATGCCACACCGAGCAGCTTACCTAAAAGAAACTGAAATCGTCGAATGGGTTTGGTAATGACGGTGTATATCTGTCTTTGCTTGATGTCACTTGTTAGTGAATAGACCGAAACCACAATAGTCAGCAGGCAAAGCAAAATACTGGTCAGTGACAGACCATAGCTTACAAATGTCTGGAGTCTGCCCTTCAACGTGCCGTCGCCGGTTACCGAAACGCCCATAACAGGAAGCAGGATGAGCAGCAGGATTATAAAGGCAGCGGCAATCTTCAACCGCAGGGCCTGCCTTATTGTATTTATAGCAACAGCCCAGATACTACGCATCGCCAGCGTCTCCTGTCTGAGATTTATTCTCCTCAGCTTGCTCTATATGCTCATCCCGTTCGGCAAAACGACCTGTCAACCGGTCTAAAATGCTTTTTTTGACGTGCTCCTTCTCGAAGGTTTTAGGTTCGACCGATTCAGTTTTTATCTTCTCGTTCTGGATGACTGGTTTAGGTTGAGCTGGCTCAACAGTCTTGCTTAGTTTGCTCAATAACTCCTTATCAGTCTTGGATTCAGGAACTTCGGTGGGAACAACCTGCCTGGTTTTGAGAGTTTCCGTAGTAGTCTCTTCTGATACCGTGGCGGAAACAAGCTTATCAAGAATATTGTCCCCGGAAGACGCCGCTGCGAGAAAATCACCGATTTGGGTTGTGCTTACAGCACCGCTTGTAGGCTGGGCATGCTCCTGAGCGATTGCAACTGTTTTAATAAAAAATGTTTCGAGCTTGTCCATTGGGGAAGTTATTTCACACTGGGCATGCTCGTCCTGAAGTATTTGCTTGATTCTCTCAACGGCGGTATCGCTTAAATCGCTTGTTGTGATCTGTTTTTTATTAGTTTGTAAAAGGTCTTTGACCTTTCCCTCTGCTTGAATTCTGCCGCCGTATAGAATTGCGATTCTATCGCATACATCTTCAACGTCGGCGAGCAGATGGCTGCAGAGCAAAATTGTTTTGCCTCTCTCTGCGAGCTTTAAGACTAAATCCTTTATCTGTCTGGTTCCGATAGGATCGAGTCCTGTCGTCGGCTCATCCAGGATTAAAAGGTCAGGGTCGTTAATCAGTGCCTGGGCCAGGCCGATTCTGCGCGCCATACCTTTCGAAAAGGTTCCCACAGGCCTGTTTGCTACTGCCTTTAGACCGACCATATCGAGAAGCGATTCTATACGCATCTTTCTCACTTTTGCGGCCAGACCAAACAGTCTTCCGTAGAAGTCCAATGTTTCACGGGCGTTCAGATACCTATACAAATAGGACTCCTCCGGCAGAAAACCAATCTTGGCATTGATTTTGGGATCGGCCCCGTCTCCGCCCAGGATAACAGCCCTTCCCTTTGTCGGGTAAAGCAAACCCAGCAATAGTTTTAGTGTTGTCGTTTTACCTGAGCCGTTGGGGCCTAACAATCCGAAGACCTCATTGTACTGAATCCGCAAATTCAGGTCATCAACAGCAATAACTTTGTCCCGACCCCACCAGTCGGAAAAAACCTTGGTTAAAGAAAAAGTTTCAATGGCGTAATCCATAATTTCGTATCTCGTGGTGCGTATTTCGTGTTTGCTTTACATTTATGGCTTGTGATGCAGTTCCTCTCCGTAGCGGACAAGACGAGCACTATTAAAAACAACAATCAATGTCCCAACAAAATGCAGCACAGCAGCGTAAACCGCTGAAAGCCATGCTGCTGACGCCGCAGCAACTCCGAGAATTATAAACATAATTCCAAAAGAGAGATTCTCCAATATAACGGCTCTGGTTTTTCGCGATAGACGTACAAGAAAAGGCAGGCGCTTCAGATCATCGCTCATCAGCGCTATTGAGGCGGAATTTATAGCAACATCGCTGCCGGCAGCACCCATAGCAATACCCAGGTCGCCCGCTGCCAAAGCCGGCGCATCGTTTATTCCGTCACCGACAACAGCTACGGTGTGTCCATCTTCTTTAATTTGCTCAACTATCGCCAGCTTATCGGTGGGCAGACAATGCGCCTTAACATCCGTACACCCCAGCTCCGCTGCGACACGATTAGCAACTTCTTCACGGTCGCCGGTAAGCATAGTCAAACGCTTTATGCCAATATCAATAAGCTCCTTAAACGCTTGTCTTGCCTCCGGGCGAGTCTTATCCTGCAGACCGATCCAGCCAATGCACTTGTTATCTTTGGCAACATAAAGTGTGCTGAAGCCTTGCTCTTCATGAA
>CAZRMQ010000070.1:0-10491 GCA_964601185.1 uncultured Pirellulales bacterium
CCCTGGCTGTCACACACAGTCAGGATACGACGAATGACAGAGGACAGAAGACAGAGGACAGAGGACAGAAGACGGAGGACAGAAGATAGAAGACAGCTACGGTAGGCACTTTTATATTTTTAGTGCAGGGACGAGCTGAGGAAAGTGACATGAAGCTGGCTTATAAAGCGTATGACAGCACAGGTAAGACCGTAGACGGTACTATAGAATGCACCGATACTATAGCGGCCACGGAAACACTCCGTCGCAAGGGTCTCTATATTGCACAAATAACGGAGTCATCAACTCGACTTTCGACGAAGTCCGGCAAATTTGTAAAGGCCAAAATCAAACGCAGACTGAAACGCGGAGGTGGCCAAAAGCTTAAGAATCTGGCTATGTTTACCCGCCAGCTTAGCGTTCTTGTCCATTCAGGCACACAGCTCGCAGAGGCCCTTGGTGCTCTTGAACGACAGACAAAGCCAGGAGCATGGCGGGATACTATTTCCGATGTTTACGCCAGAGTTGAAGAGGGAGCTTCATTATCGGAAGCGATGGAGACGCATAGCAATTACTTTGATGCAATTTGTTGTAGTCTGGTAGCCACCGGTGAGTCGAGCGGGCATCTGGTTGAGATGCTCGACCGTCTGGCCACTCTCAAGCAGAAGCAGTTGCGGGTGCGAAACTCAATTGTCGGAGCGCTTATTTATCCCATTATACTTATGTTTCTCTCCGTAGCAATTTTTTCGCTGTTGCTGATTTTCGTTGTGCCGCGTTTTGCGACACTGTTCGACACTCTCGATGTGGCGCTTCCCGCCAGCACGCAAGCTCTCGTCAACGTAAGCAGCATTTTCCGGAAGTTCTGGTGGGCGGTGCTACTTTTAATGGCTGGTGCAGTCTTCGCTTTGGTCACTTATCTGCGCAGTCCAAATGGAAAGCGTTTGTGTGACACTGTTATGTTGAAGCTGCCTTGTGTCGGTAATATCACTAAAAGTTTGGCTACCGCCAGGATTATATGTCTGCTTGGCGTGCTTATGGAAGGCCATGTCCCGGTCCTGAAGGCCTTAAGGCTGGTAAAACGAGCGGCTGGAAATGCGCATTATGCAGACCTGATAGCGAAGGCTGAAAGGCAGGTGACAAATGGTGAGCAGCTTAGCCTTGCTTTTGCCGATGCGAATCTGATCAGCCCTTGTGTGCATGAGGCTATTCGCAGCGGCGAACAGAGCGGGCAAATAGATAGCTTGCTGCTGAATATTGCCGGTTTTTTGGACGACGAAAATGAGGTTATCATCCGGTCGCTGACCAGCATTATCGAGCCGTTGATTTTGGTTATTATGGGCGTATTGGTTGGGCTTATTGCAATAAGCATGTTTACGCCGTTGTTCGATCTGACTTCGATGACACAAGGAGGTGGGTGATGAAAGGCCTCGGCAAATCTCGAACGGCGATAGGTATTGATGTTGGCAGCCGAACCATAAAGGCGGCTCAACTATTAAAATCTGGCTCCTTCTTGTCCCTAATGGGCAGGGGCGCTTCTCACTGGACCGCAAATGGTACGAGTCAGATAGTAGCGCTGACGATGCTGCCACGAAAGAAAACCGGCCTCACAGAGGCCGGTCAACAGGTAGATCCTGTTAGAGATCCCGTCTTTGACCCTGAGGCTCAGACCCGAAGGGAATCCAACGGCCTATCTGCGTCCGATAGTACGAGGACCTCTAACAGATTAGATCGCCAGGAGATAATCAATATACAGGCTGTGCTGCGGCGGCAGGGTTTTTGTGGTAACGATATTGTGCTGGCTGCTCCGGAAAAACGGCTGTTGCACGGTATTTTTGAGATTCCACCAGCCACAAGTGGACAAGCGGCGGATCGTGAAGAGATGGTTGTTCAAATTGCGCGTATGGAGTTGTCACGTATGCACAGTTTAGCGCCTGATTCTTTCGAGATGGTCTGCTGGCCCCTGGGGGGATGGGAACCATCTTCTCAGGATGGGTCTAAATCAACCCACCGCGGCGGACAAGCCATCGCGGTCGGCTGCCCTCATGATGTGGCCAATGAATTGCTTGACTTGTTTGAGGGGGCCGGATTTAACGTCTGCGCTTTGGATTTACGCAGCGCCGCAGCGGCGAGAGCTTGTATGTCTTTAGCCGTGCCTCCACCCGCTCTGACTGCCATTCTTGATTTGGGATGGAGTTCGACAAAGCTGTTATTTGTTTATGGTGGTACGGTGATTTATGAAAGGCATCTTACAAATAAGAGTATAGCGCACCTAACCACCAAGTTGAGCGGAATGTTTGGTATCACCGAACAATCCGCTGATCAAACTATCAGCACAGTCGGCCTTGCTACTAACAGTGAGGCAGGTGATTATGACCAGCAGTCAACGGAAACGATTCGTAAAATACTGACGAAGCACTTCGATATTATGCTGGAAGAGCTTAAGACTCCATTTGATTATGCGAGTCATCAGTATCCCGGTGAGGGAGTAAAACGATTGTTGCTAATCGGCGGCGGTGCCAGGATTTTCGGACTATCGCAATACATTCAGGAAGCACTTGGTATTGAGGTAATCACTGCGGTCCCCGGTGACCTGGTCCCGAATCCGACGGAATCGCAGATTCTTACCAAGCTCAATCATCCAGCTATGACGGTTGCGGTCGGCCTTGCCATGTTTAATGAGGAATAACGTATGGGTAACGTCAATCTGATTCCTGCTGACAGGTTAGCTAAAAAGCATCATAAGGCGAGGTTGCACTTATGGATGCTTGTTTGCGGGGCATACTTTATTTGCCTTGCTGCGCTCGTGCTGTCAGGCCGATTCTTTTGGGGTGGTGCTAATGACCCTGTTATGGGAGAGCTCAAGTCCGCTGCCGAGCGAATTGAGGGATACAGCTCTACGATACAGGAGTTACAGAAGAAGCTGGCAAAGGCCACAGCAGAGCTGGAGGCCAGCAAGGCAATCAGTTGCCAGCCGGATTGGAGCAAACTGCTCGTTTTGTTAAGTGGTGAGCTGGGAGAGGAAGTCGTTCTCAATAATTGTCAGATTGTTATGTTGAATAAGGGTCGTAACGTGACAAACAATCTACAAGAATTGTTTTCATCCTCGAATCCCGCGGCGCTTTTGGCGAAGCGGCGGTACAAGCTGGAGCTCAACGGTTATGGCAGAACACAAACTGCAGTATCTCAATTTGTTCTCAGGCTGGAATCCACCTTGGGCGGACGGATATTTGACTCGGTAAGACTTGTGAATAGCTGCCGAGAAGCTTTTTTGAATAATGAAGCTGTAGCATTCAGCATTGAATGCGGCATATAAGTTTAGAGAGAGAATGTCGTGAGCTTTTGGACTGGTAAAAAACGAACATTATTGCAAATAGATATAGCGTGTATGCTCATTTGTACTGCTGCTTCATTAGTGACATATTTCACTGTGCTTAAGCCGCTGATTGAGCAGCGTTTCTTTCTTGCCAGTCAACGCCGCGATTTGGCGGTCCAGCGCCAGGAGTCTTCAAGGCTTGGTGTCTCGATGCGAACGTTAGATAATCAATTGGTCGTTGTAAAGGAGAAGCTTACTAACAGCCAGATCAAGCTCGAATCATCCGACCGAATCAATCGGCGCATAGCCGATTTAACAGCACTTTTCAATGACAGCGCTCTGGAGGTGGATGATGTGCAGACTGGGAATATTTCTGTAGGTTCAAAATATGACCTTGTACCGATCAGTATTGCCGGCAGGGGTGATTATAAACAGTGTGTGGTTTTCCTTGACAAGCTTCACCAAACTTTCGCCGACATAAGCGTCGCCGGATTTGAGCTGGAGGGACCTCCATTCTTGCTTTCTCGCGAAAGCACGGGGGCAAAGCCGAAATCCGCCAATGTCGCGGGTAAGTTCAACTTTAAGTTGTTCTGGCACACCGCGCGTAAAACTCAGATGTAACTCGTACTTCGCAGAGTAGTTTATGAAATTATCAAAACAACAAAAGGTTTATACTGCTGTTCTGGTTGTTGTGCTGGGAGCTTTGGTTATTGACCGTATTTACCTGAGCCAGGGGAGTGTTCCAGCCGAAGCATCCGCTTCTTCAAATCAGGTATCGGACGAACTTGTTCCTGGAGTAATGGATATTCCTGATTCGGCTTCACAGTCTCCGACTGTGAAATTGATCCAGCAGCTCGATATGCTTTGGTCGGAGAAGAATCTGGACTTGAATCAGGCAAGAGATGCTTTTTCTCTGCCGGAATCCTGGCTTGCAGCGGTTAATCCGAATTTCGCCAAAGGCACGCGTGCTGCGGATTACGATCAGGGAGCCGAGACCAGCTTTGCCAGGAACCATCAACTGAAGGCCGTGGTGGTACAAGACCAGACACGCTGCGTTATGGTGGACGACCACTTCCTTGTTATAGGTCAGGAGCTTGATGGCTTCAAACTCATCGAAGTTGATAAGGATTCTGCCACTTTTGAAGCTGGCGCAAAGCGGGTCGTCCTGAGACTGGCTAACGACCGATAACTGTATGGGTATAGCTAACCGGATTCTATTCGAAGGCAAATTTTTATCAATGTTTTTGGGTATAAATAATTAAGTGAGCCTGTCAAGTTGACGATTTAAAGACAACTGGAGTTTTCTCGTACTTTGCAGTGAAGAGCTGCTTCGCAGAGTGGTAATGGAAAAAAATACCTTATTTTAGGAGTGTGACAATGACTAAAAAGAGAAACAGACACAACGGAGCGTTCAGCTTGCTTGAGCTGGTAATTGTGGTTGCGATCATCGCCATCATCGCGGCGATTGGCATCCCCCGCATGAGCCGAGGTACGCGCGGCGCCGGCGATTCCGCTCTTAGCGGCAATTTAACGGTGCTTCGCAATGCAATCGACCTCTACAAGGCCGAGCACAGTGGTACCGATCCAAATACGGCTACGATTGCGGACCAACTTACGCAATACACCAACTCCGCGGGTACCGCACAGACTACTAAGGACACCACGCATTTCTACGGCCCGTACATTCGCAAGATTCCGCCTCTGCCGGTTGGAGCGGAGAAAGGTAGTACAGATATAGCGGCGGCGACCGCTGATGGTGTGGGCTGGATCTACACTGAAAGCACAGGCGCGATTAAGGCAAACACCACTGATACCGAAACGGATGACTCCGGTAAGAAGTACAGCGAGTACTGACTAACAGCTGATGGTGACTCTACCTTTAGCGAACTCGGTTCCTCAACAGGGGGCTGAGTGAATCTTGAACTGGTCACCGCAGTTTTATTGACTGTCAAGGTGTCCACAATATACAGCTTTTAGCCACCATAAGGACACGGATGGTTTGACGGCAATGTGCCGGATATGTCAAAACGCTATCCTAAGGTCAAAACGAGGAAGGTGGGCTCAGCCCACCATTCTTTTATTAGACAGGCTCCCTTCGGCTGTGCTCAGGGCAGGCGAGGCAGGCTCCGAGCAAGACCGAAGTGATTCCCGATATATCGGGACCCGCTTCCGCGGGGAAAGGCGGAGGCGTGGTTTCAGCTTACTTGAAATCTTACTGGTGCTGGCCATCATAGTTACTTTAGCTGCAATAGCCACACCCAGATACGCTGCATCATTGGCTCGTTACCGAGCAGACCTGGCCGCACGACGAATCATAGCCGACATAGAACAGGCTCGGGTAAGCGCAAAAGCCGCCAGCACATCAATAAGCGTCGAGTTTTTTGTCGATAATAACAGATATGAAATACCAAGCCTGTCTTCGCTTAACGGCTCTTCCGGCAGTTACATCGTAGAGCTATCCGCAAGGCCATACGAGGCCGCACTTGTTTCAGCAGTCTTCAGTGGAGATGCCGAATTGATATTTAATGGGTGGGGCATGCCCGATAGCAGCGGTACAGTCATTCTAACTGTTGGTTCGGAACAAAGAACAGTTACAGTCGATGGTGAAACTGGTAAGGCTACAGTCCAATGACATTGCAGAGACAACAATATAGCATGGATCGAATCCTGGCTCGACAAAAAGGGCTGACAATTGTTGAGCTGCTTGTCAGTATCGCAATAACTTCGGTTATAATGCTTGCCGTAGGCTCGTCGATGATGATTACCACGGCAGCGATGCCGGACGTCGATGGGCCTGCCAATGCGCTCATCACCACCAGCGAGATAGCAGAACAGCTCGCCAACGAGCTGCAATACGCCATTTCCATCAATAATCGTTCTGCAAATATGATAGAGTTCACCGTGGCAGATCGCGATGGTTTCGCAACGCCGGAGACAATTCGCTATGAATGGTCCGGCACACCAGGCGACCCCCTCACCAGACAATATAATAGCGGAAGTGTTGTTGAAGTCCTGGATGCAGTACAGGAGTTCAACCTTTCATACGACCTCGAAACCATTAACGACGAAGTAATG
Source organism: uncultured Pirellulales bacterium (assembly GCA_964601185.1). Classification (GTDB taxonomy): domain Bacteria; phylum Planctomycetota; class Phycisphaerae; order Sedimentisphaerales; family Anaerobacaceae; genus CAZRMQ01. The sequence goes on from CAZRMQ010000070.1 coordinate 6,368, forward strand.
CCGCAGTATGAAAGTGCCGAGACATTGCTGATCGGCTACAGCTCAACCGTGAATCTTGCGGATTATCAACTACGCCCCACTCAGTGGTACGGCCAATACTTCCACCCTTCACTGCCGGGCGATGCTGTAAGTTGGAAGGTCACACGGATTGAATTTTTTGTAAAGGTGGATGGGCAGCCAACCGGTGATTGGAGGGTTCAATTGCAGTTACCCACCGCTGGAGATCTACCCAGCGGAGATGTGTTAGAGCAAAAAAGGTTCCTGGAAGAGACGGTGAACGAAAGTATGTACCTGAAGCAGCAGTTCACTTTCTCGGATATGTCGGGATTGTCACCACAGCAGGGACTTTGTCTGGTTTTAAAACCGGTTTCCGGCTCGTATCCGGGCCTGTTATGGGGCCAGGACGGTGGCGTGAGCACACCGAACAGCTATCTTGTAAGGTCTTATGACTCAGGCTCTTCGTGGTCGGCCCGTACTGATGAGTCTTTGCTGTTTTCAGTCTACGGCACAGTAACTACTTCAGGCCAGCCGACAATCCAAAATACATATTACGTCAAGGCCGTGAGGATTAAGATAAGGACAGGGGCGGATGAACAGTCTATTGTGTACGCAGGTGTAACGTGCCTCAACAGGCCGGAGGTGACACAATGATGGGTGCAGCCGATTTCAGAATTTCAATTTTCAATTTTCGATTCAAATCGACAATTGGCAAACGGAAATCGAAAATTCCACAGACAATCCGTCCAGAAGGTTTTACTCTTGTAGAGGCTGTCATATCCCTGATAATTGTTGCTACCATGTTTGTCGCTGCTCTGAATACCGTCGGGACATCAAGGCTTAGCCAGCACAAATGTTCTTTGGGAAGTCGAGGCCGGTTGTTCTCGGAGTCACTGATGACCGAAATACTCCGGTTGGATTACCTTGACCCGGACGGTCAGAGTGTTTTTGGCCTTGAGCCGGGTGAATCTGCGAGCACAAGGACTGATTTTGATGACGTGGACGATTATCATGGCTGGTCGTCAAGTCCACCTGTCGAAAAAGATGGGACACCCATCCCCGGCCTGACCGGGTGGAAGCGAAGTGTAACAGTAGAGTGGGTAGAGCCTTTGGACGTGACACAGGTTAGTGTAACAGAGACCAATGTTAAAAGAGTAACCGTGACAGTTATCTATGATGATGTGCCTGTGGTCTCCTTGATAGGGATAAGGAGTGCTTATGGTTTGTGAGGAGGCCAATTGTCATTCCGAGCGAGCCGAAGGCAAGTCGAGGAATCTGCTTTGTGCGCAGATTTCTCCACTTCGCGTCCCTTTGGGACGCTTCGGTCGAAATGACAGCAAGCGGCGACGGGGCAGCATTTATATAATTGTACTGGCCTCGGCGATGATCGTTGCAGTCATTGGCTTAGGTTCGCTGTTTGCTGCTCGTGTTCAAAGACGTTCCGCCCAGGTCACAGAAGATTGCGGCCAGGCCCGACTTTGCGCGCGGTCGGCTATCGAGCTTGGACTGCTTCTTGTTCAGGACCAGAACTGGCGGAGCACCTGGCCGAACGGCACCTGGTTATCGAACCAGCAATTGGGTAATGGGTGTTTCAGTTTGGAAGGAATAGATCCGAGAGACGGTGACTTAGCTGATTCGCAATATGATCCGGTTGTATTGACAGGCATAGGGACAAAAGGGATTGCCAAGCGAAAGACACAGGTTGTGCTTACCGCAAACATCAAACCACTTGAAGCACTAGATACCTGCCTGCACGCATCTGGTAACGTATATATTTTTGGCGGCGAGAGGATCACAGCCGTCGGAGCGCCCATTTCTACAAATGGCTGGCTATTCAATTGGGGTACTATCGTTGGAGATGTTGAGGCCGTCGATGTCGGCAGTTACGGCTATATCACCGGCGACCTTACCGCACCTGCCGCCGTGAAGTTAATGCCTGATTCACAGGTCATATCGCAGTACATCGCCAAAGCCACTGTTATTTCTGTTTCCGGCACGATTGATAAACGAGTTCTAACACCCTCCTACAATCCTTGGGGGTCGACTAATCCTGACGGAGTCTATTTCATCGATACCGACAATCATGATTTGACTATTAAAAACTCTCGAATACATGGCACACTCATTGTCCGTCTGGGCGATAAAAAGCTCACTTTAGACGAGGCGGTACTCATGCACGGTTACAGGTCGTACTATCCCGTCCTGATTGTTGATGGTAAGTTAAAGATAAAATGCCACAGCGATGATTACAACCTGTCGGAGGACTCTCGTGATACAAATTACAATCCTTATGGTGCGCCTTATCTTGGCCAGTGGGACGAAGATAAGCTGGATGAGTATCCAAACGAAATTCAAGGTCTTGTTCATGTCACAGGATGGTTAGAGCTGGAGAAGACTGCTCGAATAAAAGGAGCGGTAATATGCGGAAGCGGAGTTTCCTGCAAGGAACGAAATACGATCATTCATGACCCTAAGCTCTATACGAGTCCGCCGGATGAGTTTACCTTCGTCGATGGCGTGCGTATCTCACCGGAAAGCTGCAGACAGGTGGTTGATTGAACCTTTCGATCTTCGATCTTCGATTTGCGATTTTCAATTGTAATCCTGTGGTGAGCCCATTCGACTTCGCTCAGGGCAGGCTCTGTCGAATCCATCGGCAATCGAAAATCGGCAATTTATTGCATGTTATCAAAACATCTCCTCTTGCAATATAGAGCCGTAGTTTGTAGATTAAGCAGCAACAGACTGGAGAGGTGTCGGAGTGGCTGATCGAGCCGGTTTCGAAAACCGGTGTGTCCTTTTGGGCACCGCGGGTTCGAATCCCGCCCTCTCCGTTCTACGCTGCGCTACTCCCGTAAGGGACGCCTTACGGCGGAACGGCGGGCCGTGATAAAACAAAATATTTAGCCCCCAATTTATTGGGGGTTTTCCCCGATCGGGAGAACCAATATTGATACAGGTCACTGGCGGCAGAGAAAGGATTATTCGCACCGGGCCCTATCCGGAGCTTACGCTGACAGCAGTACTAATAGGCTATTCTCTTGGTATCATCATTGTCATCAGCATGGGGTATGCCTGTCTTATTCTTGGTTTTTCACATGAGTCCTCGGAGCTGGCTGCCATCCTTGGCTTTGGAATTCTGCGGGGTATTCTACGCCGAAACAGCATAATCGAAAATAATATTAACCAGACGATAGCAAGCAGTGTCAACGGAGCTTCAGCCGGGATGATGTTTTCAATCCCGGCTTTGTTTATTCTGGGCCATACAGACTTCAATCCTGTGCTCATGGTGTTTTCATGTATAGCCGGCGGTGTGCTCGGCATCGCTTTTATCATCCCACTTCGAAAGCAGATGATTGATTTCGAGAGACTCACCTTTCCTGGTGGAGTGGCTGTCGCGACGATTTTAAAATCGCCTGGGGCGGGTGTCCACAAAGCACTATTGCTTCTGTCGGGCATAGCTGTTAGCGGCGCAGTCAGTTTTATCAGCCAGTTGTTTGGGTTCGAGTACTGGAATCTTGGTGAGCTGCTTCATATGCCTGATTACATGAACGGGATTTGGTTTGTGTCACTACTGACAATAGGTGTTGCGTTCATTGCCGGGCGAGGCGGCCTTTGCTTTGTCATTGGTGGCTACGTCTGCTACTGGATATTGGCACCGGCCTTGAAGATAATGAACCTATTGCCGGCGCCAGGCACAGTAGAAAATGTACCGGAGCACCTGCGGCTGACACTCTTTAGGCCCGTCGGTATTGGCATGCTGGTGGGAGGCGCGCTGGCTGGTATAGTGCTGGCCTTGCCCTTGATCCTAAGCGCCGTTCGGAGCATGCAGACGGCGGCAAAGGCCAAAACGGCGTTGTCAAGAGACGAAATGCCCATCCGTCTGCTCTACGCTGGAATCGGCGGTGCGGTGGTGTTGCTGTTTGTCGTTGCCCTTATGTCCGTGGAGAAGATGGGTATTGGTAGAGCGGCTCTGATGGCACTGCTCGGTACAATCTGGATATGGATGGCCGGTGTTATCCTTTCGGAGTGTATTGGCAGGACCAACTGGTCTCCGATGAGCGGCATGACTCTCATCGCGGTAACGATTTTTATCATCATTGCCAGCGGCCTGGGCGATACCGCAG
>CAZRMQ010000071.1:0-10467 GCA_964601185.1 uncultured Pirellulales bacterium
TAACCGCTAGGTTGCTGGTTCGAGTCCAGCTCGGGGAGTTGTGGTATTTGTGGTTTGCGTGATCAAAAGTATTACCATCGGTCGGCTATATTCTGGCCGATTTATGACTTAGCTCGTCTTTTAGCTGAGTACAACAATATCGAGTACAATTCAATAAAGTTATACTTCGGATCAGGTCCTTGGCTGCTTGTTTATCCCGAGAATCATTATGGCCATTCTGAAGCTATGCATCGTGAGGATTGGCTAAAAAGTGGTGTTGTGCTTCAATTGAAGACCGTTGTGCTCAGTTTAAAAATGGGTTGTGAAGCCTCATAAGCAGAGTCTGTGGCACCTCCATTTCTTGCTTTTTCGTATCCGCTCGTGCTATGTAGCGTAGCTCTCCGTAAGGAGTCCATAGGACTATTTTTGCGAAAAAGATAAAAGACGGAAAAATCCACAAATTATTGGGATTATATAGATTTGCCAGTTATAGGACTATGATTTAGGTTAGGTATTTCTATATCTGCTTGTTTTATAACATCTTATGTTGATTTTGAACAGCAGGATGCTAATATATTGGCATTTTGTGAAAAACAAAGCTTGTAAACACCGGAAAAGCCTAAATCTACAAAATCAAATAGCTTATCTATTGATTTTTTGTGAGAAAATCAGTAAAATAAAAAATATGAAAAAAGGATGAAATTACAAGATTTAATTATTGACTTCATGTGGTAGAATAGCTAAAATACATCGATTAGGCAGATTTGTATAAATGAAATTCTTTTGCTTTGATATTGACATTTGCATAAGATATTGGTAAAATAATAGACGTTAGAAATTAGCAAAAGAAAAAAGTTAAACTGCGGAATTTTAGTTATTGACATAAACCAGGCAAATTGGTAAGCTTGTTAATTAGTTAGGTTGTATAAATAGATTTGCTTTATTACGGCACTTAACATTGAAAATAAGTTATCAAGTTCAGTGCCGGTTAAAGGTGAGGATGGTGAAAGTGAGGAGTGATGGAAAGGTTTGTCACGCTATTTCTTTCCTTCGCCCACTTTTAACTCCGCTGGCCAGACCGAGCTAAGTTATTGGAGAACGATCGGTCGTTAACCACGGTCAGCACTCAAGGAGGAGAAATCACACAAGACTAAATGGACTGCCTCAAATCCTACGGATGGGCAAGGCAGCGGCGGTGTACGCGCGCAGCCTGTAGTAAAGAAATGCCGTTTTAGAAAGTACGTTTGGGGGGATAACAAAATGAAAAAGGTATGTGTGATAGCAATGGTGTGTTTTGGAATAACTGGGATAGTCCAGGCAGTGCGACCCGCGCTGCCACCTAAAATGGTTTCTGCTGTGCCATTTGTGGGCATATCGATTACACCGGATAATCTCGATCTTGGTATGGTTTCGCCTTTTGGTTATAATAATTTACCTGCTAAATTAGAGGCACATATCGTAGCCAACTGTCCTCACAAAGTTGAGGCGTCTTTTGTGCCATTCAAGGGCTCGAAATATAACGTCACGATTAATCCGAAACATACTGCTGTTGAGATAAACGGCGTAAAAATTCGCGTAGCTGGTTCCGGTGTAACCATAATAAGTTCAGCGAGACCAACACCTCCTGAAGGTGTTGGTGTCCCGGTCGACATTAAATTTATGACAAGAGGTTTAATGCTATACCCTGCGGGACAATACAAAGGCAGTCTTGTCCTTACAATAATGACTAAACCGTAAATTTGGAGGAAGGTGATGAAGGCTTATACGGCAGGATTTGCCGTGTATGTTAAACAATCGTGTGTATGTGCCCAGGACCCAAGGAAGAGGTGCCATACAAACAACCCTTTTGAAGGATGAGGGAGAAAGGAGGTGTGGTATTGAGAAAGATGATAACTCGTAAGTGTGGAGCGTGCTTACGAGCCGCCTGAAAGAAAAGGCCCGGTCTTAAGGCGGTTTAATATATAGCTGACGATTGTAGATTTGAAATCGTTGGTATTATGGGCCCCGGCTAAGCGGGAAAAAAAGCGGGCATACTCGCAAAAGTCGGCTGATCAAGTTTTCGCCCGCTGTTGTGTGTGGCACGGGCACGTGTGTGCCTAGCCAAAGAACTGGGCTGGCCCTATACAAAGGCAATATCGGCTTTTGTGGGGCAATAATTAAGAAGGGGAAATAAAAAATGTTAAAGAAAATTTTAATTGGATTAGTTGTTTTGTCATTTGTAGCTGTATCAGCGAGGGCAGCAGATCCAACGATGCTAACGGCAGGCGATGCACCCGAGGCAACAACGCAAGGTGATATAGGCGATGATGCATTCGGTCTGAAAGCCTATGGCTGGGATGCTACAGTAGAGTTCAAACCTCTCGATCTTGACTTAAAGGTCCCGGTTTTTATGGATGTAGGTCTGTTTTTACAGATCACCAATAGGAAAGATCTCGTAAGTACCGGCATCAAGTTAAAACAAGTGTCGATAAACAAATTTGCAGGATGCAGCATTGCTATGGACATCCAGACCAACTTTGATATGGTATTGGGCGGTACAATAGCTCTTGAAGACGCCGGCAAAGCTCTTCAGCCGGATGTGGGCAAATGGTCCGTCAAGATAAGGGATGAGGCCTGCGTGGATGAGTCAGCAACAGTACTTAAGAATCTAAGTGGTGCTCCAGAGAAGCGAACAATCTGGGTACAGGTTGAGGAGGCCAAGGTTTTCGAACTCAATTTCGGCAAGAACAAAAAAGTCGCAGTCGTGACTTTGAATGTGAAACCGAAGAGTATAGAGATTTTGTGGGTAGATCCGTAGTAGAGTCTACGCAGCAGGGCATAAAACTGATGCTATGCTGATAAGCTGATTATCAACAAAGGCAAATGCCAAGAAAAGGAAGTTAATAGGGAGGGAAGGACAGAATATATCCTTCCCTCCCTATAGTTTATATGCTCAAGCCGGTCTTTTGAATATCTGCGGCAGTGATGACCGAGTGATCCGAGAAGGCGGGCTTCTTAAGTTGAGAATTGGAAAATTGTACTGTTAAGGCATGGAGGAAGTGCATTTCTATAAATCGATCTATTCAGAGAAGTTCGTCAGATTTGCATTATCCTGGGAAGCATGGGCAATTTGCGTCTTGACTTTTATCGTTAAAAATGGTAATATTGATAATATATAGCACTATTGAAAAGGGCTGAGCACCTACGTACAAAGAGGGCTTTTTTTGCATAGGTTAATCGATAGTTCGTATCTTTTGGTGAATTAGAGATAATTTATAGTAAGTAGAAGCGTTAATTTGTCGAAAAGGTAAAGGTTATAGTCTTAGTTCATATTGAAGATTAACCCAAAATAAAGCAAAATACGGATAAATCATTTGCACATAGGTTGTTACAGCCCATCCGTAAGATATAAAATTAACGTTGTAAATGGGAGTAGAATGCTGCTAAAAAGTTTTCAATAGAGGGGGATGAAATGTCGAACAAAGGGAGAAAAACCATATCACGATCATATACGGTTTATGTTATCGGAATTACGCTGGCTACATTTGTGTCTGTTGCACCTGCATTTGGTCAGTTTATAGTGCAGCCGATGAGATTGGATATTCCGGCTCCCCCTGGGCGGCTAACCAGGGCAGAGATACAGCTTCAAAACCACGACCCTGATGAGACCGTAGTCGTAGATTTGTCCGTAATTGATTTAAGCCAGACGGAGGATGGGTCTTGGTTTATGGTCGATCCTGATGCGAACGATTTTGATACATCAAAACTACAGTCGGCCAGGGAGTGGATTAGCCTCAGTTCTGAAAGAGTCGAAGTCAGGCGGGGTACGATAGTGCCGGTAAGATTGACCATAAGAGCGAAGTCTGGTATCCGAGGAGTTTACTCAGCGGCTATCCTTGTTCGATTAGGTGCCCCATCTGCAGAAACGGAAGTAGGAATAACCTTACAGTTTGTGATTCCAGTCTTAATTCATTTACAAGGTCGTGTACCTCTTCGCAAGGTTGAAGTAACCGGTCTGGATATGGCGTTCCAGAAAGCCAATAGTGAGAGACTATCAACAACGCTGATGTCGATGAGTGTTGTAAATAAGGGGGGGACATATTCTCATCTGAGGGGCTTAGTGAAACTTTGGGGTCACTTCGGCGAACATTGGCGGTTACTTGCAGACAGAGAAGTACAAGCAGCGGGTATTTTGCCAGGGTCGGCTTTGAAGTTGAGCACCGATATTGAGCGATCTCTGCCACCCGGAATATACAGGATGACTGGGGCGTTAATGGTAGACGGCCGGCGAGCAGATGCAAAGGAAAGGGAGATAGATTTTGCCGGCGATCCAGGTATTACCAAGATTGCTGCCGACGCAGCACTTAACGTTGAGCCGAAAGAGATTACAATAAATGCCTTACCGGGCTCAACCCGCACCAGTGTGATACAAATTTCTAATGCTTCGGATGAAGCTGTCAATGTTAGGACCGCTCTGGCGCTTCCGCCTGTTCTTAAGGGTGTGGCTTTCGGCCCATCGTATAGAGGTGAGGATTTAAATTGTGTTGAATGGGTGGAAGTAGTGCCTAAAACCTTTAAGTTACCTAGATATGGACGGCAGAATATACAGGTTGTTGTAAATGTGCCGAATCCTGAGATGATACACCCCTGTTATTATGCGGTTTTGGGTTTATTTGCCACTTATCCTGACGGTCAAAATGCAGGCCTGACAACTGCACAGGTATGCGTGGTGAATCAGAGAACTGAGAGTGTTAATGTCCAGCCTCAGATTCGAGCATCGGGGCCGATAAGCATTGCTCTGCAGACGGGATCGCAGTACATAGTTTCGGCTGTGTTCGGCAATTACGGACATATTCACTTTACTCCCAGGCGATGCAGGGTCGTGGTTATAAACAATAATAATATACCTATGGACGAACCAATAATACTTTCAGCCGAACAGATGGGTCTTATGCTGCCATTTGAATTCAGGGCGTTCTCTGGACTTATTGACTTTACCGAATATCCGGCAGGTATATACAACGTGGAGGTGACTTTAGAATATGGCGACAAAGAGGTAGTAACCGCTCAATCTGGTATAGAAGTCACCATTGAGAATGGGCAGCGGGTCATCGAAACTTTGCAACAAGGTGAGTTTGAACGGAGAATGGGTGTTCAGTGGCGTTAAAAGGTACAAGCTTGTAAAGATATTTTGCTAAAGAAGGATGCCGGATTGCCGATACAAGGGAAAGAAACGCAGGACGGCCGTTTAACGGCTACAGAAAGGGACGTTTATCTATGGCGATTAAGAATATTAGTAGAACATTATCGGGCTGTGTCACAGCCTTCTGCGTTATTCTGTTCTGCTGCCTGAGCATCAGTGGTCAGTCGTTCACACCCAGCAAAAAGACTTTTACAATTTCCGGTTCGGTGGGTCAGAGCGGTGTGACGATGAGTGGTTTGCCCGATAACGTTGTCTCTGATGAAAACGGCTATTATACTGCCATTGTGGAATTTGGCTGGAGGGGAACGGTTAAGCCCATCAAGAAAGGTTATACATTTAACCCCTCAGAAATACCCTATAATAGTGTTAAAAGTAATTTTGAAAATCAGAATTACACCTTTGAAATAATGAAATTTACTATATCAGGTTCGGTGGGGCAATCAGGTGTGATAATGACCGGCCTGCCGGGTAGCCCTGTTAGCGGCAGTGACGGTACTTACAGAGGAATAGTTGACTATGGCTGGAACGGCACAGTCGTGCCTGAATTTGCCGGTTATACCTTCACGCCAATAAGCAAACCGTACACGCAGGTGGATAGGAATTACATTGGCGAAAATTATAAAGCAGAGCAGATTACTTTTACCATTTCCGGTACGGTTAGTGAAGGCGGCGTTCAAATGAAAGGTTTTCCAACAACGGTCGTTTCCCAACCGAATGGAAATTATACCGCTTCTGTTCCGTATGGTTGGATAGGTTCGGTGAGGCCGGAAAAACCAGGCTTAACCTTTAATCCATCTGAGCGACCTTATGCAAATGTTATCAGTGCAAAAACCTATGAGGATTATATTGCAGAAGCGATTACCTTTACAATTTCCGGTACAACCAATATAGATAATGTTACACTAAATGGTCTACCGGAGAATCCTGTTACAAACAATGACGGCTCCTATTCAGTTAAAGTTAGATATGGTTTCAATGGGACAGTGACGCCGGAAAAACGGGGTTACACCTTTAAACCGGCGAACATACCTCACCGTAATGTCACCAGTGATTTGAATAATCAGAATTACACTCCAGAGTCAATTACATATACCATATCCGGTTCTGTTGGTAAAGAAGGGGTGGTAATGAGAGGTCTGCAGGGTGATCCTATAAGCGGCCCTGACGGCACTTATAAAGCGGTTGTTCCGTATGACTGGCAAGGTACGGTTACCCCGGACCTGTTAGGTTATACTTTTACACCACCGAGTCAAACTTATCCTCGTGTTACAGCCAATGTGTCTCAGAACTACATTGCAGCACCGATTACCTTTACGATCTCCGGTACAACCGGTTTATCCGGCGTAGAAATGAAAGGTCTGCCGAAACCTGTGTTGACCGATCAGAACGGTAATTACAATGCCATTGTTCCATACGGCTGGAACGGTACGATTACGCCGGAAAAGGGTGGTTACGACTTTAATCCGCCTGATCAAACATATCCTCCTCTGATAAGCGCACAGGTTGATCAGCACTACACCTGGACTCTGCAGAAGCGGGTTATTTCCGGTAGGATAAGATCCGCCGAGGGTCCCATTGAGAATGTGCAAGTGTTTGCAGACGGTGGCGGAGGTTCGGCAATAACCAATGCTAAGGGTGAATATGAACTATTGGTGGATTACAGCTGGAGTGGTACGGTTACACCGGAAAAGCAAGGTTTGACGTTTAGGCCGGTGAGAAAACAATATCCACGTGTTATAACAGATCAAACCGGTCAGGACTATACTGCGGAAGTGTTGAAGTTCACCATTTCAGGCACCATGTCTATAAATAGAATACCTCTGGCTGGTGTGCTTATGGAAGCAGGCGAGGGGGGGACATCTACCACGACCGATGCTAAAGGTTATTATAGTATAACGGTACCCTATGGTTGGAATGGTGAAGTTACGCCGAAGCATGATGCTTATACCTTCAATCCGCCAGGTCGAGCGTATGTTAATGTCATGTCGGATTATGTGGATGGTGAGGAAATCAGGCGAGAGCCCCCTCCGAAACCTTCTCCACCAGCGATATCGCCTATACAGCAACCTACTGTAACGCCGGAACGTCAACCGGATACTACTATCAGACCTATCAGGCCGAGTATGACTCAGCAAGGCCCCATTGTGGATGTGGTTCCTGGGCAGGAACAGTTTGAGCGGCAGAAAACGCTTGTAGAGCAACAGATAGGAACATTACAAGGGCAAGTGGACGACCTTTTACGTCAGCTTTCAGGAGAAGAAGCAGCTGGTCCAAATGTTCCAGCAATACAGGTTGGTCCAAGTACTCCTACTGGACTTGTTCCTCCACGGGTTTTTGAAGGGATTCCGAGCGGCACGAGTGTGGTTCCGACACAAGCTCCTAAAGTACATAGAGGTCCGCTTGTAAGTATTGTCTGTATAGATACGGATCTACGTGAGGTTTTACGTAGTCTTGAAACACAATCCGATGTTAAGATTTATGCTGACGATACCGTAAAGGGGACAGTGACCTGCCGAGTCGTGAATCAACCTCTGGAAAAGGCTCTGGAGGAGGTGTTGAAGGGTACCGATTACCGCTTTAAGGAGGTACCGAATTCATATTTAGTCTATAAGCCTATTAACAATACCTTTTTCGATACGGAAATCCGAGATGTTCTACAGACCATTGCCACTATGGCAGGGGTTGTAATTATTCCCGATGAGATGGTTGCAGGGACGGTGACTGCTGTACTTGAAAATGTACCTCTGGACACGGCACTTGATATAGTGTTAGCTGGTACTCCTTATATTGTGAAAAAGACGCCGTACTACTATCTGGTTGCCTCACCGAAAGTGGAAGACCCGTCGTTCCTGGCTGTGAGTGAAACGCGTCGCGTAAAATTAAACTATATCCCGGCCAACACAGCAATTCAGCTTTTATCTCCTGCTTTCCGGTCTTATGTTCAGGCGGAAACCGGTACTCACACAATGCTTATTACTGCGCCGGCTCGTTTGCTGAATCGTGTTATATCTGACCTGAAAGAGATGGACCGGATGCCACGCCAGATAATGCTGGATGCGCGGATTGTAGTGATGGAAAAGAGTAATCTGCTCAACTTGGGTGTTGAGTGGGGTTGGCCCAAGATAAGTGCTGGCGTCTTTGGTTCGGACTTCCGGGGCGGTGGGGACGCCGATCAGCAATACCATGGCAAATGGCCGTGGGGTGTTCAGATAGGCTATACAACTGATGCACTATTTACGGATTCGTTATCGCTGACGCTAAATCTTCTTAATCAGAATGGCGAGGCGGACATAGTATCCAGTCCTCAAGTGTTAGCTCAGGATGGCCATGCGGCGCAGCTAAACGTTATGAACGAGGAATATTACTATCTTTCTGCACCGGCAAGGACCGCCGGATACTATACCGAAGCTGAGCTGAAACAGATAGATGCGGGCACGAGACTCGAAATTACGCCTCGCATCGGTGATAATAATGATATCACTCTGGAAATAGTTGCCGAGGTTAGTGACGTTGTATCACGTGGCCAAGAGGACGACCAGACACTTCCTCTTGTTACGGTCACTCGACGAACGGCTACTAATACTGTGCGTATCAAAGATGGTGGAACAGTTGCCCTGGCTGGTCTGACAGAGAATAAGACCACTAAAACAAACAAAAAAGTGCCAGGCCTTAGCGCCCTCCCTATAGTCGGAAACATGTTTAAGAACAAGTCAAATCAGCAGTCATCACGAGAGATTGCCGTATTTATTACGGCAAGGCTGGTACCCGATATGCAAGAGATGACCGAAGTCGCCGAACCAGGTATGGGGCAGGTTACAACCGAGCCGGTGGGCGAGGAAGATTTCAAGATGAGGCTTCGCCAGAGCATGGCGCGTACGAACAGGTAAAAATTTGTTAATAGGGGGCTTGGAGTTGTGAAGTTTATTGTGCACCGGTTAACGATTCCTAATATGTTAGCAGTACTGTTGCTGACGCCATTTTTATTTTGGAGTGCTGCTGGTTGCGCGGATGCAGGCGGAAGCGGCTCCAAATTTCAGATCGTACCGGTAGGTAGCCGAGATGTAGCTGCTCTGAATTCCGACGACACTGTACGAATAATGCGGCGATCCGGGTTTTCAGATGCACAAATTATGGAACTTGGGACACAGGTGCGCAACGCATTATTACTGTCAGGGGCGGTAGAAGTAAAACGAGGCAAGATAATAGAGGCCATCTTCGCTGTTAATGATAATAATTTGTTTATCACTACTCGCCTGAGAGGCAACTTCATCTACAACCTGGAAAAAGGAACCTGGATTGGATTGGAGAATTTGATGTCTCAGCCGAGACAGCAGGAAAGACCTCCACAACAAATACCTTTAGGTAGTCAAACCTACCCAAATCAACCGACCTACCCTAACAGATAAAGTCAGGATTCAATAGCTTACAAAGTCTTGATGAATTGCCATTAGTATAGTGCACTTTATATACAGTCTTCGCAAAGTTACCAATTCATAAGTAATATCAATTGCATTAAATTACTGCGCCTCGTGCGTTTGGAACAGATGGGTGGCAGCCTCAAGCGCAGCTTGGGGATGGTTTGTTGGTCGTTATGCAAAACGCAACATTTAATCACAATTGGTATAAGAAATGTGTGGGGCTTTGGATTAGAGATTCATGGCAATGCCGCGGCTGGCAAGGTATTCTTTCATCTGATTTATAGTGTAATTTCCAAAGTGTGTGATTGAAGCCATAAGGACGGCGTCAGCGCCGCCATCAACAATTGCATCATAGAGATGCTCGAGTTTTCCTGCTCCGCCGGATGCGATTACAGGAATATCGACTGCATCGCTGACGGTTTTATTTAACTCATTATCGTAACCTACCTTTGTGCCGTCGGCGTCCATGCTGGTTAAAAGTATTTCACCTGCGCCGAGTTTTTCGCCTCGAACAGCCCATTCGACTACGTCTATTTCAGTTGGTTCTGAACCGGCTTTCACACAGACCTGCCATTTGCGTGCTTTTTCTTTTGATCGACGGGCGTCTATAGCCAGAACAACGCATTGATTTCCAAAACGCTGAGCGGCCTCGGTGAGCAGATCAGGATTGCTAACAGCGGCGGTATTTACCGAAACTTTGTCGGCTCCGCTTCTTAGGATTTCGTCCATCTGCTCGACCGTCTGGATACCGCCACCGACGGTAAACGGAATGAAGACGTTTTCCGCGACCTTCTCGACAAGCTCAACGATGGTTTTACGAAAGCGAATAGTAGCGGTAATATCCAGAAACACCAGCTCATCGGCTCCTTCGTCACTGTATCTTGCGCC
>CAZRMQ010000072.1:0-10238 GCA_964601185.1 uncultured Pirellulales bacterium
GAAGGTAAAATTTAAACTTCCGTCTTTGTCGGCGGCAGTAGTGACAATTGAAGGACAAGAAAGTAAATAAGTGCATAAGGCGTAAGTAATATAAGTCTCTTGTGCTCTTATATCTGTTTGCGATAAGTTTTATGGCTAAAAAAGGCAAATACGTTTATGACTGGCCCAGGCCAATGGTCACGGTTGATGCTCTTGTTTTCACATTTTCTAAGGGCAAAGCCAAGGTGCTGCTAATCAACCGTGCCGGCGAGCCATTTAAGGGCAAATGGGCTTTGCCGGGCGGTTTTATAGAGATTGATGAAGAGCTGGAAGACGCTGTGGTACGAGAGCTGGCGGAGGAAACAGGCCTGACCGGCATAAAGCTGGAGCAGATGCACACCTTCGGCAAATGCGGCAGAGACCCGCGAGGCAGACAAATTACGATAGTATTTATGGGCATCGCAACCGAAGGCAAGGACAAAATAAAAGCCGGCGATGATGCGGCAAAGGCACGATGGTTCGATATAGATAAATTGCCGAAGGATATGGCCTTCGACCACGATAAGGTAATTGCATTCGGCATCAGAAAATTAAAGCTAAAAAAATTATATCGAGAGTATGTCATGCAGTAAAAAGATATTGGTACGGTGTCCCCAGATTTCACCCGATATTACATGCACAATCTCGCTGTCGTCGTGACTGCCTCCTGCTCCATCGGAGCGGCGGGATACCCTATAGTGATGCACTCATATAAATACTGCTCTAGAAATTGTTGGAAGCCTCCGAGTCTCTCATACTGGAAAGTATGAACGAGCTCATGCACAACTAATCGACGATCACACCAACAGTCCGACCGTATGAAAATGCCATACCTCAACGTAAGACCTGCAGTTCGAGGCGAAATGAGTTGGGTAGCAGCAGCACGGAGTGCCGGGTGCCCTGGGATGGGAATCCGTGCAACTCTTAGCAGTCTGACTCGCTCAGGATGAGTGACACCAACGCTCTTGGCATCAGTCGTCTGAGTAAGTGAGAGAGGTAAGCCATCGCGGAGGATGATGCGCTCTTGCTTCTCTGCCCATTCACAAGCCAGTGGTAGCAACATCTTGAATTGTTCTTGGCTAATCATGCTCAAATAATATAGTATGTCTAATGTTTATTTTCCCTTACCATTTCGGCTTATTCTTTGTTCATCGTCAGCAGAAATGGAACAATTTATCATGTCTTCTCTGTGACATCTCCTTCTATCAGAAGATGCTCTACATGGTGTTTTTTGCCACTGATCTGGGACTTGTGTTCAGTGGCAAATTTCTTCTTCTCTTCTTCGGAATAGAGCTTGTATTGCTTATTTGCGACATCTCCAATCACCTTCCCGTCGGGGCATAATCCTTCGTCATATCCAAGCAACATCGCCCTCATCAGTGCTTGGGTTTGATCCTTTGCGAAAAACGAATCAGGGGGATTTCGTATTGTGATTTTGCTGCCTTCGACGTTCTGCATTTCAAGAAGCGACATTTGGCCTTCGTTAGGACGAGGTTCTTGTTTGCTGTAGTACCTAATGACAAAACTAACGCAAATTGCGATCAACAACATGCTTATAACTGTTCCTCCGTACAAAATGATTGAGTTGGTGGAGTGCAGGCTAACGACGAAAATGGCAATCAAGCATGTAAAAACTAAAAGGATCGACAGGTTGAACTGGGCGAATTTGCCTGTCAGAGCGAGTGACCAGCGACCCTTTGGTGTAGATTGCGACATCATAGCAGCGACGCCCCTTTGCCAATGGAAAATGTGCCATCCGGATGTATTTTGGCTGCGAATGAAGGTGTGACCTGCCACTGTGGTATCTCCAAAGTGTAGTATTGGATGCATTTCATTGCATCCTCCGACCATATTCGGGTACAGCCAAGCATGAGACAATGGTGGAATTCAAATGTGCCTCTGAGGACAAATATCCTGCAGTTTATGAAACTGCAGTTGATGAATCGGTATCCGTCAATATAGATGTCCCTATTCTGGAACATCTGATCAGCCACCGTGATAAGTAAATCTGAAAGGAGCTTGTGCAGGTTCTGCCTTTGAGTTGCGTCCCCCACCACGAGGGCCTCCTGTGGATTATCCATATGCTTTCTCCTCTATTTTTAATTGTGCTAACATATATTCTCCCTTACCCATTCCGGCTTATCTTGCCTGTCCTGAACGAGGCGCAGGCGGAGTCGAAGGGCCTGCCCCAGAATTTCGTTATCTGGGGTCCGCCAAAAACCGGTCGGATGAATGTGATTTATAGCCAATTGCCGTATTATTTGTCAATATAAAAAACTCGATGCTTGCCTCTCGATACTCGTTTCTTGATTTCCCGCCAAACCGAATAAAAGGGTTCTTTATTTCCTTCGATTTTTCATTCGACGCCATCAGCGAAATACAATCATTTTTCAAGAAGACTGGCAAGAGCATCATTGCCTTTACCGTCAAAGACATTCTGTATGAACAAATCGCCTACAAACTGGCGTAGAATTCACACGGGAGTCATTCTTGATCTTTATGATTGATATAAATCATTTTTTAGCGTTCACAACCAGAAATCACCAAAGCAAATGTTACACTATTCTTGTCTACCCAATTGGGACATACGTAAAGCGCGTAGCTATGCCACAGGTACGCGCTTTACGTATGAGCTTTTTTTTGTGATTGACTGTTAAGGCCAAATAAAAGAGTGGTCAAAGAGGAAATCATATAGAGAGTATGTCTTGCATTGAAAGACAACTCAGCGAAGCAACTAAGAAGCAGGAGAATTGTCTGCTGTTTGATTCAATGGTTTTTTGAGCTGCTTATTGAACATCCGTAGTTGTACATCTATAGCACTTAGAGCCCAATCGATATAATGCAATTTATGAGCGGCTCGGTGATGCGCTTCATTTGTTAAGCCCTGCTGGACCGTGGAAATAAATTTGCTTATAGTCTTAGTGCTAATTTCGGTTGGTTCGGCAGCCCATTTTTTCAGCTCTCTATAGTCACGCCGCAGCTTTTTATCTGCTTTTAGCTGCTCTGCAGCTATGTAATCGGCTGGATTATATGCCAACTGGAGCCCTTTAAGGCACAAGATTAGCGGCTCATAGTTAGCTCTTTTTTCCAGACGAATAAATTTGTACTGCTGAACGTAAGAGATCGCGTGAATAGGGCTTTTGTCTGCAATTTCATCTTCACCAAGATACCAGCCGCGTTTACTGGTTCTGGCAAAGACGAGCTCTTCACCGAATTCATATCGTTTTATTTCATCGTAGCCCATTCTTGATATCCAGAGTCTGCCGGTGTCCTTTTGGCTAAGGCCTCCGCCCAGCACCAGCAGGCACTTGACAAAACCCAAGGGCAGAACCTTCTGATTACCGATTTGATTTTTACGAAGCTGGAAGGAAAGATGCAAGCTGTGCGGCCGAACGTCATAGAAAGCAACTATTTCATTTATCAACCTGTTAAGCACCCAGGGGTCCGCTGTTGCCGGTCGTGACAGCTCTCCGACGACGTTTAGTCTGCCTGGTGCCAGTTCTAAAAAGCCGAGCCGGCGTGCGCGGTCGATCGAGCCGGTATGGTCATCAATATACCCGCCGAGCTTCCACGACAAGACGTCCAGGCTAAAGTCGTTAAAATACCTAAAATCGTCATATACCGGGTCAGAGGCCTTGTAAGCAGTTCTTTGTGGCTCGACAGCAGCAAACCCGAGATTGCTCAATTCCAACTCTGTGCCGAGGGGCACAAGACCCGGCTGAAGATTTGACCTTATCCACCCTAAAAGTGATTTGGCAACTCGGCTGTCGAACATGCTGTCGGCTGCGCGCACAGCATATTTTACGTAGTCGATAAGGTCATGCCCTGCGCAGGGCATAGTCTTAAGACATTCGTCGATTATCAGATCGACAGCAGCACTATTAGCATTTATCATTTGCAAAGCAACAAGTAAACTAATAGAGCGTCTGAAATATCTTTCCGAAGTAAGCAATCGCTCAATTTCGAATCGAAATTGATTTTGAGTTTTTTCTTCTAATTGATTGAGCAGGACCTGCCTGACAACAAGAGCCAAATATTTCTCAATAAAGGGCTGAACCTTGGGGTCATCATATAGATGTTTTATGTTTGGCCGTGGCCGATCCAGCTCATGTTCGAGGTAATAATCGCTAACGGGACCTTTGCGGTAATGGCTTATAACTAAATCTCTTTCTGTGGTCGCCAGCAGCTCTCTTTCTGCCCGTCGCTCCAATTCTGCATCGGCTGTTTGTTCGCCGGGTCGTGTGTGCTTCTCCATAAATTTCTCGATGCGTTTTCGAAGCCAAAGCTCGTGTATTAAATTAACATGAAACCTGTCGCCGAAATGTTTTTTCATCGACTCGTGTGACGCCAGGTAAGCCTGGGTTTCAACAGTGCCTTTGGCTGTATTAACATGGACGGTTTCTCTGTCATAGCGTTTGCCTTCGTATCTGTCGATTTCAGCCAAAGCCACGGCGGGAACATCGAAAATCACAATGCCTTCAATCCTTGAAGTAGAGCTTTTTACAGCATAGAAATAGACATTATCCGGTGACACTTTTCTATATCCCGGCAGAAAGGCAGGTTCGGCCGAAAGAGTCTCGCTGTCGGCTTGAACCGCCTTAATAGTAAAGCTCAAACCGCTGACCGACTTAAAGATGCCCGGATCACGCAACGAGCCGTAGATGAAAAGATTGAATTTCTTATCGCTCATATTTAATTTGTTTATAAAGCTTAAAAAGCTCTTTAAACGCACGAAAAATTACCTTCAGCTTTGCACCTGTCGGTGAGCCTGCCGCCCGCGGATAGTGATGCACACCCTTCTGGGTCACGCGGTAACCTTTGCATAAAGCTTTAGCTAAGATTTCGGTATCAATCATAGCCCCTGTGCTTGACATCTTTATATTATCAAAGATTTCTCTTTTATATAGTTTGAAAGCACAATCAATGTCGTGTATTTTCATGCCGAACAGCCAGCAAACCAGTTTTGTCCAGCACCAGCCATTGATTTTGCGTATGAGACCTTCCTGCCGATTCAGTCGATAGCAGCTAACAATGTCATATTGTTTCATTAACGGCAGCAACGGCGGAAATTCGTTGATGTCGAATTGGCCATCGCCGTCGGTATAAAATACAAGCTCTTTAGCGGCTGTTTTAAAACCAGACTGCAAGGCGACTCCGTAACCGAGATTGGTATGATGGTGCACAACTTTTACTCTGCTATACTGGCGGGCAATCTCATCTGCGAGTCGGCCTGTGCCGTCTGTACTGCCATCGTCAACGATAATCACCTCAAAGTCGGCATTGAGCTTTTCCAGCAGCTTAAGTGTCTTTTCAACTATGTAGGCGACATTATCCTGTTCGTTAAAACATGGGAAAAAAACGCTTATAGAAAATGATTCGATCCTTGATTCTCGTTCCTCGATACTCGTCGTGCATCGAGTATCCGGCATCGAACATCCAGTCTGACTACCATCTTTTATACGATTTGTTTCGCTCATTTGCATATTCTACAGCTTTATCAGCATAAAATTTAGCGAGCTTTGTATTATTTTGCTCCTGGGCAGCTTGTGCTAAATGGATACATGCCAATCGTGCAGCTTCGATTCTTATACGGTAGCCATTCTGCCTGGTATAAGTTTCCTTATTTTTTTCGAAGTTATCGAAATGATCCTTACAAAAATCTGTTACGGCAGGTTTTAGTTCAGGGAAACGTGTGCAAGCAAGTACTATTTCCAGCATCGCGGTCGGCACATTTTCTATGTTGAAGGCTTTAATGGCAAAATCAAGCCCCTCTTTTTTGCTAATCATTTCTGCTCTATACCGAAGCAGACTATAGGCGAGTATGAGATTCTTATGGAAATCATCAGGGTATAGTGTTTTTCCACTACGTATGCCGTCAAAAAGTTCTTTGCCTTGAGGCGTTGTGTAGTCAACAAATATCTTTTGCTTGTCATTAAAGAAGACAACGGGCCAATCACGATTATATTCAAGCCCTTTGACAGCGTGATAAGACTTTTGCTGATAATATTCTTCAGGACGAGGCTCGCCAAAAACCGCTACGGGCATTAATACAATCCAGACGTTATTATTTTTTAACTGCTCATCCACCCACCGACCTATTTTTATATAATCGGCGGCACTTAATCTTTTTTGTCTGGCCTGGGCGTTTGCTATTATCTCCGCCGCGGTCCAGCCTCCGGACATAATAGCTGACCAAAGATCAAATGCTTTACGGTTATAAGCTGCTTGTGCCCTGCCGTCCATGAACAGCTGCAAAGGTATTTTGCCGGTATTAGGGTCGGGCTCCTGGGCCCAGGCGATGAAACCGCCCTCAGTCCAGTAATTAAACATTTTGCCTTTCAGCTTATTTTCTTTTATAAACCGGCCGGCCTCAAACGGTTTAGCATCAGAAGCAGTCATTCGCATAAATACAGTACATAATTTCGGATTCAAATCAGAAGGCCAGGGATCAAGATAGACATACTTAAACTTAAGACCCCACCATGTACCGAAGAATAAAACCGCCGCAGCACCGGCAACCGTGAAAACCAATTGCAGATTAGTCGGCATCGTTGAGACCACCAGACGATTATACTTACGGAAGTTCCGCATTGCCGAGATTGCACGAACTATCTGGTCAATGATCATTGCTATGATAGGACAGGCTACAAATGCGGCTATTGGCAAAAATCGACGGGAACGAATGGCCATATAAATTGTAAGAGCGGCAATTAGTAATAAGGGCATATCGATTTTAGGCCACTGATATCTGTCAGAGGTATCTATCCTTCGCTTATGTTCTCTGCCAACAGAGCGAGAAATTAGTATTGGGACTATAATCCAAACAACAAGAATTACCCAGGCAAAAATATACATGACTAAAAAAGGCATCGCTGTACCGACAGGATTGTCCCAGTCGAAGGCAGGCTGCCATTCGTGGATGTCACGCCACCTCGCAGCATGCTCACTGACACTGATGACAAAGGTATGAGTCAGGTTGGTTAAATGGAATGGATTGAGCAACACCATAGCTACAAAAGCAACAATGCCGGCGGCAATCGTGTGTAAAACGCCCCTCCACTTAATGCAGAGGAGGTTTTGCTTATTAAAAATCAAAATAAAATCGAGTGCAATCAGCAGAATCAAAAAAAGAAATGTGGACAACGTAAAACCGGCCCTGGAAACAACAAAATAGAAGAACGGCCAGGCGGTGACATTATATAAGATTGCGGTCCACTTTTTACTGCAGCTAATCAACAGATGCAGGCCTATAAATGGTATGAGCATTATGAATACATAAATATAGCCGCCGTGGATATTACACCAGAAGACTGTTAGGGGGACAATAAACCAGATATACAATATATTTCGATATGTGGTAAGGACAAGTATAAGCAAAAAGACAGCTACTAAAAGATTCGAGAAACCGGCAGGACGAATATCAAAAAATGAACGCCCTGTGAACAGCGCAAAACAAGCGAAAACAGCAGCAAGAGCAGGATTAGCACCTAATAAAACAGCCGTGTAGAAAAGACAAATAACTGTCAGAAAGTAAATAGCGAACTTCCAGTACACCAAGGCGTTGAAAAGTGGATCTTCTTCAGAACCGAGACTCGTGGACAACCAATAGAAAATCACATGGGTTAGCCAGTTTTGGTTGATCCAGCCGGTCGGATGCCATCTTTTCACTGTCTCGATACCGACTTTATCCGTAAGCCACTGCGCCCATTTTGGCCAGTTTTTTACCTCTTCCGGTGTTGGTCCTGCCTTGTGCGAGTTCGCACTGAACGGCTCGACAGTATCAACGCCGTGTTTGACGAAGTGTCGTCCGCAGGCCATGGCTACCCAGGTATCGCCGGCAGCAACCATGTGTGAGCAGGCGTGACAGGCGAAAATAAGCATACCCACCCAGGCCAGAATCATCGGCCAGCCGGAGAAAGCACGACGTTTATCGGTTTTTATTGCCTGGTCAAAATCTGTCGAAGCATCACCCTGCGAAGCAGATTCGGCACGGCGTTTTTTGCTTCTTACTGACTTAGCCATTTCTGTAGTCTATCTAATCCTTTGCTAATATCATCGAGCGAGCAGGCAAAGCTTAAGCGAATATTACCATCACAGCCGAAAGGAAGGCCTGGTACAACAGCTACATTAGCCTGCTCTAAAAGCGCTTTCGCAAAGTCCATACTGCCATTAATCTCTGCACCATTTATATTTCGGCCATAATGCTCTGATACATCAGGAAAACAATAGAAAGCACCGGTAGGTTCGGGACATTGAACGCCTGGAATACTATTTAGCCGTTCGGCCATATATTTACCACGCTTCTCAAATTCCACTCTCATTTTCTCTATAGCCTGCTTGGCAGGCTCGCCGAGAGCAGCAATCGCTGCGTATTGAGTGAATGTTACAGAGTTTGACGTCATGTGGTCCTGCAGACGTGCCATAGCTTTTATGACTTCTAAAGGTCCTGCCGTATAACCCAAGCGCCAGCCCGTCATCGAAAATGTTTTGCTGAAACCATTCAGAGTCAGCGTTCGGTTGTATGCATCTTCGCTCAGCGAAGCGAAACTTACAAATTCGGTGTCGCCGTAAATCAGTTTCTCATAGATTTCGTCTGAAAGCACAACTACATCAGTACCTTCAAGAGTCTTCGCGATGTCTTTTAGTTCTTGTGGTGTATATGTAAAGCCGCCGGGATTACTGGGTGAGTTAATCACCAACATTGCAGTTTTTTTGGTGATAGCGTCTTTTAGCTGTTTCGGCGTGATTTTGTAACTGTTGGCTTTATTGGTCTGGACTATTTTAGGCGTAGCGCCGGCGAGCTTAATCGCCTCAGGATAAGTTACCCAATATGGTGTGGGTAGAATAACCTCATCGCCGCCGTCAAGCACTGCCTGCATGGATTCGTAAACGGAGTGTTTACCGCCGATATTAACGATGATTTGTTCCGGCTTGTAGTCAAGACCATTTTCATTTTTAAGCTTAGCGGCGATGGCCATTCGCAGCTCGATTATGCCTGCGGCTGGTGTGTATTTTGTCTTACCGCCCTTTAGTGCCTCTATAGCCGCCTGTTTGATGTAATCTGGCGTATCAAAATCCGGCTCTCCCGCTCCAAAACCTACTACATCCACGCCCTGGGCTTTTAGCTGCTTGGCTCGTGAAGTAACAGCTATAGTTGCCGAGACCGGCACGCTCTGTGCTCTTTTGCTTACTTTCATTTTCTTAATACCTTTCAATCTCGATTTCTTGTTTATTACAGAACATATTAAAGATGAGATGACACAGCAGGTCAAGGAAATTAACGCGCGTTTGAATTAGACATTAAGTACTCGACTATCCATTGACAGATGCCTTCATAATTTCTAATCTATCCTTATGATTCGTGCTTTTAAATTTACAGTATTATGCTATGTAAGCTTCTGTATGATAGGTTGTAAAGGCCCTGAGCAAAGCCAGCCTAAACAAGAGCAGGTCAAAATCGGTGATATATCCTCTCCTTACAGTAACCAGCGGTCAGTAGTCACATCGCTAAACACAATTGATTTTGACGTCCATATTTTTGAAGTGCCGGCTGAAAACGCAGACAAAATAAGTGACCTTTGGGGATTATTATACACAGAGCCGTTACAATTCAACAGCAATCAGGCCTTTATAGCCAATTCGTTTGTCGTTCGCTTCGGCAGAATTAGGATGTGGAATAGGATAAACGATTTATTGCGTGCCGCCGGCGGTCAAAAATTGATGACTGTTTCGCTAATTATACCGAACGGCCAGGTTAATGACCTAACTGTTAGAAGATTAAATATTAAACAGAATGTCTCTTATATAGCTGCCAACGGCCAAAGTGAAGGAATCCGGCAGTTCTGCCGGATTGGGCCGGGCATTCTTGCCCTACGGATAAAAGCTGAAAAAATCCCCAATTTAAGAGATGTATGCGAACTTACCGCCTGTCCTGTCTTTACCGTACCGGCAAGAAGCTCTATACCCCAATTATTCATCCGCGCAAAGGCACGAGAGTTCTCCTTCTCCTCTGTTGCTTTTGGGCTGAGAATGGCTCCAGGTGATTTTATCGTGCTGGGACCGGAAAAATATAATCCGCCGACGGCGGACAAAACAACTTTAGACGGCTTGTTCTTCAGCAAGCCCGAAGGCAGCCTGTTCCCAAGCACAACCGGCCGCATAGCACCCGAGCTTAAACCGGTTGTCAGAATATTTCTTTTGGTTTGTGCTGGAATGAGTAA
>CAZRMQ010000073.1:0-3625 GCA_964601185.1 uncultured Pirellulales bacterium
ACCGGGGCCGCATCGAAATAATCGAAGCCGTGTGAGCCATCGTCGAACTGGTACTCCATAAATTGTCCGACTATTTCTCTTCCTGCACCGCAAGTGCCGAAGCCTTCGCTTACAGTGACCAGGCGTCCCGTCTTACGAACCGATTCAGCTATCGTTTTTATATCCAAAGGCTTTAATGTCCGTACATCAATCACCTCGGCGTTTATGCCATGCTGCTCAGCCAGAACCTTGGCCGCCTGCAGGCAGTACATTACCATTCTGCTATAGCTGACGACGGTTGCGTCGCTACCCTGTCTTTTGATGTCCGCTACGCCTAACGGAATGATATAATCACCTGTCGGTACCGGGCCGAACTGACCGTACGTTGCCTTGTGCTCAATGAAAACCACTGGATTGTCGCTACGAATAGCAGCTTTGAGCAATCCTTTTGCATCGTATGGAGTTGACGGCATAACCACGAAAAGTCCCGGCGGATGCATCAGCCAGGCCTCGAGGGATTCAGAATGATGCGCAGCGATACATCTGCCCACACCACCTTCGGTCCGCAGAACCATCGGCACCCTGGCTTTACCGCCGAACATATAACGATTATAAGCGCCGACGTGGACGAGCTGATCCATCGCTATGGAGACAAAATCGACATACATAATCTCAGCCACCGGGCGCATTCCTCGAAGGGCTGCGCCGACCGCGGCACCGGTAATAGCCGCCTCGGATATTGCAGTATCGATGATCCTTTCTGTACCGAACTCCGTCAGCAGGCCGCGTGTGGCCTGATACGCACCGCCATACAGGCCCACATCTTCACCCATCACGAAGACGCGTTCATCCCTTCTCATCTCTTCGGCTTGTGCAGCCGATACCGCCGCAGCAATATTCATAACGTCCATGCCGAACTGTGTTTTAATTAGTGCCTTGGCCTGCTCGGCAGCCTCTTTTTTCGTCCTGGCAGTGGATTTAGCCAACGCAGCCTCAAAGGCGGCAGCCGCTTCCATTACCTTTTTGGACATTTCTTTATCCGCTTTTATAATCTCGGCGGGATATGTCTCATCGACGTAAACATCCTTCGCTACATCCGCAGGATTGGGCCAGGGACTATCCATGCCGAACTTTGTAGCAGCTTCGATGGTGTTAAAGGCTTTATCCTTTATCTCGTCCAGCTCCTTTTCGGTGCACAGTGACTCTGAAAGGAGCTTGTTTCTGAGAACTGTAATCGGGTCTCGCTGGTGCCAAAACTTTTCTTCGGCCTTGGTGCGGTATGCGCGAGGGTCACTTCGGCTGTGCCCATACCAGCGATATGTCTTGGCCTCGATCATTGTCATTTGATTGTCTTTCCTTGCCCTTTCCACCGCTCGGCGTACGGCAAGGAAGACTGCGACCACATCCTGTCCGTCAATAATCATAGCAGGCACATCGTATGCTGCTGCACGCTGGGCGATGTCCTCAATATTACTTGCCCTTAGGGTTCCTTCCACTTCGCTGCCGGAGAAGGGCACACTCATTCCATAAAGATTATTTTCGATGATTGCAACTAAAGGCACCTTTAAGGTCGATGCCATGTTCATGGATTCGTGGAAGCTGCCGCAATTAGTAGAGCCGTCACCGAAAAACGAAAGCACCACTCGTCCGCTTTTTTTGAACTTCTCCGCCAGCGCAGCTCCAACCGCAGGCGGCTGATTGCCACCCACAATACCGGTCGAGCCGAGATTATTTTGCTTATCCACCTCTGCGATGTGCATCGAGCCGCCTCTGCCTTTGCAATAGCCGGTCTCTTTGCCCATTAGCTCGGCCATCATGCTGTTCCAGTGCTTCTGGCGGTCTTCTTCTGAGTCGGCGTACTTGTTGCCGATGGCACCGCAATGGCCGTGCCCCCGGTGGGTCGAGCCAATCACGTCACCTCGTTCTATAGCGGCAACAGCACCCGTAGCAGCAGCCTCTTGGCCGGCATAAAGGTGAGAGGCACCCTTGATAATATTTTGGCCTAAAAGGTCAAAAACCTTTTCCTCAAAAAAGCGAATCTCATAAATCGTCCGCAGCCAATCGGTCACATCTTCCAGGGTAATTACACTCTTCTTTATAAGCTCTTTGAGCTTAGGTGCCGGCTTTTTACGCGTGTCCTCGATACTAAAATCCATAGCGACGATCTCCCAGTGCCTAAAGTTTGAAGTGACTAAAGTGCCTAAAATTATAAATTTACACTTTAGCTCACTTTAGTTCACTTTAGGCACTTTTTCATAATCCGCCACGGCGGATTAGATAGAAGCCCCGCCTGCCCAGAGAGTACGGCGGGCAGGCTGTGCCAAGTGCCAAGATAGGGTAATATACAGATTTCGTCAAAAAAGACAACTAAAAATGTATCGTATACACGGGTAAACTCGATACTTGATACTCGTATAGTGCGAATATCGAGCATCGAGGATCGAGAATCGAGGCTTTAGCTGTTTATCAAATGGTAGGCTCTGAGCAGTTCCGCTACGCTCCAGGCCTGAGCGAAGCATCCTTTGGGCTTATGTGGGGCGTCGCCGTCAAATATCTCGCTTACCTGGCCAAGGCAGGCGTCCTCGTTTAGGTGCCGTAACAAAGGCCGAATAAATTCAGCAGCCGTTTTTTTGCTCTTTCGGCTGAATTCATTTATCTTCAGGTAGGCCTCCACGAACGGCCCCATCAGATACGGCCAAACCGTGCCCTGATGATACGCCTCATCCCTCTGTCCTTGTGGGCCTGTATAAATTCCTTTGTAGTTAGGACTCTGTTCGTTCAACGTCCGAAGCCCATAAGGCGTCAGCAGCTCTTTTTGAACACAATCTACAATTGACTTTTGCTGTCGGGGGGACAGCGGTGGTGAAAAAGGAAGTGAAACAGCAAATATCTGGTTCGGCCTAAGGCTGGTATCAGCAGAGCCTCCGGGCAAAATGCAATCGTTTAAGTAACCGGCAGCCTCATTCCAAAATAAGTTACAAAAAGCTACGCCGACTTGCTCAGCCATAGACTTGTATTGCTTTGCGTTTTCTGAATTTCGCGCAACATAAAACTCGGCTAAAAAGCAAAGAGAATTATACCACAGAGCGTTGATTTCGACCGTTTTTCCAAACCGGGGTGTAAAAGCAACGCCGTTATACTTGGCATCCATCCAGGTCAGCTGCGTATCGGTGTTGCCTGCGGTTATAAGCCCATCGGCATCAGCATGAGTGTCAAAGCGGGTACCCTTTTGATAAGAGTCCACAATCCAGCGGATGATTGGCAAGAGCTCCTGCGTGAAAGTTCTGGAATCACCTGTAGAATGTAAATACTGAAGGGCTGCGTTAATAAACCACAGCGAAGCATCAATGCTGTTAAAATATGCAGTGTCGCTGCGATCATCGAACCGGTTGGGAATCATACCTTCGTCTGCCGACTGAGCAAAAGTGGTTAAGACCGACTTTGCTTCGTCAAACCTTCCGGTTGAAAGCAGCAGGCCCGGCAGGGCGATGAAAGCATCTCTGCCCCAGTCGGCAAACCATGGGAAACCAGCCAGAATGGTGGCTCTCCGCAAGGAGTCCTTCGGACTGTAATTTTGGTCCCTACTACGTTTTACAATAAATTGATCGGCGGCTAAGCAAAGCAATTTAAGATTTCGGTCATCAGC
>CAZRMQ010000073.1:3725-10064 GCA_964601185.1 uncultured Pirellulales bacterium
GCATTACGCGTGACGTACGACGAGAGGTTAGCCCAGAGAACAAGCTCGGTTGGTGATTCTATGCGGCATTTAAAAAATCCGGGCGTCCATAAATCTTCAGTAAAGTTCTGGCCTCTTTCTTTATCGATACGATACACAAAGTTAAACCACCACTGATGATCATTTTCAAATTTCACCCCGTTAGAAATTTTCTCTTTTTGTATCGTATTATTTCTCGTTATATGATTTCTAACAGGTTTCATGGAGGGACAGCTCAAAAACAGCTCGCAACTGCCCTGTCCACCACGACCGGAACGAACCACCAGGCCATCGCCAAGCCAGTCTGACCGCAACGAGGCGTAAGCTCTTTGCATTGTGTGGAAGTCTCGTAGTCCTACAAAAGGACGTAAAATGAAATCCACCGGCTCATCGACTTTTGTAAAATCATATTTAAGTGCAACTGTATTCTCATTACGCAAAAGATAAATGGATTTAGTCAGTTTGATTGCTGCTGTCCGTTTTTTTAGAAGCGAGCCTGTATTCTTTTTCCCGCAGGGAGCAGGTTCGGCACCGGCAGCTTGAGGTTGTGCAACGTTTAATTCATAATCAAAATGTACCCCTGTATCCTGATGGAATTGTTTTATATAGTTGAAACCTGCCGGTACGAATTTTTCAGGAAATTCAAAGGTTGAAAGGTTAAATATTCCGGCGGGCGATATCAGCATCTCTAAGCAATTAGCCAGCGCCATTATCCTGTTAACGGGCGGATTCAGTGAGCCGATAAGCAGGCCGTGATACCCTCTTGTATTACAGCCGATAACCGTTGAAGATGCATAGCTGCCGAATTCATTGGTCAACAGCCATTCTTTGGTCAATAACTCATCTATAGGTTTGTCACGGGTCGATACGGATGCAATTCTTGTGTTCTTGGATTTTTGCAGAGTTAACACAATCGTACTCCCTGAATGCTGTAACGGTAAATCCAGGAACCGGAGCCACCTTGAAAGAGCAAAACGAATCAGAATGCTTTATTTGTCTTGCGGGTCCTTATTTTGCGGTTCCGGCTTGTCGGACAAGTCCGGTTCAGAGAAAAAGAGCCATTTGCATCTGTACCATTTTGGCGTGGGAAAACACGCACCCCCAATCGCCCCTGTTTTGTACTGTCTTTGTCAATCGAAGCTCCATCTGCGATTTTGCTTGCATCTACCAGGGCCGGCCTTACACAGCGACTCTGCAGATTACCCAGCACATTCATAAAGTTTATATACGATTCATAGGGTGAATCATACGGATTAAAATATTTATGCACATCTCCATCCGCAAAGTGCTTGGTGCACATGTAATAGAAATGGTCTGACGACTGCAATTTTCGCCAGTCTGTAATCATTTTTTCATCGCCGGTTTGCTTTATCTTGCCTTCGAGCCTGTAAAGCTCGTGGATAGCGTTAGACTGCATAGGATTGCCCAGCCATGCGGAAAGGTCTCGTTCTGTATCGGCCCAGCTTATAATGTTTGGTACATCAACCGTATCGACAGGCTCATAACTTTGGACCACCTCGCCGGGTGTTCTGAAATCATTATCAGGATGCTTTAGAATCTCTTCCGGCAGGTGCCGTACAAAATCGAATATTCCGGTGTCAATCCATTGATGTTCGCCGAATGTCTCGTAATCCATAAACAGATTTACCACGTTGCCGTTACCATTAACTTTATTAACCCAGCGGGCGAACTTTTCTGCTGTCAGAGGCCACTCCGGCCAGGAACGGTTGGAAAACCTAAAGGCAATATCATCACTGAGGGAATAGTTTTTCAGCAGCAGCTTAAGCTTGTCGCATCCTTTTGGACGATAGATAAAATCTGGACTTCGTGAACCTAAGATATGGTCCGCCCCTTCGGTTATTATTGCGTCGAAACACCCCATAGATTCAACAAGCTCAGCCAAATCATTGTTATATATCAGTTCGGTATTGCGAAATACCCTCGGCTTTTGACCAAAAAGATGCTCGATAGTTTCGATATGCTCTTTTACCTGCTCTATAAATTCATCGCGTGAGTATAGGAAACTTAAGCTATGATAATAAGTCTCAGCCAAATACTCGACACAGCCGGTTGCCGTTAAGGCGTCGAAAGTGCTTATAACTTCCGGTGAATAGTGCTGTAATTGCTCAAGCAATACTCCTGTCAGGCTGTATGCAACCTTAAATCTGCCCTCAAATTTGCGTATCATTTCCAGGAGCAGACGATTAGCCGGCAAATAGCATTTATTTGCCACCTTCCTGCAGATAGAAGCATTCTTATAATCGTCGAAGTATTGGTCTGTACTGTCGAATGCCGTATAATGCCGAAGTCGTAAAGGCTGATGTACCTGAAAATAAAAACATACTGAGGGCATACTATATACCTAAAAAATTTTAATCCAGAACTCCACCGTTTTACGCTTGATGCTTTCCATCAAACTGCAACCAGCGTCTCTTCATAGATTTTCGCACATTTGGTCGCTGCGTCATTCCATCGAAGTTTGCGCACCTCAAAATTGCCGTGACTTCGCAGCGTAATACCCAGGGGCGGATACTTCAGGACTGCTATCATTTTGTTGGCAATCTCGGTTACATCCCAGAAGTCAACCTTCAGTGCATGATTTAGAACTTCCGACACACCGCTTTGTTTGCTTATTATTATGGGCACATCATGGCCCAGGGCCTCCAGAGGGGCGATACCAAATGGCTCTGATACGGAAGGCATGACATATAGGTCAGCCATTTCATAAATCTTTCTGACGTCATCGCCACGCAAAAAACCTGTGAAGAGCACTTTATGACCGATACCGAGCTCTGCCGCTATCTCAATTGCCCGGTGCATAAGGTCGCCGGAGCCTGCCATAACAAACTTGACGTTTCTCATAACGCTGAGGACTTTCTTGGCCGCTGCCAGGAAATACTCAGGACCTTTTTGCATGGTAATCCGGCCCAGAAACAAAACAACCTTTTCGTTTTTATCTATGTGGGTGTCAGATAAAGCTGCCTTGCTGTTTTGCTCTACGCCGTTATATACTACTTCAACTTTTGCACCGTTAATTCCATATCGGTTGATTATGATATTGCGGGTAAAGTTGCTGACAGCGATGACTTTATTAGCCTGCTCCATACCCATCCGTTCAATATCATAAATCGTCTGGTTGACATGCTCACCGCTACGGTCGAATTCTGTCGAATGGACATGCACAATCAGCGGTTTGTCGCTGATTGCCGCTACAGCAACCCCTGCAGGAAAGGTCATCCAGTCGTGTGCATGGATGACATCAAAGTCCTCATCTCCTGCCAATTGTGTGGCAATCGCAGCATAACGGTGGACTTCGGCGTACATATTGCCGCCATAATCGGATCCGCCGATAAACTGGCTCGCTGCGGTGATTTTGCTGAGTTTATCATGCCTCCGCCGCAAAATTTCTTCGAACTGATGCCGATAAAGGTCGGAGCTTGAATAGGGCTGCAGAGGTGAATCAACAGTGCGAAACTTAACGTTTTTGAATTCCTGGCCTTTGACAGAAGAGATGACTTTCTGAGAACCAGGAGTCAACATCTTGACATGTGTTGTATATTGGCTCTCGACCATCCTTGGCAAAACAAAAGTTACTTTTATGCCAAGCTGGTCCATCGCCCTGGTAAGTCCATAGCACGCTGTACCGAGTCCTCCACTAATAAATGGAGGGAACTCCCAGCCCAACATAAAAACTTTTATGTTTGCCCCCCGCGTTTTGTTCCAACTATCTTCCATTCTTAAAGAGCTTATCACCAGTCGTTCCGATTACAGCTTTAAACTTAGTAGGCACTCGCTTTAAAGCTCCTCGAAGAGGTGCTTTGTTTGTGTGCTGCCGTTCAAGCAACTATCGGCTATTAGTTGCCTTAACATTAACAACCACGTGACAAAATCCCTTTTTGCCTAAGTTCTCCACTATACTAATCGGGATTTTCGCCAAACTAATTCCAATAAATTTTCCTAAAAAGGCTTTTGAAACTAAAAATTTATACTTTATGGGTCACTTATCAGCAAATATAGATAAAACTCCACACTCGCACCTAAAATACGATTTAATACGTTACAATTGGCATAATGTTCGTCACCCTAATCACAGACAATTTATAGCTAATAACAATTAGCACTCAAAATAGACTGCAAACATATTACATTAGAGCAACAATCCTAAAGTAAACCGTTCCACGGTTTAAAAGCGTGAACGGCTTCCTTCAACTAACGTTGCCGCTAATACAAGATATGAAGACAAAGGATATCAGCCCATAGCCTGCCTATAAATCTTGAGATCTGACTGTGCTGCGACGGTTGGCCTTGGCTCGGGTAATGGCATTATCAAGCAAAGAATAAACGGCGTTATTGATGGCTTCAACGGCTTCAGAAGCAGTCATCATCTTTTTGCTCCTGATGTGGGCCTTAACTTTGCTGGTAACGATCAAAGACTCTCTTTTTTTGGCCATATGCAAACCTCCCTGTTAAAAGTAAACTTTCAATAAGCCGGTAAAAACTCCTCTAATCCGGCAGACTACCAAGGTATCTTAATTAAGCGCTATAACCAAAATTTGCAATAAAAAAAACGCCCAAATGATAAAATTTTTTATCCAAGGGCTGATAATCTCCAAAATAGATATTCAACAGACAAGTCAGGCTTTCTTTTAATATGCGGCATTTTTTAATAATTTAAATAATTAGGGTATGCCATTTTGACGAAAAGTATCTCAGTGAGAGATTATTCACGGTCAATCTGGATGCGACTGCATCGATTGATTTTTTGCGAGGAGATAAAATGGCAAAACGTTCCAAAAAAAATCAAAAATCACAGGCTAAATTGAAAGATTTTGCGGTTGTTACCTTTGTCGAGGACATGGAGCAGGCCAGAGAATATGAAACTCTGCTGAGAGTCAATGATATCCCTGCTATTATTAAGGAGCAGTTTGATCCCTCATTGGCTGTGAGAAGCGTTGCTATAATGGTTCCTGAAGAGTGCCTTGACGAAGCGCACGTTGTCATCGAGTCACAAGATGCCTATGATGACTTCTATGATTTTGCATTAGATGACGAAAACGAAACAGAATCTGATTTAGACGGCAACTTCTTCGAGGACGACTTTTGATCTTCGGAAGACTTTTGGACTAAAAAAGCCTGGCGTAACTCTGCATGTTTATTAGTAAAGTCGTCGGGCTAAAAAGAACAAATTTTTCAGGCCAGCTATATATGGACAGAGAATATTCTGATGAGCGTCGTGGCAGTGGAGACCGTAGACAAAATGTCATTGACAGGCGGTTGGGCCTTGACCTTCATCGCGGCCCCGGCAGACGCCTATCCGAAGAGCGAAAATCTGCTGAAGAAGGTCGAATGTCCGATGAGCAATTTGAGTTTCTGATGGCCATCCAAGAGTACAAAAACAAAAATGCAAAACTATTTCCAACCTGGACAGAAGTGCTTGGGGTTATAAAAGCGCTGGGCTATCGAAAAGTTGCTGATCCACAATCTTTAGCAAGGTCAAAAAAGGGCACCAAACGCGGCAAGGAGCGTTTGGAAGCCGAGAAAAAACAACCCCGATAATATCGGGGAAGTGACAGAATAATCCATTCTTAACGATATACAAGCCACGAGCCATGAATCAGCCGATTGAAAATTCTTTCTTTCGGCTGAACATTTGGGCTTTTAGACGGTCGACAATAGAAGAGTGCATTTGTGAAACACGAGACTCGGATAAATCTAACGTAGCGCCTATCTCTTTCATCGTCATCTCTTCGTAATAATACAAAACAATGATCAGCCGTTCTGCCCGTGTCAGTCCCTTGGTAAGTAAGTTCTTAAGATCTCGCTTTTGAGCTTCGAGCAGAGGGTCCTCGCTTTTTTTATCTTTGATTACATCTATTTCACAAACATCTTTTTCGCCATCGCCGTCATATTTGTTGTTCAACGAAACCAGGCTGACCGCACTTGCATCTCGCTGAAGCCTGTTAAACTCCTCGATATCCATGTTTAGCTCTTCAGCGATTTCTTCTTCGACTGGTTTTCGGCCAAGGTTCATCTCAAGCGAATGAGTAACCTTTGCCAGCTGGTGAGCGCGGGAACGGACCAATCGCGGCACCCAGTCCATGCTCCGCAGCTCATCGAGAATGGAGCCCTTTATACGAGGTGCACAGTAAGTCTCAAACTTTACGCCTCTGGAAGGGTCGAAAGCATTGATCGCATCCATCAACCCAAAATTACCAGCGCTGATGAGGTCATCCAGCTCAACCTTATCGGGCAATTTACTGTGTAGCCGCTCAGCGCAATATTTTACCAAGTCCCTGTAATGTTCCATTAAAAGATTACGGT
>CAZRMQ010000074.1:0-9953 GCA_964601185.1 uncultured Pirellulales bacterium
TTTATCCATTAAAAAAACAGTTGATGATGCAGGTTGAGACCGAACTGGTCGAACGCCGTAAACAAGCTAAAAACGATTAAAAGTTAATGAGGTTATGATTGTGGTGACAAAAAAACTGTTGATTGTAATCTTATTGCCTTTGACCACATCATGGTCTGTTGCTATAGGTACCGGAGGCTCTGATAAACCTGCTCTTAAAGATGTGTTCGCAGGGCATTTCCTGATCGGCGGCGCTTTTAACCGTAATCTGGTCTCGGGTAAAGACCCTAATGCGGCTGCCATCGCGATAAAGCACTTCAATACTGCAACATCAGAAAATGACATGAAGTGGTCCCTCATCCACCCTCAGCCGGACCAATATAACTGGGAACCAGCCGATCGTTTTGTGGATTTCGCCGAAAAGAACAATATGGTTCCTATCGGACACTGCCTCGTCTGGCACGTTCAGGTCCCTCGCTGGACATTTCGTGACGATTCCGGAAATTTATTAACACGTGATGCGCTGCTTGCCAGAATGAAGGACCATATTATGTCCGTTGTCGGTCGTTACAAAGGCCGCATTAAGGGTTGGGATGTTGTGAATGAAGCCCTTAAAGATGACGGCACGTTACGTAACAGCCGGTGGCTGCGGATTATTGGGGAAGGTTCGGAGGAAAAGCAGTATGATTTCATTGCCAAGGCCTTCGAATACGCCCACCAGGCCGATCCCAATGCAGAATTATACTACAACGATTACAGCCTTGATACTAAAAAGGAAAAGTGCGACGGCGCGGTAGCAATCGTGAAACACCTCAAATCCAAAGGCCTCCGAATCGATGGTGTTGGTATCCAGTTGCACAGCGGTTTGGATTATCCTGATAAGGAATCCCTTGAGTATAGCATCGCCGCTTTGGCGGCAACCGGCGTTAAAGTCATGATTACCGAGCTGGATATCAGGACGCGGACTCGCGGATACAGGGGAGCGGATATCAGCAGGATTAACAGGCAAAGTACGTCTGATTCCAATGCCGCGGATGACGAGACACAGCAAAAGCTTGCTCAAAAATACACTGAGCTTTTCTCGGTTTTTCTCAAACACAAGAACGATATCTCCCGCGTCACCTTCTGGGGCGTCTATGACAGAACATCATGGATCGGAGGCTCTCCCCTGCTGTTCGACCGAAACTATCAGCCCAAACAGGCTTTTGATGCCGTAATTAATGTTGTGCAAAACGAAAATTAATCTTCATCTTCGTTTTGGAGAAAGGTTATCATCTATGTATCTGTATATAAAAAGACAGGCTTCAATAATATTGCTGTTATTGATATGGCTCACCAACTGTTCGGGACAGAACAACACGACCTTTAACAATCCTATTATTTCCGGCTTCTATCCGGATCCCAGTATTTGTCGTGTCGGTGATGATTATTACATGGTCCACAGCTCGTTCGAGTATTTTCCCGGCGTTCCTATCTTTCACAGCAAAGACCTCGTGCATTGGCGGCAAATCGGTTATTGTCTGACTCGCAAAAGCCAGTTGCCCCTCAACAAGGTTCGAGCTTCGGGCGGCATCTATGCACCAACGATTCGTTATAACAAAGGCACTTTTTACATGGTGACCACCAACGTGGATGGCGGCGGCAATTTCTATGTCACCGCCGAAAATCCTGCAGGCCCCTGGTCGGAGCCAACCTGGATAAATGACGGCGGTGGTATTGACCCGTCCCTATTCTTCGATGACGACGGCACGGTCTATTACTCCAGACAGGAAGGCGGACGCAATGGACATACCGGTCAAACAACAATTAACCTCAAAACGGGAAAACTTGAAGGTCCGCTAAAGAATGTATGGGGCGGCACAGGCGGCATTTGGCCCGAAGGGCCGCATCTGTATAAGATCAAGGGCACCTACTACCTGATGATCTCCGAAGGCGGAACCAGCTATGACCACATGGTCACCATCGCGCGCAGCGATTCTCCCTGGGGGCCGTTCGAGGCCAATCCGAACAATCCCATTCTCACCCATCGTAATCGTCCCGACAGCCCCATTCAGGCACTTGGGCACGCAGATTTGGTCGAAACATCTGCCGGCTGGTGGCTGGTCTGTTTGGGAATTCGGCCGCAGGGTGGCCGCTTCCACCACATCGGCAGGGAAACATTTCTCGCACCTGTCACCTGGAACGACCAAGGCTGGCCTGTAGTCAACGGAAACGGCACACTTGAACTGACATTGCCCGCACCGAAACTGCCTCAGCATACCTTTGAAGAACCGCCTGCCAGAGATGATTTCGACAGTGACAAGTTGGCTCTGCAGTGGAACTTTCTTCGGAATCCTTATGAGGAAGATTTTTCTCTTACCGCGCGCCCTGGATACCTTCGACTTAATGGCTCAGCCGTGACATTTAACGACCAGGACTCTCCAGCCTTTGTGGGTCGCCGCCAGACGGATTTCAACTGCACAGCTTCAACTCAGCTTGAATTTGACCCTGATAGCGAAAACGAAGAGGCTGGTCTTGTTGCCCGCGCGTTTGACCGATTCCATTACGAAATTGGAATCACACTTAAGGATGGTATTCGCCGAGCCTTCCTTAGAAAAGTCGTCAGGGGTGAAATAATCGACCCCGTAAAATATATTGATGTACAGCCCGGGCCGGTAATACTGTCTATCAAGGCGACGCCATTGTCTTATGAATTTTCCTGCCGATCGCCAACCGGCGTTCAAAAAGTCTTGGGCACAGCCCTGACGAAGGATTTATCCGTCGAAATAATCGGCTTTGAACGAGGGATGTGTTTTACAGGCGTGTATTTTGGAATGTATGCTTCAGGTAATGGAAAAAGGAATACAAACCCAGCAGATTTCGACTGGTTTGAATATACAAATAAATAGGGAGGAAAGTAAATTGAATAATAATGAAAATACACAGGTTCAATCCACTTTGAAAGATGTGTTTAAGGACGACTTTTATATTGGTGCTGCACTCAGCCTGAATCAGATTTCTGGCAATGAACCAAACGCCCTTGCCCTTGTGGAAAAGCAGTTCAACAGCATAACACCGGAAAATATTCTAAAATGGGAAGAAATCCATCCGGAACCGAACAAATATAATTTCGAGCCGGCGGACCGTTATGTGGCTTTTGGTCAGAAGAACAAAATGTTTGTAGTCGGTCACACTCTCGTCTGGTTTTACCAAACGCCGGACTGGGTGTTCCAGGATGAATCAGGCAAACCCTTGGACCGCGAGGCATTGCTTAAGCGAATGAAAGAGCACATCTTCACCGTGATGGGCCGTTATAAAGGCCGAATCCACGGCTGGGACGTCGTCAACGAAGCAATTACAGCAGACGGCCAATTCAGAAAATGTAAATGGCTCGACATTATCGGCGAAGACTACGTGCTCAAGGCCTTTGAATACGCCCGCCAGGCCGACCCTAGCGCCCAGCTCTATTACAATGAATACGATCTTGTGAAGCAGCCCAAATGCGAAGCTGTCATTCGGCTGATTCGCGACCTGCAGTCAAAAGGCGTCCGCATAGACGGCATTGGCATACAGGGACACTGGTTCTTAGACTATCCGAGTATCGAGGAGCTTGAGACCTCTATTTTGTCTCTTTCCAAATTAGGCGTTAAGCTGATGGTTACGGAAATGGACATAGGCGTGCTTCCTTTTTATCCTGTCGATTCCAAGTTAGTTGACCTCTCTTCCTTTGATCCTGAAATGCAGAAGAAGCACAATCCATACCCTGATGGCCTGCCGGATTCTGTTCAAAAAGACCTGGCCAATCGTTATGCTGAATTGTTTTCGTTGTTTCACAAGCACCGGGACAAGTTCAGCCGGGTGACATTTTGGGCCGTCCACGACGGCCAATCATGGCGCAGCTACATGCCCATAAGTGGAAGGGCCGACTATCCCATGTTGTTCGACCGTGATTGTAAACCAAAGCCGGCTTTTTACGCAGTATGCCGAACGGCAAATGCTTAACATGTTGGTGGGTGCGAGACTACTCTGCGAAGTTAGCTTCCAGCCTTCGCAGCCGCTTCCATTCTCCCCCCTAAGGTGTGCGAAGGATGAAAGCCACATTCTGAGATGCTATGTAAGTCGTTTTCAAAAAAAGAAGAAGATAATATACAAATTGAAGATTAAATATAATGGCACAAATCTGTGTAGTCTGTGAAATCCGCCTTCGCTAAAGCTTCGTCGGACAAGTCTGTGGTTACTCTTCATTTTGTGCATTTTCGCAGCCATACACCTTTTATGATACTGAGAACAGTGTTTTGGCCAGGTTTTTATTTTTCTAATTTTGACTTGAACATTAAGATACTATAAGGTATTATTCTGCGAAGTTTTTTATGAGGAGCCTAAAGTGAAGAATAAAAAAGATATTGAAATCGTGGCTGCAGGTCATACCTGCCTTGACCTGATACCGGCTTTTACAATCGATGGAAAAGTTGACAAGATGACGGATGTCCTTGTCCCCGGCAAGATGATAAATATGGGGCAGTGTGTTGTTGTGGGAGGAGGCCCTGTCACAAATGCCGGCGTATCTATCCGCCGGCTCGGCGTAAAAACCGAACTAATCGGCAAAATCGGCAACGATGATTTCGGCAAAGAGATACTCAACTGGTATGAAGAGCACGAAGGACATTTTAAGGGGATTAAAATGGTCGAGGGCGAATCGACATCATATACCATTGCGATTTGTATCCCCGGCATAGACCGTTTTTATCTGCATCATTGCGGCGCGAATGATACGTTCGGCTATGATGATATGGATTTCGACCTTGTGCGGCGTTCAAAACTGATGCTTTTCGGTTATCCGCCATGGATGAGAAAGCTTTACGAAAACACGGGCGCTGAGCTGACAAAAATCCTTAAAAAGACCAAAGAATTAGGGACAACAACAGCGCTTGACCTTTCACTTCCCGATGTAAACAGTTACGCCGGCCAGGTTGACTGGAAGGCGATTCTTAAGGACTGGGTTCCGCTGTCGGATATTATGGTGCCGAGCGCAGAAGAGATATTTTATTTCCTTTATAAAGAAAGATTTCTCGAGAAGAAAGCAAAGCTTGGCCCCAAGGAGAGCGTGCTTGACCATCTAACTGTAAAAGAGATTTCCAATGTGGGAAACGATTTAATAGAAATGGGCACAGCAATAGCCATGATCAAATGTGGTCATAGAGGATTATATGTTCGAACTGCTAAGCGGGACCGGCTTGAGAAATTAGGTGCTGCACGATGTTCTGATCTTGAAAACTGGGCTAATCGCGAACTTTGGTTCCCGGTTTATCAGGAGGAAAAGTTTGCGGGAGCGCTCGGCTCCGGTGACTCGGCAATTTCGGGGTTCCTTTCCGCTTTTGTCAGGGAGCTTGTTGCTGAAGCCTGCCTGAGATATGCAAACGCAGCCGGGAGTATGAACGTTACCGTTCCCGATGGCTTGACCTGGAACAAAGGATTCGATGATTTAACAAGACGAATCGAAGCGGGATGGAAAACAAAGGAATTGAAAATTGACGAGCCCGGCTGGAAAAAAGAACGCGGATTCTGGGTCGGACCCAATAACAAAGGTAAATGGGAATCGTAACAGCAGCCACAAAAGGGAACAAAATACACAAAAATGAATGCCGCCGGTGTTGAAAGCAGCATCGGCGGTTTTGTTTGTAACAATTGTTCGTAAAATAATTGGGGAGTTATTTTGTTTCGCAAAATTTTACCCTCGGAAAAAGTACGATTTGGAAGTCCCGCCATAACGCATTTGGTCAGCTTGCTTGGTCGCAGGTTAGTGCAAGAGAGTTGTCGTTCTGGTTTGTGAGTTGAAGGAATTTATGGCCGGAAGAGAATCATTCCTTCGTTCATCAATATTGCCGTTCGGCAGATGGTATTTGACCCTATTTATGCAGTTTATATAATAATTGTTATGCATGAAGAGACGAATCCAATAAACGAAATCTCTAAGCTTCAGAAGAGCTACTTTGCTCTGCTAAAGGAAAACCTCTCCCACTTTGGTCCAATTGATGAACTCTCGCCTACCAAAGTGAACGATTTCGTTGAAAGGGCGTTTACGAAATCGGTCATACTAGTCCCTGTATTTATTGAAGGGCGACCACTGAATGTAAACGCCTGTTCATATTACTTCGAGCGCCTTGTATCTGAGGTGAGGGAGTTTTGGGAGAAAAACTGGTCGAATTATATCGTGGCTATGGTTAAACTTGAAGGATACACAATCTCCTTGGGTGCTATGGAGGACATCCCAGATCCAGGAATCCAAAGCGTCGTATCAAAATATGGTGCTTTCTTCGACTTTATCGCCATACCGGATGCGGTGACAGGTACGCTTAGGACCGGTGAAATCTTAATGCTGTCCAAGATGTTCTCAGGCATAGAGACTCAGAAGACAGTCCTGCGACAAATTTACCTATACCTTTGTTATGAGCATTTCTTCTGTTCTTCAAAAGAACATCCTGTCCTGCTGCTTTTACCACAGGGCTACTACACAACTGCAAAGAATCCCTACGTTGATTTATCCCATAAATGCACAGAGACTTTCCGTACTCTAGCCTCTGAATTTCTCGGCAAGGAGCTCGAAGAACTCCGGGATTGTTCCCTATATGACCTGGCAAAGAATGAATCCTTTGCGATGATGTCTTGGGGAACAAGAGACGCAAGCGCTCTCCAGAAATACGCTCAAGCTCAACGAAGCCGATGGACCTCACTGTATGGATCCAAAATTCCTCAAATGGCTTCCGATAACCAGTGGCTCTTGGCTACTTTATTTAAGAAGGTTTTCTTGATGCACGTTCTTGCGGCGGACTGCGTTGCATACAACTATGATGCAGCAATAACGCAAACGAATTGGTTGCTGTATTCGTGGTTGATGAGAGTGTCGAGCAAAGAAACAGCAATTTTAGCAGGAAAGTCACTGTCTGAGAGTGATATCTTCCGTTTCGGTGTGGAATCTCCCGACCTTGGTTGGTTGCAAAGCGTACCGGCGGACCAGATCCTCGAAATACGCAAAGATAACACCATTCAACAAATCCGAGAGGATTTTCGCACCAGCAGGTGTAAGGTACGGCGGGCCCCGAGCGGTAATCTATCCACTGCTATAGAAGAGGCGGGTAGTTTTCTTTCAGACTCTCTCTTAAGACATGCCGACAAACTGCGATTGCTACGCAAACAAACCATTACCACGCTCTTAGTCAAAGGTGTGGCTACTGCTATTGGGATTGGAATTACAGTTGCTGCAGCAGTCTATCCGCCACTGGCAATCCCAGGAGCAATCATTTCAGTAGTGGGTTCAAAAGGGCTCTACGACTTCGCGAAGGCCACACGGGCCGAGCGTAATCGCCTCCTTGCAGAAAAGCGTAGACCTCTGGGTATCCTACTTAAATTGAAAGAATTGACTAATGAGAATCAAATGAAACTAGGGTCAGCTTGATATGATGGGCAACTTATTTGCCAGATCAAGAAATGAAAGAAGAATTGGCTGAGGTTTAATCGTTGTTGTGCAGTAGGTATCATGGGAAAAAGGAAACCCCGCAAAAAAAGGAACCACCAACGTAAAATTGAAGGCTAACCTTAACTTTGCTACGAGTTGCGGCGAATGGGAAAGAGGCGAAGAAGCAGTCGTTTACTTCAAGACAAAAGATATACTCTACCGAACTTAGTTTCTAAAGTTAGCTCGCTGGAAGCGTTCTGGCAAGGTAGCCCGGTAATTAATATTACCTTCAACTTTGCTCAATACAGGTCTGCGTAAACTCTTATCCCCAAAAAACACTTGAAAGGCAGAATGCTATATGGTATTATTTTGCCCTTTGTTAGACACAGATTAACATGGATATACACTGTTAAAAAATGATTACTCTGTGACCTCTGTGTGATCTGTGGCTTAAAAATAAAAGAACTCTGTGGCTAAATTTTAATCAGGAGAAACAAATGCCAAAGAAAACTGATGCGAAAAGAGACGCATTTGTCAGTAAGAAATTAGCGAAGATGAGTTTGGAAGAAAAGGTCGGCCAACTTTTAACGTTTACCCGGCGCGGCGCTATGATAACACCGAGCGGAATCGAACAAATCACAAGATTGCACTGCGGCGGTCTTTGCCTGGAACCATACGCGCTTGAGACCTGCAAAAACCTTTACTGGGGCAATTCCCAGGTTGACAAGAATTTTAAAAAACCGAAAGATTATTTCACCATATCAAATACTTATTTTGCCGGCAAAACTTTCGGTATCAGCATAACGCCGGAAGAATACACGAAAGATTTAAATAAGTTACAGAAAATTGCAATGAAAAGGCGGTCCGGAATTCCTCTCCACATGACCATTGATTTCGAGGGCGACTTTAAGAACGATTATATGGCAGGCGGCATAAGGCAGTTCCCGCCTCCAATGGGTATGGCTGCCATCGGTGACGTCAAGCTGACTTATAAAATCGGCTTGACCATTGCCAAACAATTAAGCGCTATCGGCGTAACGCAAATGTACTCGCCTGTCTGCGATGTGAATATAAATCCCAAAAATCCTGAAATCGGAGTCAGGTCTTTTGGTGACGACCCTGAGACGTGCGCAAAACATGCAGTTGCATTGCTGAAAGGTTTTCAGGACGGTGGCATAGCGGCAACCGCGAAGCATTTCCCCGGCAGAGGCGATTCGGCAACCGACGCCCATGATGTTCTGGATGTAATAAGAGCCGACAAAAAGAGATTGCAGGAAGTCGAACTATATCCTTTCAAAGCCGCGATAGCCGCGGGCGTAAAAGCCATTATGACGGGGCATTCTGTTTACCCCGCGTATGATGCTAAGTTCCCAACAACTTTGTCGGAGAAGCTGCTCACCGGGCTTTTAAGAAACGAACTTGGATTCGAGGGCGTTATTGTTTCCGACGCTATCGGTATGGCTGCTATTCTTAAAAAATGGCCTCTTCCGAGAGCTTGCGCGTTAGCGATAAAGGCGGGGTGCGATACGATACTCTTAAAAGCTGATGATGAATCGAGGTCGCAGTGCTTCTTTGGAATCAAGCAGGCCGTCGAAACGGGCGAGCTTTCTGAAGACAGGGTCAATGAGGCTGTCACACGTCTTTTAAGGATGAAGTATGACCAGGGCCTGTTTGAAACAGCCGGCAAAAAGGACCCGAAGAAAGCGCAAGCTTATGCTATGAGCAAACAAGTTATAGATTTCTCCTGGGACGTTGCGAAAAAGGCCCTGATAATAATGCGGGACGACAAAAAAATGCTGCCGTTGAATCCAAAGCAGAAAATGTTAGTCATTGAGCAGCGTATTCCTTATGAATTTTGCGGAAAAGACCCTTATATGCACACGCATATGTTCTGCGAGGCGATGGTAAATCATTCAATGAATTTGATTCTGACCGACACGGACTTCTCCGCAAGTGATGATGAGATTAAGGAGTGTCTCGAGCTTGCGAAGCAGGCTGACCTTGTCGTTATGACCAACTACTATGCACGAATCGTCAAATCAGGTAACAATCAACTACTTATCAAGAAGCTGAAACAGGCGGGACACAAGATTGTTGTTGTGACCAACTTTCCTTATATAGAAGGCACGACAAAGGAAGCTGATGCCGTGGTCTGCAATTTTAGCGGCACGCCGGATTCTATAAGAGTTTCAACGGACCTGCTTTTTGGGAAAATTAAGCCTTCACGTTCAACTAAACTGCCCATAAAACTTGGTGCTCAGCGAGCAGCCCCTGTTAAAAAATTAAAAGCGCCGAAGAAACATCCTCTTGGCTTATCATATTGTTAGTAACGCATAGAATCCGGGGCTTGCCCGCCGTGGCGGGCTTTTTACCATTTTATTAAGAGTTT
The DNA here is from genome assembly GCA_964601185.1 of uncultured Pirellulales bacterium. Classification (GTDB taxonomy): domain Bacteria; phylum Planctomycetota; class Phycisphaerae; order Sedimentisphaerales; family Anaerobacaceae; genus CAZRMQ01. Next base: position 9,801 of record CAZRMQ010000074.1, read on the forward strand.
ATCGACTGGTTATATTGACCAGGAAAATAGAGGTTAACAAAGGAGATCTTAAATGCCAAAACCCTGTAGTTTAAAAATAAGCGACATTTTTACAATTTCAGGAAAACAAATATCTACGATTTATGATGATAATAAAATGTTGGTTCATTTTCA
>CAZRMQ010000075.1:0-9878 GCA_964601185.1 uncultured Pirellulales bacterium
TTAGAGGCCTGCCAATTTCAGATGCAGAACTCTATCAGCGTCTCAAAAAAAGAGGAGTTCTGGTTGTCCCCGGCCACTACTTCTTTCCAGGCCTTAAGCAAAAATGGCGGCACAGACAGGAATGTATCCGCATAAATTACGCACAGGACAAAGAAACTGTCAGCAAAGGACTTGCGATTATAGCGGACGAGGTTAAACAGGCCTATAAGGTCAAATCTTGACTGTCGTCAGACAAGTAAAAATTTTAGTTTTTGTCCCGATATTATTTTGAATCTTTTTGCAGTTTGTACTCAACGCTGTCAACGAGGGCCTGCCAGGAAGCCTCGATAATGTTCTCGGAACAGCCGACCGTGCCCCAAATAGAATACTTGTCCCGCGATTCAATTATTACACGCACGCGTGCAGCGGTGCCGGCTTTTGCATTAACCACACGAACCTTATAATCAATCAGGTGAATATCCCTAATAGCCGGGTAGAAATTCTCCAGCGACTTTCGCAAAGCCGCATCAAGCGCATTTACCGGGCCGTCACCTTCACCTACAACATGCTCCACCTGATCGCCGACCTTAAGCTTAACCGTCGCCTCGGTAACTAAATCGCCCGTCGCGCGTTTCTCAGTTGTAATGTGATATTTGATAAGGTCAAAAGCAGGCTGATATGTACCCATAACCTTCTTTACAAGCAAATCAAAACTGGCGTTTGCTGCTTCGAATTGGAAACCAGCGTTTTCTAACTCCTGAACTCGGCGGAGTATTTTCTCGGCTAATTTCCTGTCCTGAGTTATTTTGGCCTTATCCAGCTCAGCCAAAATATTCGACTTGCCGCTCAGTTCGGATATTAGGAATCGGCGCTCGTTGCCTACAAGCCCCGGGTCGATGTGCTCGTATGTTCGTTTGTTTTTACGCAGGGCATCCACATGCAAACCTGCCTTATGGGCGAAAGCGCTCTCGCCGACATACGGCATATTCATTACCGGCGTTAGATTTTCTATCTCAAAGATAAAACGAGACACCTCGGTCAGGGTTTTTATTTTTTCAGGGCTGAGAACCTCGAAGCCCAGCTTAAATGCGAGATTAGGTATGACCGTACATAAATTTGCATTGCCGCATCGCTCGCCAAGCCCGTTCATTGTACCCTGGACGTGCCGGGCACCGGCTCGAACCGCAGCGAGACAGTTGGCCGTTGCACAGTCGCTATCGTTATGTGTGTGAATACCGACAGTAAGTGTACTAAATCTTTCGCAGACCGCTTTTGTAATATCGTACACCTGCACCGGTAGAGAGCCGCCGTTTGTATCACAAAGCACCAGCACATCCGAGCCGGCATTTGCAGCCGTCTCCAGCACCTTCATCGCGTATTCCGGATTATTTTTATAGCCGTCGTAGAAATGCTCAGCGTCGAAGATAGTCTCCAGCCCATGTTTTTTCAGATATTCGACAGACTCGGCACAAATGCTCAGGTTCTCGTCCAGTGAGCAGCCCAGCACTTCCGTCACGTGCATATCCCAGGTCTTGCCGACCAGTGTAGCTGCTGTTGTTTTGCAGGCAAGCATTGAGTTGAGTGAAATATCGTCTGAAACGCTACTGTTGGCCCTGCGTGTGCTGCCGAAGGCAACGATTTTTGAATTCTTCAAATCCAGCCTGGCGGCTTCAGCAAAAAACTGCATCTCCTTGGGATTGGAAGCAGCATATCCACCTTCGATATAGTCCAGGCCAAACTGGTCAAGGCATTTTGCGATGGCGAGCTTATCTTCCAGTGAAAAGCTCACGCCTTCCGCCTGCATACCATCGCGAAGAGTCGTATCATAGAGCTTTATATTTTCCATTTGTATTTACTTCAAGTTTCCTGGATACTGAGCCGTTTAAGACTGTCGTATTTACATTATTTTAAAAGGTTAATTCTATCCGAACAGACCTCGGTGTAAAGTAGAAAATATAGTATTTACTACCAGTGGGTGCGTGTAAGATTAATATTGCAAACTACTATATTTGAGCTAATATGGCTCTTGTGCGGCCGATATAATACAGAAATAATTCTCGTGCTACGTAGCGTTACTTCTCAGAGTAGCAAATGTCAGAGAATAATTTGAAAACCATTTTCCTGTTAAGAGACCTATCAATTTATTATAAATAAGCTATACTGGGCTTGAAAGCGGTTTGCTTTAGTATTATGAGGTTTGTTTAGATACCCACGTTGAATTGGATTGGGAAAGAAGTGGTAATAAATCATCATCGGCAGGTACCGTGTCATCTGCCGCGGTGCGACAATTCACTTTCATGCGACGATTTGGATAGTGGTAGTCTGTTAGTGGAGGGTGATAATCTTTTAGCTTTGAAGGCGCTATTGCCATATTACTTGCTCTCCATTAAAATTATCGCCTGAGATTTACGATTCGCTTTCTTTTCTTAATCCCTATCTTGCTGTGCAAAGCCCTCCTTCAATTAACCTTTATTCTTTTCAATAATTCTATTTATCTCTTTGCGCCATATATCAGGATCATACCAGAAACATCCGAAGCACCCCTGCTCATCGTCCGCCGGATATCGCGGGTCCCACTTTGGACCACCAATAGTAAAAAAGTTAATCCCGATAAATGTGCCTCGTTCTCCTGTTTTTGCACAATGCTCGCAATAACGGCTCTTCCAAAGATTATGCTGGCGGGTTAGAAGTTGAAACTTCGCATGCAACTCATCTTCAGACATTTTAGGGTCGTACGTTTCATTTTTTGACCAGCGTACCTGCGGAAATCTGTGGTCCACCTCCAACTGGTTTGGCACCATTTCCCGCAATGTTACCGCCTCGACGTTTTGGTAATGCTTTAATACTCTCTTTCGTAACTCTCCAGAAAGTTGAAGTCGGACAAAAGAAGGGCTTTCAGGTTCGGTCGAGAGGAGTCGCCGGTGTACCGTTTTATCTTTGCATTTGCTGCAATAAGTGGTTTGGTTTTCAATCTCAAAACCGTGCTGGCGAATTATCTGTATCGCTTTAGCAGGTTGGGTGCCAGGGAGTTCATGCTTGCCACAATGCCATTTCCCATCAGATAAAGTGGTAAATACTTTGGCAAGTTTTGTGCCCTCGTTAAATGGATGTTTTATCATAACCCCGTGCCTTATATTGTAAGTATGGCGATTTTCGACATAACATACATTCCAACTGTGCAACCAAATACAAGATTCTAGAACTCCGTTCTCTCAAAAACAACACAATCGTCAAGCACATCAAATTCTACATACCGAACTTTATGGCATATTTTTTTATTCCGCTCGCTAAATCGTTTGAGACTTTCAATAAAGTACCCGTAATGTTTCGCAAGTGTGTTTTTCCCCGTAGTTTTCTTTCCAGTTTTTCTCGCTATGAGAACAGGCTGTATTTCTAGAGTACCTCTACAATTTGGAATATAATACTGGCGTACCCAATCAACATACCGTTGCATTTGGTTGATTGTTTGCCCTTTCGCTCTTTGAGATTTCAGTTCGACTGTACAAAGCGTTTGCTTATTTCCGTGTGCAACACTCAGAAGCAAATCAATTCTCTGCATTCCAACACCACAAGAGACTTCATTCCCGAACCATTCTAAGTGTCCTCCGTCCAAAAGAACGCAATCTAAACTTTGATTCTGCCCTGTTCCCAAGTTTCTTGCTATAAAGGCCTGTAAATGAGGCTCAAATTGTTTATTTTGTCGACATCTCTCAACTAGTCGGGGCAGAATGTTGATACTTATCCTTCGTCCCCTGTACGTTCTTTTATTACTTTTAGCATGGACAATTGCCTGTTTTTCGACATTGAATGTCAGCAATCCACTTTTGCCCCGTACCAAGCAACCCTCGTTTTTCCGTCTTATAAGTTCACAGAGTTTGGATGATTCATAAGGAGTGATCATAGTATTGCCTCTGTTGGCCCTGAGTTTTCTGTAAATTAGGCTCCACAGCATTTGTTCAGGTTTCCTTATATGCTCTATTTCATCAAGTGCCTCCCACTCTGTGATTCCTTTTGAATATACTTCGGATGGTTCAATTAGCGTTCTGAATGTCAAAGACTTGCCTAACTCATTCTTCAGATACTGGTGCGAATCACGATAATCCAAAAAAGACCAATTCTGCAGCGCCCGAAAAATTCCATAGAATTTCCCTTCCGGTATTTTCACTTTCCGGTCTTGTTGAAGGTAGAATATGATTAAATCTCCTCTCCTAATCCGGTCTGCATCAGCTATCATACTAACCAGAAGATTTTCCGTTCTTCCAGGAAGCTTTGTTTCTCTTTCATTATTGAAATCTACGTTGTGATCCTTTGCCCCCGTCCCAGCAAACATAAATTCGAGATGCATTTTGAAGGTCCGGGTATCGACTACAAAAACGTGTGTATTCATCATCTTATTTCTTTTTGAAGATAAAGATGTATTCGTGCTTGAAAATGTAAAATCCACCAACTAAAGCACGGTATCGCCAGAGTTCCTTTTGATTTCTTTTGCCGGTTGTTTCCTCAAAGTTCTTTACGATTATACTCTTAAGCATAAATCCTTTTTTTAGAACCTCCTGCATTGTCAAAAATCCCAACGGTATCCATTCACCTTTAGAGTACTTGTCCCCGATAACCAACACAAGATATCGCCCCTTATCCAACACTTTGCCAGCCCTCTCGATCACCATATTCATTTTATCTAAAAAAGAATCGACGGATGAAGCATTCGACAGGTCTCTTAGGTCTTTGCTGAATTTGATAATATCGAAATAGGGAGGGTGCATTACTACCAATTGAACGGATTTTTGCCCTGCCCTTCTAAGAATTTCCGCGTAATCCAATTCGGTACTGTCACCGGTCACGACTTCAGCAACTACATTGTGTTTGTTTGATTCTGAGTCGATTAGCTCTCTTGCTTTTTGAGCTACACTTTCCTGCAGTTCTATGCCGATTCCATTCCTTCCTAGTCTTTGGCTCTCAATCAAAGTAGTTCCGCACCCCACAAATGGATCCAGAACCCATTCGTCTTTTTTTGTATACCGCTTTAACATCTGGTTAGGAATTTGTGGAATGAAATTTCCCCAATAACCTGCCGTATGAACACCTGTACTGTCCCGTTTTTCAATCAACCAAAGACTTTCGGTCCAGATGTCCTCGTATTCTTTCCATCGTGTAAGATTTATATCATTGATGTTATTAGTCCGGATTTCTGTCATAGCTTTCTCTAATCGCTCAGTATAATACTTCGCACGCTCCACTGTTTGTGAATTAGTGATTTGGTCAAGCTGCTCAAGCAAGTGTCTCTGGCTGATTTTGATTGTGTCCCCATTGCTGTGTATATTTAGAATGCCTATCTTGTCAGTTTTCACACTATATAGATTACTTTGTAAATCAAATACTGCATATCTAAGTTTTGAAAGGTTGTCTTGGCCTTTTAATAGCCGAATTGCTTCAATAAACTTTTTCTTATTCACAAACAAAGGCATGTCAGTTCTATTTTCTGCAACTTTTTCAAAAAGAGACCTGGTCGCAGTTTTATGAGTATCTGTAATCATTTATCTGGTCTCCTTCACAACACAATCCTAATTTCTTATAATATTTCTTGTTCTTAATCTTACCGAATATTAAAAATAAAGCAACCGCAACCTCTTCCTAAAGATTTCTTTAAAATGCGATAATTTCGCGACCACACTATCCAAACCCTCACCGTCCCATTTTACCCTCAACTCCAAAACCCACAATCTTCAATTTTCAGAAATTTGCTCTTTTCGGCCTGACGGCTGAAGAAATCGCCATCGTGGAAGGTCGAAGTAAAACAAATTGACAAACAATCGCCGCCCTTTGTTCCTGAAAATTTGCTTGAAAATCAAGCCCTTTTTGGTATAATACCCGTCAGAAGTCAGAAGACAGAAGTCAGAGGACAGATAACAGATGACGGAGGACAGAAGGCGGCTTGTCCTTCATAGCTTTAGCGAAGAAGGAAAGACAGAAGGCAGAACTTAAACGCAAATCCTAAGCACTAAATCCTAAACTCTAAATTCATCCCTAAGGGACAAGATATCAAATGTTCAAAAAACCTGAATTCTCAATACATAACGCAAAACCACAATGCAAAAATTCCCAAATTAGCCATGGCACCTGTGGCCATGGTCTGTTCTACAGTTGTAGAGAATCCTCTACAAATCGGCCCTATTTTATGCAAAACAAAGCCAATTTCTGTAAGGTTCAGATTAACATAAGCTCTTTGATATAAAAAGAATATGAGAAATTTTCCGTTTTAGGGCCACGGAAAAACAAAGCCAAAACAAAGCCAATATCGAATCGGAAAACAGAGGACCGAAAACGGAGGACAGAGGGCGGAAAACAGCAGGTGCACCCAAACTCCACAAAATTTTTTGTAAAGTTATTGCAAATTGATTTGAGGTTAAATATACTTTTGGGTTTGTTCTAATTCCAAGATGTTAAATATTATTGAATAAAAATGATCCTAACACAAATATTACAGCCGGCATGCGTTAAAGTGCCGCTTCAAGGAAAAGACAAAAACGCCGTAATAACCGAATTGGTGGATTTGCTTGACGCTAACGGACTCCTGCAGGACAGAAACGCCTCTTTAGATGCGGTATTTGTGCGTGAACAAACTCGCAGCACCGGAATCGGCTCTGGAATTGCCATTCCTCACGGTAAGTGTAAAGGTGTCAGGGAACTCGTTATGGCGATCGGAATAGCACGTGAGCCGATTGATTTTGAGAGCGTCGATGACAAACCGGTAACAATCATTATTTTGCTGGTTTCGCCGATAGACCAGACAGGGCCACATATTCAGGCTCTTGCCAGAATAAGCCGGCTAATGCTTGACGAACAATTCAGGCAATCACTCGAAAATGCCGGCTCCGCCGAGGATGCTTACGATTTGTTAAATAATAAGGAAACTGAGTGAAACACGGCTTATGTTGCGCTACTCTTGTTTTAAGGGATGATTGCCAAATTCACTTTTTTTGCTTCAAGCCTATTACTTTGCAGCCGTATTCCCCCAAAGAATAAGCTGCAGTTCATAGGGATTAGCCAGGTCGGGATGTCTTGGCAAAATCCGCACAGCTAATCCTTGTTGACCGGTTCTTTTGCAAGGCATTAGGCCAGTAAACCAATGTTTGCTTTTTTGCTCGGCAGTATTACCATAATCCATTTTTACCGCTAAGCCATCGTTAATATTACCATTGCCGTCTATGGGACCGTGGTAAAGCTCCACCGACACATCAGCCGGGGCGAGCTTACCCAGCTCAACTAACGCCCTAACGCGCAACTGTGAGCCGACCTTGAGCTGAGGTCTCTTGGGATTTAAACTTGTGTAACCATCGCCGTTACCAACTTCCACCATGATATCTTCGACGGCAAGTTCTGGCCAAGCCTTTTTCATACCTGTTTTCCAGTTGGCAAATGCCCTGGCCCTGGCACAAGCCTCCGCGGTTAAAAGCCGCCATTTGGTTGCAGCAGGATTATAAAACCTTCGTGTATACTGCGCAACCATTCTATGCGTGTTGAATCGGGGTGTTATCCACTTTACGGAATTTTTTGCCCTGCGTATCCATGCACGCGGCAGATTATCGGCTGAACGGGCATAAAATAATGGAATAACCTCGTTTTCCAGTATGTTATAAAGTGCCCGCGAATCTATTTCATCCTGATAATTTTCATCGTAGATACCCTGATCGGCACTAATAATCCAACCACCCTCTCGTTGATAACCTTCGCACCACCAACCATCCAAGGTACTTATGTTTAATACACCATTAAGAGCTGCTTTCATGCCGCTTGTACCGCTGGCCTCCATCGGTCTGCGAGGATTACTCAGCCAGACGTCAACACCGCTGACCAAGACTCTGGCCATGTCAATATCATAATCTTCCAGGAATACTACGCGGCGTCTAACATCAGATCGACTTGCAAAACGAACAATTTGCCTTATGATATTTTTGCCTTCATTGTCTCTGGGGTGAGCCTTGCCCGCAAAAATGATCTGGACAGGTCTATCAGGATCAGTAAGTAACTTTATAAGGCGCTGCTGTTCTCTAAGCAGCAGATTAGCTCTTTTATAACCCACAAACCTCCTGGCAAAACCAATGGTAAGTACATCAGGATCGAGCACCTCTTCGGCCTGGTTCAATTCAGCGTGGCAGGTGCCTCGGCGCTGCAATTGATTTTTCAGCCAATCGCGAACAAAAACAATCAGATGATCTTTGCAACGTTGATGCGCCTGCCAGAATTGCTCGTCGGGAATCTCCTCGATGTTGTTCCAAACGGAGTTACTAAAGGTTCCATCAGACCAGTTAGGACCAAGGTATTTTTCGTATATAGAGCTCATCTCGTCAGCTAACCAGCTTTTGGTGTGGACGCCATTTGTAATCGCTATTATAGGCACCTCTTTAAGAGGAACACTGGGCCAGAGACTCGACCATACCTGTCGTGATATTTGGCTATGCAATTTACTTACGCCATTTGTACAACCGCTCAGCCTGATTGCCAGAATCGGCATCTTAAACGGCTCGTTATCATCATCCTGGAATATTCTACCTAACGCTAAAAACTGATTTCTATTTATTCCAAGATGCGGAAAGAAGCTGCCAAAATATTTGTCCATCAGTTCCTCTGGAAACTCATCAAGCCCTGCCTTTACAAGTGTGTGCATTGTAAAAACATTGCTTGACCTTGTAGCTTCCAGCGCCTCATCGAAGGTCATATTTTTAGTGCTTCTCAATTGTCGGATTCTCTCCAGAGCCATAAAAGCAGCGTGCCCTTCGTTCATGTGACAGACAGAAGGTGTAATACCCATAGCTACTAATGCCTTTAACCCACCGATACCCAACATAATCTCTTGCCGTATTCTCAATTCGATGTCACCGCCATAAAGACTGGCTGTAATCATACGATCAGCGGGCGAATTAGCAGGTATATTTGTATCCAGCAGATATAGTTTGATCCTCCCAACAGAGACGCACCAAATTTGAGCTGAGACGCATCTGCCCGGATATTCGACACTAATTGTCAATGGTCGGCCACTGTCTTTGAAAACCAGCTCGACAGGTAGATTGTAAAAATCATTGTCCACATATACCTCTTGCTGCCGACCATCAATATTCAAATATTGACGAAAATAGCCTTTTTGATAAAGAAGACCAACTCCGATTATAGGCACTCCGAGGTCTGAAGCACTTTTTAAGTGATCGCCGGCTAAGATTCCCAAACCACCTGCATAAATAGGCAGGCACTCATTTATCCCAAACTCGGCACAAAAATAGGCGATAACAGGTTTGGTGGATTTTGAACAAATACTGTCAAACCAGGTCGATCCATTCAGGTATGATTTTAGCTTATCCACACATCGTTGCATCTCACGCAGGAAACTCTGGTTTTCCGCCAGCGTTTCCAATCGAGACTGCGAGACATTACCAAGAAATCTTACAGGATTATGACCACAGGATGTCCATAAATTGCTGTCAATGCGTTTGAAAAGCTCCACAATTTCAGGATTCCAGGACCAAAACATGTTTTTAGCGACAGTTTCAAGGTCCTTCAAAGAATCCGGCAGTGCTGGCAGAACCGTGAAGTTACGTATAGTCGGCATTTTTATCTTTCCACACCGTAAGTCTTTTGATATCAAACACTAATAATCCAAGAAACAACCTCCCATTAACTCTTATTTAATCGGCAAATGTAATCGCCGGCTTAAGCTCAAAACCCAAAGTAAATCCCGTTAGAAGCCCTTCGCCCTTCTAACGGGACTGGCACGGGGGCATTAAAGGTCGTGTAACTATAAAGGAATTAAATATTTTCATCCCCGTCAAGCAAGGGCCATTCTAACGGGGTAAACGTTAGTTCTGCCGGTTCTGATCGGTCCGATATATCCCCATTAACTAATAAAC
>CAZRMQ010000076.1:0-9796 GCA_964601185.1 uncultured Pirellulales bacterium
AACAACTCACCACCTTTTTCGCTACTTGTTGCACTTATGAGTTGAATCCGCCTTTCATAATGTACTTTGCATAAATAAAAATAGGTGTGTCCTTTTCAGTTATGTCAGTCTGAAAGAAATAACATGAGAAAAAAACTGCTATTGCTGTTTTGTATTTCACTAACTCTTGGGATACTCGGACTTCTTGCAGGTATGACATATCAGCAAGCCTTTATTCTTTGCATCTTTTCGCTTTCCATCATCGGAACTCTTTTGTTCTGGGAACTCAGGTTAAGTTTTGTGTTCGTGGGAAGCGGGATACTATTTCTTCCTCGCAGTATCGACCTTGAGCACTTTATCAAATTTGCCTCTCTCGATGTTATCCTCTTTCTGATCGGGATGATGATCGTAATAGGCGCCATTAAAGAGGCGGGGGTTTTTCAGTGGCTGGTATCGTTTCTTCTGCAGAGCAGGAATTTAAACGGGCTAAAATTGTTTGTAATTATTATGATACTTTCCGCAGCTATGTCCGGACTGACCGGCGAGGTCACATCCATTATAGTAATGGTTGCGATTATTTTTGATATAAGTAAAACACTTGATATTGATCCGATCCCTTTAGTCATATCATCGGTGTTAACTACAAACATAGGGTCTGCCTCAACGCTGCTTGGCAATCCAATCGGCATATTGATAGCCATGAGAGGAGGTCTTACTTTTGAGGACTTTTTAACTCGTGCATTGCCGTTATCAATTGTTATTTTAGCAACCACTATATTGGTTCTGTGTATCTGGTACAGAAACTATATAAGAGAACTTTCTTCAAAACTGATTGATCGTGAAAAATTAAAGTGTATTTCATGCTTTGTATCTTTTGATTCCAAGAAAAAAGTAAGTGTGGTGTTGTTCGCCTTGTTGATAGTGTTTATTACTCTTCATAGAAGGTTGGAGATTTTGTTCGGCCTGGTTGAAAACGACCTATTGATTATACTGCCTATTATTTTTGCCGGTATTATTATGTTCTACAGATATGACAAGGCACGATATTATGTAGAAAGTGAGGTTGAATGGTCTTCGATATTGTTTTTTATGTTTTTATTTGCCCAGGCTGGCGTGATTCAATCTTCCGGTGTGGCTGAATTCCTTGCCAAGAAACTCGTGGAAAATACCGGCAGCCATCCAAGAATTTTGTCGGCTGTTATGTTGTTTTCAAGCGGTCTTTTATCTGGTGTCCTTGATAATACTGTCGTTGTAGCATCGTATGTTCCGATAGTGAAAAATCTGAGCATTTTGCACTTCAGCTTAAAACCATTATGGTGGTGCCTTTTGTTTGGTGCCTGTTTCGGCGGAAACATAACTGCTATCGGCTCCACCGCGAATATAGTTGCTCTGGGATTGCTTGAAAAACAACTGAATAGAAAGATAAACTTTATCGAATGGTTGAAGCTCGGATTAATAATCGGCATACTCAGTCTTGGATTATCTTATTTGGCGGTATCTTTTATACCGTTCTTTTCCAGGTAATTGTCGCTTTAAGGGCCGTTAACAAAAGAAATTTAGTTTTGAATGGAGAACTGACTTTATGAATCTTGGAAAGTATTCTTTTGGAATCGGTGACAGGTTTGCAAAGCAGGGGAAAGCGCAATTGGCTGCTTTGATAAAAGCAAAGCAGCAAGGCATTGAAATTACACCTGTCTGGAACAAGTCCCACAGAGAGCACACCATAATAGGGACAGAGCCGGAGGATACGCGTAAAGAAGCGGATGAAGCTGTTACAGCCTGTGGATGGAACGGGCCTTACTTTGTGGACGCCGACCACATTGGCCTGAAGAATGTTGATTTGTTCATTGATTCCAGTGACTTTTTTACGCTTGATGTTGCTGATTATATCGGCAAGACCGCCCCAGAGAGTGACATCGACCGTTTCGTCAAAAAGCACGATAAATATATCGGCTCACTTAAAATGGCCGGCATAGAACAGCCTATTAAAATCGAAAGAGAAAAAGCAAAAGCCATAGCAGCCAAATTTCTCTATGCGGCCAGGCAGGCCGGCGAAATCTATCGCCATATCGAGGCAGTCCGTGGTGCCGGCAACTTCATTACCGAGGTCTCGATGGATGAAACAGATGAGCCGCAGACGCCGGTGGAGATGTTTTTCATTCTTGCTGCCATCGCTGATGAAGGCATACCTGCCGATACGGTTGCGCCGAAATTTACAGGTCGCTTCAACAAAGGTGTTGATTATGTTGGTGACATCACTAAGTTCGCAAAAGAGTTTGAGGAAGATTTAGCGGTGGTTGCATTTGCGGCCAGAGAGTTCGGTCTGCCGAAGGATTTAAAGCTGAGCATTCATTCCGGCAGTGACAAGTTTTCTATTTATAAGCCGATAAATAAAGCGCTGAAAAAATTCGATGCTGGTCTGCATCTTAAAACCGCAGGCACCACTTGGCTCGAAGAGCTTATCGGCCTGGCGATGGCTGGTGGTGATGGTCTGACAATCGCGAAGGAGATTTATGCCAAATCTCTGTCGCGGATTGATGAGCTTTGTCAGCCTTATGCGACTGTCATTGACATTGACCGCAACTCGCTGCCCACTGCCGCAGATGTCACCAAATGGGATGGACAGAAATTCGCATCGACTTTGCGACATGACCAATCCTGTAAGGATTATAATCGCAATTTTCGGCAGCTTTTGCACGTTGCTTATAAAATCCCTGCTGAAATGGGCGGTCGATTTTTGGATGCCCTTGAAAAACACGAGGACATAATCGCACCGAACGTGACGGAGAATATATACAATCGCCACATAATCCCTATTTTTATGATGACATAGTAAACCATCTCATCAAACGTCGCCGTGCTTGATCTAATAGGTTTTGTTTTTGCCGGACATTCAGTTTGGGATAGAAGGTAGAAGTTTGTAATACATTTGACCAGCCAGCCTGTTCTACAGACGAGAATTTTCTACCGATGATCGATGTGACTCTATGAATTATTTTGGAATCACTATGGCGGGATAAAAATTTTTGGCCTTGTCTGTAATCGTTGATACTAGCTAACGTTGTTATTATGTAAACATCGTAAGCGTGCACTTGCGCCTGAGTATCATTTTTTCTTTTGCCTTCGCTTCTATCATTGAATGCAAAAAGCTTCAGTATCAATTGATTTGTGATAGACGGCACAGATATCTCAAGTCCTACGACTCTGTTATCTCTTGACCAAATTCGCGAAAGTGGTATCTCTATGAGGCCTTCCTGGATAAAATCGGCTTCAGGTGTGTGGTATCCGTGTAGCTTAGACTTTATAATTATAGACCGGAAGTCTTTGATTGGAACTCCTTCAACAGTTTGTGCAAGAATATCCAGTCGCTGCTCGCCTTTTTGAAACCGGAAGTGCTGACTGCCTTCAAGAGATGTGTATTTCAATTCATCGGTGATTATATCTGCAATAGTTATGCGTTGAGCACGGTCGGCTATCTGAGTTTTAGTGAGCATTAGGTCTATGTCGTTTGTTGTGCGAATTGGAATCTCGGATTCTCGTCCGTGGAATGTAAAATAAACTCCCAGTCCGCCACAAATGAGCGGTTTTAACCTAACCCGATTGAGAGCTTGTGTTAATTCGACCAACTGATTAACTATTTTGTCATCCATTAGCGTTAATCTTAAGTATGCGTTGTTTAAGTAATTGTGCGATTTTCGGCCCTCTCGGAGTTTCAGTTATCATCTCAAGATAAAGCTCTATATCATCAACTACAGGCATAAATTCTTTTTGGATTACGTTAAACCAAACTCCTGGATCTTTTGTCTCTGTGAGGATCAGGTTCCCGAACTCAGCATCCGGAGAGGTAAGCTGAAAAACTTTTTTGGCCTGTTCTATATCCTTCACATATATTTGTATTTCATCAGTAGTTGTTAGTCCTTTGAGCTTTGCGGCATAAAAACCATAGGCTGTATACTCGACCTTTGGCCCAACAAAGAAATGTGACCAAACGCGTTCAAAATTATCAGCAGCAAATCTGTACGTTCGCACTTCGCTGCGCCTTATAGAATTTTCATACGCCTCAGCTAATCTGTCCAGAAGCTTCTCAGCGTCTATCACAGATATAAGTGATTTTGTTTTGTTTACAAGCAATTCTTCTTCAAGTGATTTTAAAACTCGTGACACCGTTGATATTGTGATATTCGCTTTTCGGTTATTTATGAAATCTACTATTTCGTATTGAGAGGAGAACCCCTCTGGTTGCAAGAGCAGAGCTCTGCTTACGAGCGAGGAAGTTCTTTGAAAAATCTTTTTGATAGGGGAAGAGTCTGGGAATTTATTTGGTTTGCCGGTTCGTTCAATGTATGTTTTGCCTGGAATGTCGAGCAGCATATTTCCACAAAGATCTATCCATGATACTTTTTCGGCAGCAAGGATGTCTGCTTGTCGGCTGCCTATGTATGGGGCTACAATTAGAGGAACCAAGTCTGCCTTTTCTAATTTGCCAATGTATTCAAGAAGCTGTCTACACTTTTGAGCTATTACTTTTGGACTTGGAACCGACACTATTTCTATCAATGCTTTGAAAGAAGGTTTGCCTGAGAGAGAAACCTCTACGATGACATCTGGCCTAAATTCTCGAATCATTGGTGGTTCTTCCTTAAGCTTCTCTATGGCTAAAGGGGTGTATTGGCTTGTGGAGTTCCACAAACGGTCTATTATTTCTTTTTCCGTCAGCCTCATTTTGGTATCCCTAAAATGATATTCTCTTATTTAATATATCGTCATTTCAAGTAAACATCACGTATTATTTTGCAGAAATTCAATAATTATCCTATATATGAAATATGACTAATTTGTGCAAAAAAGGGAAGAATAGCGCAACAGAATCAGTATGATATACTTGCATCGGTAATTTGTATAGAGAAGACAAAAGCCCTGCCGATATAAGTTAAGTCCAAAAAAGAACATAGGATATAAGTGTCTTTAAAATACAGTTTTTATAGGACTTGATGATATTGCGACCCATTAGAAACCCTAATGGGGATTGAACTATGAAGAAAAAAGGAAAAATTTCAGCTCGACATAACTCTACCAACTCGACAGAGCGAGGGAAAAAAGGAAAAGCCCTCATATTCGTCGGCATCGGCATTCTGCTGCTACTTCTGTGCAGTTGTATCAGCTTTGATATAGGTGATTGGCCAAGCAAATTTGTATATCCGCACAATGACCCACCGGCGAATTGGTGCGGCTCGATAGGAGCTTTTTGTGCGTACTATACTCTTTATTACCTTGGGCCTGGTGCCTTTGTCATTCTCACTGCGTCGATCTGCTTTCTGTTTGTGCGACTGGCAAATCGGCCTTTGGGTCAGCCCATATTGAGAGCAATTGGGCTGGGATTATTGACGACAGCGGCCTCGAGCAGCTTTTATTGCTTTTGGCCTTATCAGGTCTTTAGTTTTCCGATGGGTTCCGGCGGCCTGCTTGGCGTGGGAGTGGCAACCTTTCTTCGGAGCCATTTTGCTACGCTTGGTGCTTTCATATTAATCGCAGCTACATGGATTGTGGGCTTTATTCTTTTAGCGGATAGTCTGTTAATGTGGGTGCTGCTCTGTTTTAGTCTTGTAGGCAGAAGGATAATCGGTGTAGCAGCACCAGCGTGGTCTGTGGCGAAGCAACACTCCGAGGCATTAAGCGAGATATGGCAGAAGCTAAGCAAAAAACAAAAGTCATTAGCGGTTGGCATCACAAACGTGGCGATTCCCAATCTACGTGTGGACAAATCCACCCTTGCTACTGCTGCTGGCCACAGGGAGCCTGATGCTACAACAGTGAAACAGCCGAAAACCGGGCAGGTAGAAAAACCGTTAGACGATCCGTCCAATACAACCTTCGGCCGGCCTGTCTATGAGGATTATGTTTTGCCGCCGATGGAACTGTTGGCAGAGGCAGAATACAGCTTTGCTTCGGTACAGGAAAAGGTCGTCAAAGAAAAGGCTGCTGCTTTGGAAAAGCTGCTCTCGGAGTTTAGTATCAACGCACGAGTTGTCGAGGCCGAGACGGGACCGGTTGTGACAATGTTCGAGCTGGAGCTTGCAGCGGGCGTTAAAGTAAGTCAGATTAGCACACTGGCAAACGACGTCGCCCGTGCGCTTAGAGCAGGAGCCGTTCGCGTTGTGGCTCCTCTGCGAGGCAAACATACGATAGGCATTGAGGTGCCGAACAACGAGAAAGAAAAAGTCCGAATGAAGAACATTGTGGAATTGGCGGGCAAAAGACCACGAAATATGGAGATACCGCTGTTTTTGGGCAAGGATTCCTCAGGAGAAGCGCTTGTGTCGGACCTGACTTCGATGCCGCATTTGCTTATCGCCGGCACGACCGGCTCAGGCAAAAGCGTCTGCATCAACACCATTATTACAGGCATACTGCTCACCAAAAGGCCTGATGAGGTGAAGCTGATTTTGGTAGACCCAAAGATGGTTGAGATGACCGCTTTTAATACTATTCCGCACCTGATGTGTCCGATAGTTACAGAAACTAAAACGGCTGTTCAGATACTGGAGTGGGCCACGGTAAAAATGGACGAGCGCTACGCATTGCTGGCCGAAGCGAGGGTAAAAAATATAGCCGAGTATAATCGGCTCGGCTCAGAGGAGCTTTTGCAGAGATTCAATCCGAGCAGCCCAGACGAAGAGGAGAAAATCCCGAAGAAACTGGCCTATATCGTAATAGTCATTGACGAGCTGGCTGATTTGATGATGACCGCACCGAAGGAAATAGAAGCCTACATTGTCCGTCTTGCTCAGAAGAGCCGGGCGGTTGGTATTCATATCGTTCTGGCTACTCAGCGACCGCAGGCGACGGTTGTTACGGGCCTTATAAAGTCAAATATGCCGACGAGGATAGGCTTCCGTGTGGCGGCCAGGCTCGACAGCAGAATAGTCCTTGACCAAAACGGCGCAGAAACGCTTCTCGGTGAAGGTGACATGCTGTTTCTCAAACCCGGCACCAGTGACCTGATTCGCGCCCAGGGCACTTTTGTTGATGAGGCAGAGGTAAAGCGGATAGTCAGGTATCTTAAGGACATCGCCGAGCCTCAGTTCCATCCGGAGCTGACCCAGCTAAGGAAAATAGACGCATCCGAGATGAGGAAGGACGAGCTGTTCGATGACGCGGTTCGTATCGTTCTGGAGACCCACCGGGGAAGTGTGTCACTACTTCAGCGCAGACTCAATATCGGCTACGCACGCGCCTCGCGGATGATTGAGATGATGGCCGCAGCAGGAATACTCGGAGAGTATAAAGGAAGCCAGGCTCGCGAAGTGATAATGACAATAGATGAATACGAACGGCTGCGCGAGTCTGCTTTGAGTGAAGAGAAAGAACTTGAAGAAACATCAGCCGAAGCTGATTCATCGGAGTCTTCTTATGGATTCGACAAGCTCGCCACAAGTATAAGTGAGGGACAGCAAGGCTACATCTCAGTTGACAATGAGCAGAATTGAGATATTGTCACGTACAATCCATTTATAAATTGTCATAGAAAACCCCGCTATTGCTACTCTGCGAAGCGCCTGCTCCGCCCCCGCAGCTTCTTGCGAAGCAAGAGCGGGGGCTACGAAGGCTGGAAGCTCCCCGCTTCCCGATATATCGGGACTACGCAGGGCGAAGCAGAGTCACTACGAAGCACGAGATATCGCTGGGCCAAATCCGCTCTTTTGTGAGATAATAGTAGGTCTTGTAAACAAAAGCACTTATGTTTAATAGGGGATTTCACTAAAGACTATGGTCTGTGTCCTATAAAAAATAGAAAAATTTTCTTGAATTAAGGATACCTAATATGGTATAAATAAATTAGTTGGAGTATATAAATTTCAATTCCTGGGCACAAATTGAGTGATTAGTACAAGGTAGCGGCTCAAGTGAGTCCGCTGAAGGAAGGTAGTTTCTATTCTGTGGAGGAAGTGTATCTGCACTTCAGATAGAAGCTATATATGGCTTCTAAGGTTCGTCGCGAATCCGGCGATATCACGCCGAATCGACGGAAAGGAGGTCGAAAACCAAGCCCGAAAAAGTTGTATTTTCTAAAATCAATTGGATGCTTGCCCGGCGAAGCCTGCTTTCGGCGAAGCGCTACGCGCAGGCAGACCGAGGCGAAGTCAGGAGGGTGTAAGGTTTTCTTGTTTCATGGAGGTTGTCGGGGACGAGCATTACTGAGGTGAAAGTCTGGATGCTTGTTGATAACAACAGCTGCATTTGGTGTGTTGCCAAATGCAGAGAAAATATTATATTTTTAAAGGAGGTTTATGATGTGTAAGAAATTTTTTCTGATTTCATTCGTTCTGGTGTTTGGTCTTGGCGTTGTTGCGCAGGGTGAAATTGTCAATCGCTACATTTTTACTGATGGTGACACAGCTGCAATCGACTCTGTTAGCGGCAAAGACGGGACTCTGGAAGGAACAGCAACTATTTCCGGAAATAAATTAGTGTTGGATGGCGCTGGTGCTGCGTGGCTGCCTTCGGATGTCCTCGCTGCAGACCTTGAGAGCGTAACAATCGAAGCTTGGTACACAGAAAACCATACTGGAGATATTTGGTCGCGTTTGTTTGACTTTGGTGGAACCGACAGTAGCGGCGGCGGTGGATATGCTATGTTTTGCGTACCCCACCAGTATGGTTCAACACGTTTTACTGTTGCTACCAATGGATTTGCCACATGGCAAACAGGTGAAGAGACTGTATCCGGGCCCATATTCACGGGTGAACAAACACATGTTGCCTGTGTGTGGGATGGCCCCGGCGCCGAGATAAAAATTTATCTTAATGGAGTTTTACAACAAGCTAGCGCAACAACGATGGATCTTTCGGCTATCTTAAGGGAGAATGCTTATATTGGAGATTCTTGTTACACCGGCGATGCATATATGACCGGCACTGTAGATGAGTTTCGCATTTATAATACAGCTCTAACAGACGCAGAGGTCTTAGACAGCTTTAATGCGGGGCCGGATGCAGAAATCTCAGCCGAACCGGCTCCGAAAATCGTCTGGGTATCAGAGTGGAACGCGGATGCTGATGGTGTTGTTTATGACCAGGGCTGGATTGACCTGCTTAGGGCCCAGGGTTACGTCGTCGATGCTAACACGGCAGGAAATTATACGGTCCTTACCGAAAGCAAGATAGCCGAACTTGAATCTGCCGACATGATAATCATTAGCAGAAATTCAAACAGCGGTAACTATGCCACTGACGTTAATGAGGTAACCCAGTGGAATTCTTTCAAAGCGCCGATCATAATGATGACTGCATATATCAGCAGAAGCAACCGTTGGCAGTGGATTGATGGCACATCAATTGTTGAGTATGCTCCTGAGACATTAATGGATGTCGTAGCTGTTGGCCATCCTGTATTTGCCGGCGTGGCGATTGAAGCGGTTGATACGTTGAACATAGTGGATATTATTGATGAAACCGTGGATTCGGGTCAAAACTCGTTCATTACTGCCACCGATGTGGGCAACGGGACTTTACTTGCCAGGAGATTGGATGACAGCAGTATATGGATAGCTGAGTGGGCAGCAGGCGTAAACTGTTATGAAGGAGCCACGCAGGTTCCTGCAGGCAGGCGTATGCTGTTTACAGCCGGTGGTGGAGGCGGCCAGGCGGCAAGTTCAATGAACCTGAACGAAGATGGCCAGAAGATGTTCCTCAACGCGGTAGATTATATGATGGCTGAGCCACCTGCTCCCGTTCACTCGTATAACTTCGAGGACGGTACAACCAACGATAGTGTCGGCGATGCCGATGGCGTATTGGTTGGTGGTGCAGAAGTTAT
>CAZRMQ010000077.1:0-9755 GCA_964601185.1 uncultured Pirellulales bacterium
TTGCAGGCGACTTGCTGCGGTCGATGCGGTTTTTGCGGTTGATTTTACAGGTAACAAACGCAAACGCAGCTTTCTTTTGCTTGCTGCTTCGGTTCCCATTGAACGCCATTTTTGGTATCTGTTCTCAAGCAGGTTATCAATCTTGGTGCGCTTGAGGTCGGCTAAAGTCTTAGCGATGTACCTTTCGACATTATATACAGTATCGTGCACGTTACGGTGTGCTCCACCGAGCGGTTCCGGAATAATTGAATCAATCAATCCCAGCTTTATTAAATCCCTGCTTGTCAGCTTAAGTGCCTCTGCGGCATCGGCTGCCTGAGAGCCGTCCCGCCAAAGAATTGCTGCACAGCCTTCAGGTGATATCACCGAGTAATAAGCATATTCAAGCATCGCCAGTTTATCGCCTACGCTTATTCCCAAGGCGCCGCCTGAGCCGCCCTCACCGATACAAATGCAAATTATCGGCACTCTTAGTCGTGACATCTCTGTAAGATTGACCGCTATCGCCCGAGCTTGGCCGCGTTCTTCGGCCCCGATGCCCGGATAGGCGCCCGGCGTATCTATGAGTGTAACGATGGGAATGTTAAACTTTTCTGCAAATTTCATTTTAGCTATCGCCTTGCGATAACCTTCAGGATTAGAACATCCGAAATTGCAGGCAATTTTTTCCTTCATCGTTTTGCCCTTGTTTTGTCCGACGATTAATACCCTGTTCCTCGCTATCTGTCCGATGCCGGTTATGATTGCCCGGTCGTCGCCGAAGCATCTGTCGCCGTGCAGCTCGCGGAAATCCTTTACCATCAGGTCAAGGTAGTCGGTAAGAAGAGGTCTGTTCGGATGACGAGCAACCTGGACAATCTGCCAGGCGGTCAGATTTGAATAGATACGTTTCAGCTCTGCAACCTGCTCCTGCTGCAGGCGACGAATCTCGGTGGAATAATCGATGCCTTTAACAGAGCTGAGCTTGCGTAGCTCATTCATCTGACGGTCAAGGTCAGCTACCTTTTCTTCAAAGTCCGGATACTGATTGTTACCGTAATTAGGTGGCATTTTAATTCTTGAGTATTTCCCTTAGCCGTAAACGATTGATGTCACCATAGATATGCAACAAAAAGATACACCACACAAAAAACTGCCCACACAATGTGTGGGACTTCTTTTTGTTTAGCCATATCCGTTGGCCCTTTCTAAAGATGAGAATGTTAACATTTTCATAGCACAAATTAAAGAAAAAAATTGACATCCGATGCAACTTGCTATAGTTTTTAGCATAAATCATTTTCCACTGTTTTTTCATAAGGTCTTTACAGTGAAAGAGTTAAGGCAAATAACCGTTATCGGGCTTGGTCTTTTAGGAGGATCGGCCTGCTTAACGATTTTACGCTCTTTGCCCAGCGTAAAAGTAACAGGTTACGCGCACCGCCCCGCTACTCGCCGAAAAGCAAAGAATCTGGCTGTTGCAACCGAGATCGCCGATGATATAACTAAAAGTGTATCGCAGGCAGACATGGTTATCCTGGCTACTCCCATTTGCACATTCGAGAAAATCTTTAGCACTATTGCCGGTGTATTACCACGAGGAAGCATTGTAACCGACCTCGGCTCGACAAAAATCATGCCCCACCGTTGGGCCAACAAGGTACTACCCGAAACGGTGCATTACGTAGGCTCGCACCCGATTGCCGGCTCAGAACAACGAGGCATAGAATTTGCCAGAGATGATTTATTCGACCAGGCCATTTGCATTTTGACAACGACGAAAAAGACCAATCGCCAGGCTGTGCTGACACTTAAGAGATTCTGGTCTGACCTCGGTTGTAGGGTGAAATATATGAAGCCGACAGAACATGATAGAATCTTGGCGAACGTCAGCCATTTGCCGCATGTGACTGCAGCGGCACTGATAAATGCCAATAAAGGTGAAGAGTTGAAATTTGCCGGCAAAGGCTTCATAGATACTTCCAGAATTGCATCCGGACCGGCTAATATATGGACCGATGTACTGCTGACAAATACAGGTAACATCAACCGCGGAATCAACAAAATCATAGAGGAATTATCAAAGCTCAAAAGAGCAATAAAGAACGGAGACAAAAAACAGATTGAAAAACTGCTTGAAGCTGCAAGAGCTAAACGTGCTGCTATGATAAACTATAAAATAAAACAGAAGGAATTTATATCATGAGACAATGGCGTTTTGAGGTATTTAATAAGCCGGGTTTTGCCGATGTGCATGGCAGCAGCGTGCTGGAAGATGTTAAAGAGCTGGGTATCAGCTCAGTCGAAGCGGTTCAATCGGCTAAAGCCTTCTTGATTGAGGCTGACTTCGATGAGACCTTCGCAAAGCGTCTGGCAAAAGAGCTTTTAGCTGATCCGGTCTGCGAAGAGTATTATATCGGCAGAAGCGGTCCACCGGCCGGATTGGCAAAGGCTACACTGATTGAGGTGCACTTAAAAAGCGGTGTCACCGATCCCGTAGCTGGATCCGTTATGGCAGCACTTACTGATATGGGTGTCAAGGCCAATAATGTCCGCACCGCACGAAAGTATATCCTGCTTGGTGACATAAAATCGAACAAAGTCGAAACAATCGCAAAAAAAATCTTAGCTAATGACTGCATCGAGGTTGTGCTGATCGGCAATGAAACAGAACCGCCAAGTCCGCATCTAAAACCATACGAACTGAATATAGTGCATTGGCCTATCCGCGACCTCAATGACAATGGATTGATGGCATTGAGCAAAGAAAAAGACCTCTTTTTGAATCTGGTCGAGATGCAGACAATCCAAAGGTATTTTCGACAGCTCGATAGAGACCCCACCGACGTCGAGCTGGAAGCAATCGCACAGACATGGAGCGAGCATTGTGTGCATAAAACGCTCAAAAGCGCTGTTGATATGACAATCGACGGCCAGCAGATACATTTTGATAATCTGCTGAAAGATACCATATTCAAAGCCACCAAACAGCTTGGTAAGGAATGGTGCATATCCGTATTTACCGATAATGCCGGCGTAGTAGAATTTGACGAAGACTCAGCGATATGTTTCAAGGTGGAAACACATAATCACCCATCGGCACTCGACCCTTACGGCGGCTCGGCTACCGGCATAGGCGGCGTGATTCGCGACCCTATGGCTACAGGCTTAGGCGCGAAACCCATCGCCAATACGGATATATTCTGTTTCGGCCCGCCTGATAAAAAACTCGAAGAGATTCCTAAAGGAGTACTGCATCCGAGAAGAATTATGAAAGGCGTAGTTGCAGGCGTGCGCGACTACGGCAACAGAATGGGCATACCGACTGTCAACGGCGCAATCTATTTCGACGACAGATACTTGGCGAATCCTTTGGTATATTGCGGCAACATCGGCTTAATTGACAAAAATAAGTGCTTCGACAATCCGCAAGTTGGAAATCTCGTCGTAGTTGTCGGCGGCAGAACCGGCCGGGATGGAATACACGGAGCAACCTTCTCCAGTGGTGAAATGACACATGAGCACGAAACAATCTTTTCGCACGCCGTGCAAATCGGTAATCCCATAACGGAAAAGAAGGTCCTGGATGTGCTGCTCCAGGCAAATGAAGCCAATTTATATGAGGCGGTCGCCGACTGCGGAGCCGGCGGACTGAGCGGTGCAGTGGGCGAAATGGGCAAGGAGCTTGGCGTAGAAATCGATCTGGAAAAAGTGCCGTTAAAATATGCCGGCCTCAATTACACCGAAATCTGGATAAGCGAAGCCCAGGAAAGAATGGTCTTGGCTGTCAAGCCGGAGAACCTAAAAGCCATTATGCAAATATTCGCAGGTGAAAATGTCGAGGCAACGATAATCGGCAGATTCACAGGCGATAAGAAGTTGACACTACGATACAACGGCCAAAAAGTCGGCGAGCTGAATATGGAATTTTGGCATGAGGGACTGCCTAAATACTCTCGAAAGGCGGTCTGGCAAAACCAGAAGCTGGTAGAGCCCGTGATTGCGGAAAAGGATAATTATAATAATGAGCTTTTGCAGATTCTCTCATCTTACAATGTTGCCAGCAAGGAATGGGTAATCCGCCAATACGATCACGAAGTCCAGGGCGGCTCCGTGGTCAAGCCGTTAACAGGTGTGACCAACGACGGCCCCAGCGACGCAGCGGTAATACAACCCAAATACAACTCGGACAGGGGTCTGGCTATCAGTTGTGGAATGAATCCGTGCTACGGTGACATTGATCCGTATTGGATGGCTTTAGCCGGGATCGATGAGGCAATTAGAAACCTTATATGCATCGGTGGTCGAGCTGACAGAATTGCGCTGTTGGATAACTTCTGCTGGGGCGATTGTACGAAGCCGGAAACGTTCGGCCCATTAGTGCGTGCGGCTCAGGCCTGCTATGATGGTGCGATAGCCTTCGGCGCCCCGTTTATTTCCGGCAAAGATTCTCTTAACAACGTATTTGCATGCGAAGATGGGTCAAAGATTTCCATACCGTCCACACTTCTAATAAGCGCAATATCCATAGTTGATGACATAAACAGTTGCGTCACAATGGATGCAAAGAAAGCCGGTAATTTACTCTTTATAGTCGGCGAAACAAAAAATGAATTGGGCGGCTCACACTATTATAAAATCAAAGGCGAATTGGGAGCTAATGTCCCGAAGTTAGATTTAGAAATGGCCCCTATAATAGCGCAAAAAATCTCAGCAGCAATAGAGCGTGATCTTATCGTCAGTTGTCACGATTGTTCCGAGGGTGGCTTAGCGGTTGCACTTGCAGAGATGGCTTTCGCCGGTGGGCTGGGTATAGAAGCTGACTTGCGTGGTCTTCCTAAAAGCAAAGACTGCTCGCGAACGGATGCACAGTTATTCAGCGAATCAAACTCGCGTTATATCGTGGAGGTTGAGCCCGAAAATTATGATGCGTTCGCAAAAATGATGCTGAATCTACCCTTCGGACAAATCGGAAAAGTTACAGAAGAAAGAACGCTAATCATAAAGACCGAAGACAACAAAACTGTTATCGAGGCAGATATAGATTTACTGAAACAGTCCTGGCAAAAAACGTTTGATTGGTAGTCGTTAGAAACGAAAGACGAGGGACAAATATGGCACAAGTAAGAGCTATAGTTTTACGGGCAGCAGGTATAAACTGTGATATGGAAACCGAGCAAGCGCTGGAACTTGCAGGTGCACAGGCTGAGCGTATGCACATTAACAGGATAATTGAAGATAAAAGTGCGCTGGAGCAATATCACATTCTCGTTGTTCCGGGCGGTTTTAGCTATGGTGACGATGTGGCTGCAGGTAAAATCCTCGCAAACCAAATCGTGCATCATCTTTACGAGCCGATACAAAAATTTATTGAGAATGGCAAATTAGTGCTCGGAATCTGCAATGGTTTTCAGGTGTTAGTCAAAGCAGGTATTCTGCCGGGTGATATCTCCAATGGAGAGATTCGCCAGCAGGAAGTCACCATTACATATAACGACAGTGGTAAATTTGAGGACAGGTGGGTATATTTAGCTCCACAAACAGACAGGTGCGTTTTCATCGAGCCTGGTAGACAAATCTATCTGCCAATCGCTCATGGAGAGGGCAAAGTAGTCACCAAAGACGAACCAACTTTACAGAAATTGAGAACTGAGGAATACATCGCATTTAAATATGTCGACGAAAACGGTAACGAAGGTGACTACCCTGTTAACCCGAATGGCTCTGTAGATTCAATAGCAGGACTGACGGATTCGACAGGCCGAGTTCTTGGGCTTATGCCGCATCCGGAAAGACACGTTCGTCCGACACAGCACCCTCGATGGACCCGTTTAAGAGATAAAACCGACGGTGACGGAATGACAATCTTCAACAATGCAGTTAAGTACGTACGAGAGAATTTGTTATACCAAAAATGTTCGTGTAAGTCGGATTGAATTTCCTTGCGGCATTTGCCTCTGCGATGTAAAGTCACAATAGCATTAGGGCTCGTAGCTCAGCGGTAGAGCAGTGGACTCATAATCCATTGGTCGTAGGTTCGAATCCTACCGGGCCCATTGTTTTTTGAACTGTTGTCAAGTGAGGAAACGGAATCACATTCGTTGCCTAACCGCCCTTCTACCAAAACCTTATCGCTATTATTTTTTAGCTCAATTCCCTGCTTGGCCTCGATCTGATTAGTGCCAACTGTTGCCGACTCGTTATATCCAGAGTAAGCATTTTTTGTAAGTTCTTTGTAAGCTGGTTTGTAAGCGCCATCGACTTGTATATCGTCCATCGTTCGTTTTCCGTCCCTTCGACTTGGTTCGACTTCGCTCACCATAGGTCGCTCAGAGCTTGCCCTGAGCTTGTCGAAGGGGCAGGCTTCTGTCGTCTGAGATTGGCTTTGTTTGGCTTTGTTTTCCCGGCCTACAGAGGCGCGGTTCATTTTCACAATCCTTTTGCAAATAGCAGCTTTTGAAATTGACATAATGCTATAATAAACACAAGGCCTATACTGTACTATACTGTATTAGTATAGACCTTGGAAATGGCAATCTGTAAAGATTGATCTATTGAGAAGGATATAGCCTAATATCCTCTGAACTACTGGCACTGAAATACACGATAAGAATGCGGCTTTATTTGTGTATTGAAAACAACTCTGGTTCTTTCCCCTCTTCGTCGGCCGAACATGCCCCGATTCGAAGGCGCTGTGCTCTGTGAAAGCATCTCGCCGGAGAGTATGTCACGAAGTCCACTAACCTGCTTGGTAACTACAATATTAATATCTACAAGCTCTGGCAAAAAGGACTCCACAATAAAAGTATCATTATCATAAACAAACAGAGCGACTCCGCTCGGACCATCCAGCCGGACGTAAAGGTCCTGTGTCAGCGTTTCCTTGATTCGTGTTAATACCTCGGCTGGAAAGTTGTATAGGTCGCCGAAGTTCTCCGGTATAGTCAGAACATACAAAGTGCCGTCCGCGTAATCAGCCGAGTGAAGGATGGGATAGCCGATGCCGCTGGCTAAGCAGGAAATTTCCTCCCAGGAATCGTTGGTCAGATATTTTATCTGCGGAATGAGAATATCCGATTTGGCTTGATATGTGCCGCGAAAGCCGAGCACGAAATCCCGAATCACAGCCTTTTTGTCGGTGTATTCCAGCTCAACGATATCTTCGATTCCCCTGCCTTGTAAAGCTCTTAATAGGCCCGATGTAATCACAACCGTTTTGCCTGCAACCAATTGTCCCTTGATTCTGTCCATGATTGATTCGTCAAACTCTGCTGATTCAGCTAAAAGAATAATATTTGCATCGGTCGGAAATTCGGGCACCAGGTCCATGGGGATACCACACATGCCGAGATAATTGTGCAGAAAATCCTCTCCTGTTGAATGATATGGCTTATAACTTTTCACGCCAATGGGTTTACCAAGCTTGCCTAAAAAGCGGTCAACCTGCTCGAAAGTGTAACCTGCTGCGCGGGCAATCGTGGTCGGCTGCACCGTCTTTCCATCTTCCAACTGTATGGGTTTGGTCATCTCATCGAAGTCGAAGCTGGTCTGTTGTCCGTGCCAGGGACTTCGGTCCGAATCGCGAATGGCTCTTTGCATCTGGCGGATGTCGAAGAGCGTGATTTCCGGCGCCTTGGCGAATAGAGTCAGCCAAAGCTGCTCCGCGTAGCGGTCCATATATGACATGCCGCCGGTATCGACCCAGCCACCAGCGTTGCCGCCCGGCTTTATATTTTCAAGATACCGAAAAATCAAATAACCTTGGTATTGCTGCAGGTGCTGATTGCTTCGGACGGGGTCTCTTGTCTCTGTGCCAGTGTAAATCTTGTCGAAAAGCTTAGGCTCAGCCTCTAAGTTGTAGCCAAGTCCCTGGAAGTGCTCGTACCAGTTCGGATACTTAATGACCATCGTGACTTTTGGATTGACAGCCTTGGCCGGCCCAATAATCAATTCTCGCGAGGCTTCTTCCAAGAGATCCAGCCGAAACTGTGTCCAGCTTTTGTCGCCTTTGGCTTTAATACATGATTCACACTTGCAGTTGGTGAAGAAAAAGTCATCGAGAATGACTTCATCGAAGAGCCTGGCCGTGTACTCAATGATCTCTTTAACGCGCTGGCGAGATTCGGGTTGGGTGTAGCAGAACGTCTGGAACCGGTTTCTTTCATTAACGGTCAAGGTAATTCCACCGGCTGTTCGGACACCTCTATCTTCGAAGAATTTCTTGGCTTTTTCGATTGTCACCTCATCGACTATAATCATGTCACGATGTGTTTCGAGATAGACTTTATCAACATGTACCTGCTTTGCAAGCTCATCCCAGCGTGGCTGGAGCCAATTCGGATCTCCCATCTGCCGTGTTTCGTACGCCCGGCAGTACACAGCAACTTCAAAATTTTCATAGCTGTTCGCCAAAGAACAGTGAAAAAGCAAAATGACGAAGCTAAAAGCCACCCACACATATACTCTGGTATATTTCAACATGATTACATTCCTTTGTTTTTTCGGGCTTGAAAATCTACGTTCTATATTCTCATTTATACATCATAGGCAGATCTTCCATAAACAAGGTGAATGGATCGTGTTCAAAGGCCTTGAAGTTCTCGGCAGTTGCCGAACCGGGGAAAGCGGCGTAGTTCTGACGCTTGTCGGCGTTTCGCCAGACCAGAACCCAGGCAATTTTTTTTGTCGAGGGGCTGGACTTGACAATTTCGAGTAGTATGTCGGTCCACCAGTTTGCATTGGCGGCAACTTGACCGACACCGGTTTCAGTCAGGGCGGCAATCTTGTTCCGCTCCTCGGCCAATGAGACTACGATCTCTAACGCCTGTTGGGCCTGGTCTTTTGTCTGGATCGACCTGAAATCGCCGTAGTTGTCGTGACCGATGATATCGATGTAGTCATCGCCTGGATAGCGTTCGAGATACTCTTCGCTGCCTTTGAAACGATCGGGGGAGTAGCAGGTAATGATGTTGTGCAGGCCTTTTGTCTTTCTCAAATAATCCACGGTGAAGCGCCAAATCTGTTTGTATTCGTCCGGCGTGCACCACTCGGCCCCCCACCAGAACCAGCTGCCATTGTGCTCATGGAATGGTCGAAAGATGATGGGGACCGGTTCGCCCTGGGGACCTTTCAGATCGGCCAGAAAGGCTGCGACCTCATCCAGCTTGGCCAGATATGTCTCGTGCATGTCCCCGTCGGGTAACAGGCGGTTAATAACTTTTTTCTTGGTCCAGGAGCTTTCATTTGTTCCAGGAACGCGGGCGTGCCAGCTAATCGTATTGATCCCACCTTTTTCATAGCCCTTTGCGATCCAGATCTTCATATTCTCAAATGGAACGCCATCGATGTTCTTGTCTGTACCGATATGGCCTATATCCCAGCCGAAGACGGCAGGGAACTTGCCGCAGACTCGATAGACGTCGCTGTCAAAATCGTTTGCGTCAGCCTTCCATCCGACTCCGTATGCGAGCGTATCCTGATGACCGAACAGGATTCCATCCTGCGCCACCTTGTAAAGGTTTCGATAGAGGGCCTTCGTTTCGGGCGTGGCCAAGGGATCGGTTAGTCTGAGTGTCGAATTAGGATCGCCCTCAGCGCCGAGTGCAACACCCAATGTTAGTAATATAATCCAGCAAATAATTGTCCGTTTCATCTCATGGCTCCTTTCAGTTGGCAAATACC
Source organism: uncultured Pirellulales bacterium (assembly GCA_964601185.1). GTDB lineage: Bacteria > Planctomycetota > Phycisphaerae > Sedimentisphaerales > Anaerobacaceae > CAZRMQ01. Next base: position 9,661 of record CAZRMQ010000077.1, read on the forward strand.
TTTTTTTCTCTACGCAATAGGCGTACAAGAGTGTAGTTTTAACATTCCACAGAGTCAAAAGAAAATAAGCGCAAAGAAAAAACCGAGTATAATTA
>CAZRMQ010000078.1:0-2098 GCA_964601185.1 uncultured Pirellulales bacterium
TTGAAGCTAAAACCTCGTTTGATGAAGGGCTCAAAGCCACCATAGAGTGGTACAAGGCAAATCGAAAGTAATTGAATCTCCAATAAATTGGTGGGTTCCTGACAACATTCCTGTGACAAGTAAAAAGCCAAAACTAAAATGGTGGTATGTTAGTGTGCTCGTCTGCACACTTGCGCTTTACGCAGCAAGTTGTGCTCCGGCGGTTTTATGGCAGGATAGCGGTCTTATCCAGTACCGTATCTGGCATAACGATATCGAAGGATTCTCGGGGCTGGCTCTTTCTCATCCGCTATTTTACATAATTGCCATCGTTGCAAAATATGTGCCGCTGGGCGAATTCTTTTACAGAGTTAATTTGGTCTCAGCAATCGCCGGCGCAGTGACAATTGCAAATATATTTTTGCTCGTGCGTCTCTGGCTGGACAGAAATTTACCAGCAGTGGTGGCTGCCGTAACTTTAGCTGTTTCACATACGTTTTGGTGTCATGTCAGCATTATTGAAACTTATACTTTATGGACGGCGATATTTACCATCGAATTGATAATGCTGCTGCAGTACGTAAAGACGGAGCGCGTGGCCTATTTGTACTGGCTGGGCTTGGTTAATGGTCTTGCTATTGCTGTTCATAATCTTGCTTTGATACCGTTTCTATGTTACGCAGTGTTTTTTATCTTTCTCCTTGCGAAGAAGAATATTCATCTTAGAGATTTAGCGATTATTGTCCTTTTATGGATTGTCGGGGCGCTGCCCTATGAGTATTTGATCATCAAGAATATAATTCAAAGCGGCGATGTCACCGGTAACCTGGCTTCCGCTGCTTTTGGGGCCCGCTGGCAGGGCGCAGTTCTTAATACTTCCTTGTCGGCGAAAATCATAAAAGAGAACTTTTTGTTTATTTTACTGAATTTTCCTACGCCCGGCTTTCTGCTGTTTTTCGCAGGCTTCTTCGGGCTTTTTAATGTTTCGAAGAATCAAGGCTTCAGAAATGTTCTACTTGGCCTGATTGTGTTGTTTTTTATCTTCGCTTTTCGATATAACGTACCTGACAGGTTCGTCTTTTTCCTGCCGTTTTACTGCATGGTTTCAGTCTTTGTAGGTTTAGGAGCTTATCTCCTTCTGGAGCAGATAAATTGTAAAGTTTTTGCTGTTCTTGTTTTACTTTTCGGTTTTTTGCCTGTTGCTGTATATACAGCTGCGCCGGCCTGGGCGGAGAAGATGCAGTTTAATCTTGGGACAAGGAATAATGTTCCCTATCGAAATGATTATAAGTATTTTTTACAGCCGTGGAAGACCGGCTACAGAGGAGCCGAACGCTTTGCCGATGAAGCATTAGACGTGGTAGAAAATAACGCGATTATTTTCGCCGACAGCACTACCGTTGCTCCGCTTTTATTGATGCAGGAAATCAAAGGAAGGCGTCCGGATGTTAAGGTTGTTTCCGGTGTTATAAACAGCAAAAATGCACCGAGTTTTAATGAGCATACAATTGAGCAATTGCTGCAAGGTCGGGCCGTGTATGTCGTTTCTCGACGGGAGGAGTACTGTCCATCGTTTGTACTTGATAATTATGAGCTGGTGCCTGCTGGTCTTCTATGGAAGGTGGTTGAGAGAGAAAACAGGCGTGAGTAATGTAATGGTGGGGCAAGCCCCACCCTACAAATATCAAGACACAAAAAGGGAGCTACCAATTACCAATCACCAATCACAAAATGAACATGAATGAACAATATGCTACAACGTCCAAGAAACTGATTCACAACACCGTTTTTAACGTGGTGGCGTTGGTAAGCAATGCGCTAATCGGATTTTTCTTAATCCGGTTCTTTCTCGGCCAGCTCGGTGAAATCAGGTGCGGCGTATGGTTCTTGATTGCGGGTTCGGTCTTTCGCTATGCGGCGATGTTGAGTCTGGGACTTAATAGCTCTATCAACAGATACATCCCGGTTTTCTTGGCACAAAACGATGAGGATGGAGTTCGGCGAGTAATCAGCACTTCTTTTTTCTTCTTCTCGATTGTCGGGATTGTCCTTGCCATATCCAGCGTAGTGATATACTACAATGTCGGCTCGTGGTTTGCCATTGAGCCGGAGCTTGTTG
>CAZRMQ010000078.1:2198-9751 GCA_964601185.1 uncultured Pirellulales bacterium
GTAGTGATATACTACAATGTCGGCTCGTGGTTTGCCATTGAGCCGGAGCTTGTTGGAAAAGCTGCGGCATTGGTGCTGGTCACAGGATTTTCTTTCGCTCTTGCCATGCCTTTGCAGCCGGCTACTGCAATATTGAGCGGCCTGCAGCGCTATGACGTTATTAACCTCGCCATGCTGGTTACGCTGCTGTTTCGAACGGCGTTGTTGATAGCTTTGCTGTTGCAAGGTTACGGCCTTGTCACAATGGGCCTTGCATTCGGAGCGAGTGAGGTTCTGCTGCGGATTTTACATTCTCTTTTTGTCAGGAAGTTCCTGACGGTAGCATCTTTATCTTTTGCTAACGTGGATTTCAAGCTATTGCGGGAGATGCTTGGTTATGGGATAAACACTTTTATGTATGCAGCAGGTGCGATTGTCATCTATAAGGCAAGCAGCGTGATTATCGGCATCTTTCTTGATACGGCGCAGGTAAGTCGATTTGAAATAGCAGCGGCGGGAGTTTTGCTGCTCTCGCAATTTCTGCAGGCCTTTACCGCGGCTATTAAGCCGGCTGTCAGTGACCTCGATGCCAGGAATGACCATCTTCGGGTCAAGGAAATATCTTTTCTTTCCCAAAAATACAGTCTGCTGATGATAATCCCCGGCGGCTGTTTTTTGGTAGTAATGGGCAGGGAGTTTCTTTCGATATGGGTAGGTGGAAAAATCCAGGACCCCGCTGTGATCAACACTATGGGTGTTATACTGGCCATCCTTGCGGTTGGACATTGCTTACAATTGGCGCAGCACAGTAATTTTCTCGTTTTGGTTGGCCGGGGACAGCATAAAATTTTTGGTATTTTCATGATTTCGATGGCTCTGGTTTGCGTGACGGCTGCTGTTATTTCGGTGAAGGTGCTGAATTGGGGATTGCTTGGTATAGCCTGGTCCAATTTGCTGCCGATGGTGTTTGTATCCGGTTTAATTTTGCCGATTTATTTTAACCGTAAAATGCAGATTTCCGCAGCGGAAAGCATTAGCCACGTCTGGCGTCCAGCTATATCAGGTTCGTTGCCGGCGGTAGTTTTGATTACGGCGTGGAAATACCTGGCCCCGCCGGACCGCTGGCTTGAAATCTTAGGCGTGGTGATTGCTGCAATGGTCCTAACTCTTATAAGCAGTTGGTTCCTGAGTTTTAGTGAAATTGAGCGGAAACGATTTGTCGATGTTGTCTTACAGAGACTCTCATAAATATCCGAGCAAAGGCGCTGAGTATGAGGTGCACTATGAAACGCGGCTCTGGGAGAGATTTCTTTGGTCGCGCGAGCAGGAAATTATTCTGCAAATTTTAGGGAAATACTTTGAGGGAAGGGACATTCATTTGCTCGATTTCGCCTGCGGGACGGGACGCATAACAAGTTTTCTTGAAGACCGTGTAAAAACATCAACGGGTGTTGACGTATCCGCCTCTATGCTGGGAATTGCCAGAGAGAAACTCAAAAGAACGGAAATTATCGAGACCGACATCACCGTAGACAATGTATTTGAAGGAAGAAAGTTTAATTTAATTACCGCCTTTAGGTTTTTCGTCAATGCAGAACCAACACTGCGGTCAGCGGCGATGCAGGCCCTTTCAAAACTGCTCTCCGAGGATGGCTTTCTTGTATTTAACAATCACCAAAGTCACGGCTCGCCCTGGATTAAACTGCTATACATGCGCCATCAACAAAAAAATTCCCAAAGTATTTTTAATGTTATGACTATAGATGAAATGAACAGGCTCGTTGAAGATGTCGGGATGGAAATATTGGAGCTTTATCCTGCCGGTTTTTTCCATCTGCCCAAGATTGCGGTTCCACAATTAGTTACCGGTGCGGTCGAGAAGATATGCTGCAAGTTCGAGTCTCTGACTCGATTATCGGAAAGTCCCATCGCCGTGTGCAGTTGGCGTAATAGGCTGAGAAGATGACGGTTGACGTTCGAAGAAAATCATTAATAGAGTTTTCCGCTGACTCCGTACGCAAGGTCGGTGACGCTCCCCTTTTGGCGGTCGAAGCAACCAAGACAGTGCGGGCAGGTGAAATCGGCAGAGAAAGCGGCTTGTTCTATGTCCCGAGCGTTCTGGACTTCGACCGGGACAAAGGTGTGCTTGAATTTGAACGGCTGAAAGGCCTGGTGACACTGCTGCAATTGGCGATTAATAAGGACGCCCGTGTACTCGAATTAATGAATAGAGCCGGTCGAGCGCTGGTGGCCATTCATGAGCAATTGGTTCTGCCTGACAAAATAAAGTACCAGCTCCCACCTGAATGGATGGCCCCTGATTTGACCCCCGACCTGATCGGGGGTGGTACAGATCAAAACGTTTTTATTCACGGTGATTTTGCAAGTGTTAATGTGTGTCTTCACGAAGCATCGGGTCGGCTGGTCATTTTAGACTGGTCAGCGGCACCGATTATAGGAAGGACCCCTACTTTTGGCAGCCGATATTTTGATATTCTTTGGTTTACAAGCTGTGTATTTCGCGGTGCGCCAGGAGTGAGATTTCTGGATTGGAATGCCGAAGGGATGGCTGATGTATTTCTAAGAGGCTATGCAAAACGCGTATCACAAGATATTTGCAACGGATTCAAAAATTATTTGCCGAAAATACGCCGATTACATAGACAGAAGATTCGGTTCCTTGCGGGACGAAAGTCACCGGCCAAGGCCGCAGCTTACTTATGTTCACAGTTGTTTTTGTACGCTCGTTTTTGCAGATTTTTACGTAACTATGAATTGTGAGAACAAAATTCCCTATGTACGCTGAATATGAAGACTTAATAAATGATGGTGATTGGCCTTACGAGCAGGCGGAGCGTACATCCGATATTCAATTGCCGCCGGTGATGAATGTTCTGCTTCTCGCGACTTGGGTGGTGATTTCCCTGATCGGCTTTGCCGTGATCTTTATTGGCAAAAACACCACAGCCGGCATCATAATCATTGCTGTGCCCACATTTATCGGCATGGTTATTAAACCGACCTTTTCGCTTTGTATTATGATGTTAGCATTACCAACAGGATCGGGTATCGGCGCAGCAGCGGACTTCAGTCTCGACCGAGGCATAGGCTTAGCTGTGGCGGCCAGTTTTGCTTTGAACCTGTTGATGACTCGTCCCCGTTTGCGTCTCTACAATAAAGCGTTGTGGGTGCTTGTTCTATATACAATTTGGGTGTGTTTAGTGTCGCTGGCCGCACCTTATCTGACACTGGAAATACGGCGTACATTCACCCAGATTCAGCTTTTAGTGCTTGCTTTTATCGTATATTGGATACTACATACAAACGGCTGGAAAACTTTCAACTGGGCTTTGAGAGCTTATGTGCTCGGTACATTGGGCACGATTGCATTAGCGGTTATGACCGGTGCGGCGATAAGAGCGGTTGATGACACACCTGAAGCGAGATACGCCGCCACTGCCGGTCAGGCGATCGATGAAAATATGTTGGCAAGCCTTGTCTGCCTGGCTTTTTTAGCTGCTATTTACTTATTCGCTCGTGATAGAAAGCTGTTATGGCGAGTAGTATATCTTATCTCGATGCTGGCTCTGCCGGTAATGCTGCTTAAGATAGGCTCTCGCGGCGCTTTGATAGCGCTGGCCTTTACAATGTTGTCCCCCCTGTTGTTTGTGCGCCAGGTACTTCGCAGGCCGGCATTGGCGGCACTGGTACTGGTGGTTATTTTGCTGGCTTCTGTTTCAGCCGGCTTTATTGTAAGCCGTGTTGGGCTGGAGTCCAATGTCGCCGACCGCTTGACGAACGTATACCGTGCAGAAGAAGCCGTCGGTTATAGAATGATGCCTATTAAAAAGGCTTTGGGCTGTATAGCAGAAAAGCCGATAGGGACCAGCTATTATGGCTGGTTTGAATATAGCGGGCTTCGAATCATACCGCATAACGACTTCTTTTTTGCTCTCGGTCTCTACGGAATACCTGCCGCCGGTCTTTTTGTATTGTTCATGGTTGTATTGATGTTCACGGTCAGGCGAATTCCGCTGGGATGGGAGAAGCTGCTCGCCAGAGCGATCTTAACGTTTTTGCTGGTGATGGGTCTGGATGTCCCACAGTTGTATCAGAAACACTTCTGGATATTTCTGGTATTTGTAATGGCCAGCGAACAGGCAGCTACATACTTCACGCCGGAAGAGGACCTTTATGCCGAGGACGAGCTTGAAGAAGATATGCCGGAATATGTGGAGAGTTAATTACTCTAACTGAACGGATTTTCAGATGCGTATAGCCATGGTGACATTATTCCCGGAAAGTGCCAGCCATATTGATGGCGGCGTTGCCGGTGTATCTAAATACATCGTTGATGAGCTTGTCAAGCATCCGGACGTGATGTTAACTGTCGTTGCTATTAAGGACCGCCGCTGCAAAACTACTTATGAGAAGTGGAACAACATTAATATTTTCCGTGTTTGTAAGAAAGGACTGTGGAGTTTTCTGCCTGGCGCCGTTTATGACATTTTTGCAGGCAAACGGCAGATAAATTCCCTTTTAAGGCAAATCAATCCTGACATTGTGCATTTTCAGAACCACGCCTTTTTGGCGGCAAACTGTCCGTGCCCACACGTTCTCACAATCCATGGGATTATGGAAAAAGATGCAATGTGGGATAGTCGATGGGGACCTCTTCGCCGGCTTAAGTGGCTGCTTTTGAAGCTGACCGAAGATTATGGACGCCGCAGAGAAAAGTATGTTATCCTGATAAGTGAATACGCCAAACAATTTCTGCCCAAAAAGAATAATATCCGAAAGAGCTGGCTTATCAATAATCCTATTGCGGATTCCTATTTCAATGTCGATTGGCAGTTTGAGCCGGGCAGGATATTTTGCTGCAGCAGGGTCAGGCCTTTAAAGAACATAGTTGGTATGATTAAGGCTTTGACTATTGTTAGGCAGCATTTTCCGGATACGCAGCTTCGCATCGCAGGCTCTGCCGAGCCTGCATATATGAGGCAATGCCAGCGAGAAGTAGAAGTAAATAATTTGAGTGACAACGTATGCTTTCTTGGAAATATCAGCATTGCTGACGTTCAGCTTGAATTATCCAAGGCGAACTGCCTGGTGGTATCTTCCTTCCAGGAAAATGCGCCGCTGTCAATTGCTGAAGCTATGGCTGCTGGTGTCCCCGTGGTCGGGGCCAGGGTGGGCGGCGTACCGGAAATGGTCGAGGACGGCAAAACGGGTTTACTGGTTGATCCTCACGATGTAAACGATATTGCCAAAGCTGTTTTGAAAATTCTCTCTGACCGGAATCTCGCCCGCTCAATGGGCCGACGGGCTAAAGAGGCCGCAAGACGACGCTATATGGCATCGGCTGTGTGCAAAAAAACATTAAAGGTGTATAAAGAAATCTTATCGAATCCGATATGAGTCTAAAGCACGTAATAAGTGGCATATTAACATACATCCCGGAACTTGAAAAAGTCATGCCGAATCGAACCGGCGGGACCAATTCCGCCCGCTATTGTTATTCCATCTGGCTGAGACACCTTGTCCTGGCGCAACAGGCCGGCCTTTGTACCCAGCCGAAAGTCGTTGCCGAGTTCGGCCCCGGCGATTCTCTGGGTATCGGCCTGGCAGCGCTGCTGTCGGGGACACAGAAATACTATGCGTTTGACGTAGTGAAATATGCAGACTCAGCCGTAAACTACAACATCCTTGATGAGTTAACAGCGCTGTTCATAAAATGTGAGCCGATTCCAGGCCCGCAGGAATTTCCTTTAATTCAGCCATCTCTGCAATCTTACGAGTTCCCGCACCATATTCTGACGGAAGAGAGGCGAAGGCTTTGCCTAGCTGCTGAAAGAATCCGGTCCATAAAAGAGACGCTAAAAAATCTAAGTCCTTCAAGTAATGATAACATCGAAATCCGCTATTTTGTGCCCTGGTATGACAGCGGCGTGGTAGAGCGGGAATCCGTCGATATGATTTTCTCGCAGGCGGTGCTCGAACATGTGGACGACCTGGTCCACACATACCAGACTTTTTACAGGTGGCTAAAGAGCGATGGTTTTATGAGCCATCAAATCGACTTTGGATGTCACCATCTGGCAAAACAATGGAACGGACACCGGGCCTATTCGGATTTGACGTGGAAATTAATAAAGGGCAAAAGGGCCTATCTTTTAAATCGAGAGCCATATTCCACCCACAAGCATCTGCTGGATAGTGCGGGCTTTGAAATCGTCCGTGAAATCAAAAGTTCCGACAGTTCGGGACTTCCCAGAGAACAGCTTAGCGCTCGGTTCCGCCAATTATCCGAAGAAGACCTAACAACGAGAACAGTACATATTCTGGCAAAGAAGGACCATCGCCGTACCGGCGACGGCTAAACTATGAAGATTGCGTATGTCACATCAGGCATGAAGCTGTCCTTCGTCACCAACGAAATTGAGGCGCACGAAAAGGCCGGATGGCAAATTCTGCCATTAGCCAGTCGAAAACGCGAGCGATTCGAAGATTGGTCTGAGGTTATGGCTAAATGGTGCCGGCGGACTACTTATCGCTCGAATGTCCTCGTTCAGATATGGATGACCTTGCGAGAAATGTTTACTCACCCTCTTCGTTTCTGCAGGGTTTGTTTTTGGGTAGTGACTTTGCTCTTTTATAGTCCCGTTGAATTTGTAAAGGCTATTTATGAATTAATGACGCTTTCCGATTTTGCTTTTCGCTGTAGAAAATTCGACGCCGAACACATCCACGTGCATTTTGCCAGCCGGTCTTTAAGTCTTGGGATTATGCTGGGAGTGTTGACGGGTTTACCCGTATCGTGCACGGTACATGCCTTTGACATATTTATTAGAAGCGCAAACAGCCTGCGACCTCGATTGTCTAAATGCAAATTTATAGCTGCTATTTCGCAATTCAATGTCGAATATTTAAGAAAAACCTGCGGCGAATCAATCGCGGATTTATGTCACGTCGTACACTGCGGCATAGATATAGAAAAATTTAGAAACGTTTCTCATCAGCCCGAACAGGGCAGGATGGTTTGCATTGCCAGGCTTGAGCGTAAAAAGGGTCTGGACGAGGCCATGGCAGCCTGCGCCAAATTGAAGGAAAGAGATGTAGATTTTTTGTTCCAGATTATCGGGGAGGGCCCCGAAAAGGAAAATCTCGAAAAGCAGGTCCACCGGCTTGGGCTGTCCAAACAGGTTCTATTGTTGGGTCCCAGGGCGAACGACCAGCTTATTCCGTTTTTCAGCCAGGCTTGTTTATTCTTCATGCCCTGTGTGATAACACAAGACAGAGATATGGATGGTATTCCCGTAGCAATGATGGAGGCGATGGCCTGCGAGGTGCCGGTGGTCTCAACCCGGATTTCCGGTATCCCTGAGCTTGTGCAGCACAACGTTAATGGTCTTCTTGTGGATAAAGCAGAGCCTGATATTCTGGCCGGGGTCATAGAAAGTTTGCTTTCCGATTTCGATAAAATCCGCCAGTTCGGTTGTGTTGCCCGGCAGCAGGTTGAGCAGAATTTCAATATCACCAAGACCGCAGCGCAACTGCGGCAATTAATTCAGGAA